>CABVRO010000115.1 GCA_902500715.1 uncultured Nitrospira sp. | reverse complement strand
CCTCCCCCTGTTGTAACGACCACCCTACGGTGTCCGTTAAAACCTGGGAAGTCCAGGGATGGATAAATCACTTGAAGGCCGCTCAATTCGCCCAGGTAGATTCCCGGTTGTGCTGCATATTTGGTAACTATCTGCTTGAGCTGACCCTGAATAACTTCAGACGAAACAAGTAGGCTCAGGTAGTCACTTCTCACGAGTCTGGGTTTAGGGCGAAGAATCGCTAGACTTCGCTGCACCAAGACGTTCTCCATTGTGTCGACAACAGCGCACTTTCCTGTGGTAGCTCCTACTATTGCCACTACTACATCGCCGCGTTGCACGGTGTAAGATCGCTGTAATTCAGCAAATGCGGATGGCGTCATCGTCCGGTCGTCAGCACGAGTAACGAATCGTCCATTTATTATATTTCTAACGCTCAAAAGCCTGTGAACCCCGAGGACTGCTGGAGGGGGGTTATGTGTCCCGTCACGAACTGAAATACAAATACGACTGAGTTTTGTTCGATTGTAGCTATCCAGAATATCGCCGAGCCAGGGGATGCCGGAGGGTTTAAGGGGGACGGAGGGGTCGAGGCCGCGAGTGACAGCGCGATGGATGATGGCTTGCTTCTGCTCGTTGAGCAGCGCGATCACCTTCCGCTTCGCCCGGATCGCCCGCTCCAGCCGCCCGTTCGCCCAGTCCAGAAACCACACAATCGCCGCCTGTTCGTCGGGCGGGGGGAGCGAGATCGGAATGGGTCCGAATCGGTCGGTGTAGAGCCGATTGAATCCCGAACCGATGCCCTTCGATTCCAACGCGAACTGACCCACCAGATCGGGGGTCTTCAGTCGCTCCAAGACCAGCTTGATTGCGTGTCCACCTAGGACGTCAAACACTGCGTAGTCCTGGCTCACCAGTCCATCAATCTCGCCAGCTCCGAACATGCCGCTCCAAGCCTACATGCGGTTCATCACCAGTTGCCCAGCGCGGTAGCGCTTGTAACCCGTGAGGGTCTTTGCGCTGTGCATCTTGTCCGTCATGTCTCTGTGCGGAATGAGTCCGCGGACACGAGTGAGTGACAGCAATATTCCCTCGCCATTTTCAGCGCGGCGGTCTGTCTCTCGAAGAACAGTCTTGATGCGGCTGACCGACCAATGCCCCGGCACCTGCCCCAGCCACGGCAGCCCCGACTCCTTGTACGCCGCATACGGCTTGAGGTCGGCAATCATAGCTGGCCTCCCGGTTCATCGCTATCCCAGTATTCGCGGTAGGCGTTGATATAGGAGGCGGTCGCAGCAGGGTCGATTTCCCAGTAGTGGCGACAGAGCTTTTTGTACATCTCCAGTACCGGTTCGCGGCCGCAGAAATCGAGCAGGCCATCTAGCACGTGCTCGATATGGTGGATATCGCGGCTGCAGGCGCGAAGGATGTCGTCAACCACCGGCTCGTATTGCTGCGCAGCCTGCTGTTGAAGTTCACGCAGGTCCCGAGCGAGGCTGATGATCGCCTTATCGGTCGCGGGCTCGGTCTTCATCGCCGACCTTTCGGATCGGGAAGCCGCCGGGCGGCGCTCTCACGGGCATGTTCGATTGCCTGATGCAGCCGCGCACGCAGCAGCGGCAGCGGCGGCAATTCGGTGAGGTACTCGCTCACGCGAATGGATTTGGCATCGAGCTGAAGTAATTCCACCTGCTCGGCATCGGCGGAGGCGCAGAGGATCAGTCCGATGGGAGCTTCCTCGCCGGGAGCACGTTCGTACTTGTCCAGCCAGCGCAGGTACAGCTCCATCTGACCCACATGCGCAGGCTGGAAAGACTCCAGTTTCAATTCAACGGCGATCAACCGACGGAGGTGACGGTGAAAAAAGAGCAGGTCGAGATGAAAGTCGTCTTTGCCCACGCTCATGCGCTTTTGCCGGGCGACGAACGCGAAGCCGGTGCCCAATTCCAGCAACACGCCTTCGATCTCGCGCAGAATGGCGCTCTCGAGATCGCGTTCGCTGTACGCGCCTTTGAGTCCCAGCAGGTCGAGCAGATAGGGATCGCGGAACACGGTGTCGGGACTCATGTGCCCGTCGCGTAGCTTGGCGATCTCGGCCGAGATGACTCCTTGCGGTCTCTTCGACAGCGCGGTGCGCTGGTACAACATGCCGCCGATCTTCCGCCGCAGCGTGCGCACATCCCAGCGCTCGATGCGGCACATCTCGGCGTAGAAGTCTCTGGCCAATGTGTCTTTGATCGGGAGCAGCTCGACGAAGTGGCTCCAGCTCAATGTTTGCGACAGCGTCGCAAGAATCTGCTCGTCTGCCATCCATTCGGCAAACCGGGCCATTCGGGTCAAGGCCGTGTAGTTGAAGCCGGGGCCGAATTCGGCCGTCAATTCTTGTGACACTGTCGCAAGAATCTGCTTGCCGTAGGCCGCACGCCCGGCCTGCAAGTTCTCCCGCAGCAAGCGACGCCCCACCTGCCAACAGAGATACGCATAGGTGGCGTTGATAGCGATGGCCAACCGCTCGCGGGAAGACTGGATGAGGCTGCGCAAGTCCGAGAGAAGACCCGCCGCATCGACGACTGCGCGCCTCGGCACCTGGGCTGCCAGGTTGCGTTGTTTCCGCTCCCTTGGCTGTCGCGTGGAGGGCTTGGTCTTGGGGGGTGAGGAGACGGCTTTCTTCTTCATGGCTTGGCACCCACCTTGAGTAGCCCATCCAGCAGCCCCTCGGCCTCTTTCTCGATGGCGAGGATGTCGGCGCTGATCTCATCTAGGGTTCGCAGCGGCTGGGGCTTGTAGAAATGCCGCGTGAAACTGACCTCGTAGCCGATCTTGGTGGCGTCTTCCTTGATCCAGGCGTCGGGCGTGTAAGGCAACACCTCGCGGCGGATGAAGGCCTCGATGCCGCCTTCTTCCAGGAGAGGCACCTGCTCGGTATCGCGCAGATCGGAATCAGGCTCGTATTCAACAATGGCGGGCTTGCCGTCCACCGTGGCCTCGAACAAACCATGAAGCGGGTCAGCTTTGACCTTACCAGGCTTATGCACCTTGGCGATGACAGGCGGCGCGGTCTCGACGCGCCAACTCACGGCTTTAAGGATTTGCTTGAGGTCAGCGGCAGCGAGCTTGATGTCAGCCTTCTTGAGCGCAGCCTCGACCCGATCGCGGAAGATGTTGTGGTCTTCGAAAAGCTTATCCCCCAACGCCTCGCGCAGCTTCGTGGCGACTTCGACCAATCGCCCATCGCGCTCCCAAGTTTTTGGATCGAGCAGTTTCTTTTTCTTCTTCTCGGGCAGCTCCTTCTTCGTTCCACCGCCCTCTTCCTCGTCGCCTTCGTCTTCGTCGCTACCCCACTCAGCCAGCCGCTTCTCCAGCTTCGCCGAGATTATTGAGAATTTTGTGAAGAGAGCATCACCGAACTCCTCGTAGAGTGTGGCACGCAGATCTTCATCCCCCGATGCGAACCTCAGGGTCTCGATGGCTTTGAGCGTGAGCTGGCTGTGCAGGCGCAGCGGGCGCTCGACCGTGACCTTCCAGTAGCCAAAGGCGGCGTCGGGGAAGATCTTCGACTCGGGCGTCTCCTTGAAATCGAGGAAGGTGCGGCTGATGCGTTCAATATCCCCAGGGGAAAGCTCACAGTTCTTCTTGCCGAGATTCTTCCGCAGCGGCTTGAACCACTGAGTCGCATCGATAAGCTGCACCTGGCCCTTGCGGTGTGCCGGTTTCTTGTTTGACAGCACCCAGATGTACGTGGCAATACCGGTGTTGTAGAACAGATTGAGGGGCAGCGCGACAATGGCTTCGAGCCAGTCGTTCTCGATGATCCAGCGACGGATGTTGCTCTCGCCCTGGCCCGCGTCCCCGGTGAAGAGTGACGAGCCGTTATGAACCTCGGCAATGCGGCTCCCCAAAGCCGATCTGCCGTTCATCTTCGACGCCATGTTGGCGAGAAAGAGCATCTGGCCATCGCTGGAACGCGTGACGAGCGACAGCTCATCACCCTGGTGCATCACTTTGAAGCGAGGGTCGCGCATGCCGTCCTTGCCGCCCATCGCTTCAAGATCCTTCTTCCAGCTCTTCCCGTAAGGCGGGTTGGAGAGCATGAAGTCGAACTCTTGCGCCGGAAACGCGTCATGAGAAAGCGTGGACCATTCCGCGCCGCCGACAATGTGGTCGGCGCTCTCCCCTTCGCCCTTCAGCAGCATGTCCGCCTTGCAGACCGCATACGTTTCTGGATTGATTTCCTGACCGTAGAGCAGGCTGGTGACCTGCTGCTTGCGCTTTGCGCCAATGGCTGTGAGTGTTTCCTCCGCCACCGTAAGCATGCCGCCGGTGCCACAGGCGCAGTCATACAGCAGATAGGGCCGGATTTGATCTTGGCCTCAATGGGCAGAAACACGAGGTTCGCCATGAGTCGAACGGCATCGCGCGGCGTCCAGTGCTCGCCGGCTTCCTCGTTGTTATCTTCATTGAACTTACGGACTAGTTCTTCGAAGACCGTGCCCATCGCGTGGTTATCAATACCGGCCGGCGAAAGGTCGATCTCGGGATCGAGAAACTTGTTGATGAGCGTACCGATGGCGTCGGCCTTGGACAGCGTGTGAAGCTGGTTGCGGAACTTGAAATTTTCGAGAATGTCCTGAACGTTTTGCGAGAAGCCGTTCAGATAGTCTTCGAAGTCAGCAAGTAGTTGCTGCTGATTACCTCGGGATTTGAGATCGCGCAGCGTGAACTTCGAGGTGTTGTAGAAGGCCTGGCCCGCCGCTTCGCACAGCGCCGCACGCTGCTCGGTAATACGCGCCTTGTCGAGCATCTTCTTGGTATCGAGTACCACCTTCTTTGTCGGCTCAAGCACCGCATCCATGCGGCGGATGACGCACATCGGCAGAATTACATCGGGATACTTGCCGCGCTTAAACAGATCCCGCAGGACATCATCCGCGATACCCCAGATAAAGGAGACGATCTTATTATGAGTTGCCTGATCCATTTTTCATTCCGCAAGGCTCAGTAAGCTCTTGAATTTCTTCCGGCATCCCACCCGCCCGGGAGTGCGCCTTTTTATTAAGACTTTTGGGACCATTTGCGCCGCAGGATACTATTTCCAGCGCCTTAATTCACCCGCGTTTTTACGGGTAAAAGCGGCTGGTGGATGCCTAGGGGCTGGGGATCGTCGCTCGACTCCCCTGAAGCGTCTTTCGCTGGGATCGGGCAAGACATGAGTAGCCTCACCGCTTCTTTCCCGCCCCTCCCCCACCATCCAACGGCGCAAACGGCACCGTGGGATTGTACTCATTGATAGGATTCAACGGATTCTCCGGACGTTAGCGATTGACCGGATTGAAGGGATTGTTGGGGTTGAACTGGTTGATCGGATTTGCGGGGTTGCCGGGATCGAACCGGTTGATGGGATTGAGCGGGTTGCCTGGCTGGTACTGGTTGATGGGATTGAAGATGTTGAAGTCCCGCTGGTACTTCTCGTCGAAGCCGGGCTCTGCCCGCCCTGTCCCGGTCATCGCCATCCTCAGCAACAATCCGACGATGATTCCGCTCTGCACCTGAGCCTGTCGCATGGCCGCCTCCCTTGTGCCCGTGAATCTTGCCGGCAGCATACTCCGAGACTGTGACATCCGGGGTCACAAGGGGAAGAGACCGTCGCTTGTCGTGCGCGAAGCGCATCTCGTTGTGGAACGGAAGGCCGTACAACTGAATGGGCATGGCTGTTCAGCTATGCTGCCCGCTTCTTTTTGCGGCGCTCTTCGCCGCTGATCCCATTGCAAAATTGGCCTATGCTTGCGCCGCGATCCGTTGCGCTTCCTGACGCACGGCTTCGCGCAGGCTGTCAGGCTTGAGCACCTTCACGCCGCTGCCGAAGCTCAGCACCCACCCGATCAGTTCTCGGGTATCGGCCACGGAGAGGGTCATTCGCAGACCGCCGCCTTTGGTGCGTTTGGTTCCCTGCGTGGCGTGCCAGACTCGATCCTTCACCCAGGCGGCCGTGGCCTTGTTGAATTCCAACTCCACCTCGACCCGCGGCCCACGCATGACCGTCAACGCATCCTGCACAAAGGCGTCGAGATCGAAATGCAGCGGCATCTGATAGGGATGGTCCGTGGGCGTGACGGACTTGATCCGCTCCACGGCGAACATGCGCGGCTCGCGTCGCAAGTGACAATAGGCAATGAGGTAGAGGCCGCCGGTGGCATACCAGAGCCGATAGGGATCCACTTCGCGCCTGGTCGTGCGGCCGCGTGAGGCGGAGTCGTACCGGATCTGCACCGTGGTCGCGTCGGCGATGGACCTCGTGAGCCGGTCGATGGTTTCGCGATGCTGCCGATAGCGCTTGTGCGGGCCGAGGCCCACGCTGAAGGTGCCGTCGAGTTGTTGCACCAACGCCACGCCCTGCGGCGGCAACGCGGCGGCGGCCTTGCCCAAGGCAGACTGCAGCGAGGTGTGGAGTTCGGTGCCTTCCAGCGGGGTGATGAGCCGGCGACTGAAGGTCAGCGCCATGAGTTCCGAGGGAGAGAAGCGCAACCCGGGAACGGTGCGAAACCCTTCCATGAGCCGCCAGCAGGTCTGGCCATTGATGCGTTCAGTGACGAGGGGGTACGCGGCTTCTTCCAGCGCGGCAAGGTCGCGCCGAAGCGTGCGCGGATGACGGGTAGATCCGGGCGCGAGCGATTCAGCCAGCTGCTCCAGCGTGAGGCCCTGCCGCGCCCCCTCCAGCTGCTTCAAGACCACCAACAGACGCACCGCTTGATCGTTGCGCGCCATCGTTTCCCCGCTCCCGGCCCGGTCGATTGCGGCGCCAGTCTACCAGGATGGCCCGAGGGGAGGAAGAGGAACCGTATCTGGTAGGGACCTGGGGAGGCGTTCCGACCGGACCCAAACGTTTCACGCTTCACGGGCGACGGCCCTCGAGGCCGTCGCCCACTCAGGTAGGAATATCGGTGGTGCCGTCATAGGAGGCGCGGGATTGGTGAGCGATTTTCAACACGTCGCCGTCTTTCACCACGGAATCGAGCGAGCCGACCTTGCGGTTCACGGTCACCAGCAGTTCGCCGCGTACCACGAACGGCGCCAGAGCATCCATGAGGTCGGCATTGCCTTCGATGAGTAGCTTAATGGGTACCGATCCTTCCACTTCCACATCCAATTCCGGTTCCGTCACCCGCTGTTGTAACGTAGGCCCAAGAATCAACACTTTGACCATGGTCGATGAATCCTCCTGTTCAGTCGATGCGTGAAACGTGAGACGTAAAAGGTGAAACGACTTTCGGTCGTGTTCCGGCTTATGCCTTGCCTCTTACGTCCTATTTCTTCGCCTTTTACGTTTCACGTTCCACGTCTGACGTCTTACGCTTCTCGTCGTACCTTTCACGTTTCACGTTGTACGCTTTATCCCTGCGCCCGCGCGTGGCAATGCAGGCAATCCTGCCGCTTGGGATGCTGCACCGGCAAGGGGCGCGCGCCGGTCGGCGTATGGCAAGTCGTGCACTGGCTCTCTACGGTGATCGCCTGGTGCGCGCTGTTGGACGGCACCTTCGGATTACGGTCCCGCGGCGACGGCAACAGGGCCACGCCCCCGACGACGAGCAGCGCCAGCACCACAAAAATCATATCCACTTTGCGAAAGGTCATTGGCCCGCTCCTGATCCTGTCTCGGTTGTTGCGCCCGCCTCATAGGCGTCGTTAAGTAATTGCGCCACATGTTTCACCGCCACGCGACCGCGCATGCCGTTGTTCAGCTGAATCATGCAGGCCGGGCAACTCGTTGCCACCGTCTCCGCCCCGCTCTGCTCGATGTTCCGGCGCTTCCGGTCGAAGACCTTCTGCGAGGTGTCGTAGTCCTTCACGATGTAGGTCCCGGCCCCGCCTGCGCAACGGTCGGCATCGGTCATTTCGACATAATCCGATCCCGGCAACTGTTTGAGCAACTGCCGCGGCTCCTTGGTCACCCCGGCGGCTCGCAGGTGACAGGACGAATGGTAGGTGACCTTCCCGCCCTGGCCTTCCGGCGTCCCCATCGGTGGATGCTGGTTGGATCGCGCCACGAATTCCGTGATGTGAACCACCTTCTTCGCCAACGTGTCCGCCGCCTGTTGTTCCGGACCGCTGTCGAAGAACTTTTTGTATTCCTTGAGCATCAGCGTGCAGGAGGCGCAGCCGGTGACGACCTGATCATAGCCCGCCAGGGATTGCAGATTGAAGCGCGCATTCTCCTTCACGAGATCGACATGCCCATAGGTTTCGATCGGCGTCCCGGAACATCGTTGCGGCGGAAGTTCAGGCTCTACGTGATGTTTGCGTAAGACGGAAATGACCGCGTCCCCCACCCCGTCGTCGAAGTAGTTCGCCGCGCAGCCGTGAAAGTACGCGACGCGGGGGCCGGATTTGGACTTCGAGGGTTGCGTGAGCTCCGGATACCGGTCGCGCAGGTGGGTCGTGGCGAGCTTCGGCAAGATCATCTCGGCCGGAAATTTGGCCGTGGAGGCGATGCGTTTCATGACCGGCGCGGCCAGGCGTTCGAGCAGACCGCGTGGAGCGGGCCGATCCCACCATGACTGCGTCTTGGCCAATAGCTTAAGTATCGCTTCAAATATCGGCAATTTCGCTTGCAGGGTAAAGAGCCAGCGCGAGCCCCGGTTGGGATTCTCGGCGCGCCGCTGCAGGATCAGCTCCGACACATCCACCCCGGCCGGACAGATCGTGCGGCAGGATTTGCAATTCAAGCAGGCTTCCACCACCCGCTTCGAGTCGAGGTAGCTGTAGTCCTTCGCCGTGACGATTTCGAACCAACCGCGCGAGCTCATGTCTTCCGACTGGAACACGTCGTAGACCGGACAGACGGAGTTACACTTCGCGCAGGTCGCACAGGATTTCGACAGCCGCTGGTAGTCGATGTGTTCGGTAAACGGCGTCTCGCTGATCTTGATGCCGGGGTTCATCACGTTCGCGGGATCGAGCGTCTGCTTCACCTGCACGAAGAGTTGATACAACTCGTCCCCGAACATCTTGCGCACATATTCGGCCCGCACCCGGCCGTCGCCATGCTCGCCGCAGATGGATCCGTCGAACCGGGACAGCACGGCGCCATGAATCTCATGGTAGGCCTGCACCATCTTGTCGAAATCCTGCCGGTCGTTCACGTCGAGCAAGGGCGTGATGTGGGCGTTGCCGTTGCCGATATGGCCAAAGATCGCCACCGGCACATGCTGGCCCTCGAAGAAGGTTTCCAAGTACCGGATCAACTCGCTGATCCTCGTGGCGGGCACGACCACGTCGTCCACGAAATTGATCGGCTTCTTGCGCGGATCGAACCGGTAGAGCGTGGGGTACAGGGCTTTTCTGGCTTTCCAGAGCTGGTCGCGCTGCTCCTTGTCATAGGCGATGGTGAGGTCGCCGCACAGCTGATAGCGCCCGCAGATGGCGGCCATGCGGTCGGCCCGTTCGCGCAGATCGGTTTCGCCTTCGCTGCTATCGAGTTCAGCCAGCAGGGTGGCGGCGGCATCGGCGGGAATACCATGCGCCGACCGCCCGATCAGATTCAGTGTGTTCGCATCCATGACTTCCAGCGCGCTGGGCCGGAGGGTCAAGAGATGCGGCACCGCCTCCCCGACTTCTTCCAGGCGGCGGAAGTGGATCAACGCCGTCAACGTGCCCTGGGGTTTCGGTACCAACCGGAGCGTCGCTTCGCTCACGACGCCTAATGTGCCCTCGCTGCCGACGAACAGTTTCGGCAGATCGAAGCAGCCGCGGCTCAGCCCGTCGGCCAAACCGAACAAGTTATACCCGCAACTGTTCTTACTCACCGTCGGCTTTTTGCTGTCGATCAGCCCGCGCTGCCGCTGGACGAGGTCGAGGATCGGCTTGAGCGATGGATGAGCCGCGAGGGTCCGATCCAACCCAGGATCGTTCAGGTTCATCGCCGAAGCCGACAGCCAGGACCCGGAGGGCAGGCAGAGACGCATGGCCTTGACGTTGTCTTTGACGGCACCATAGATCAGGGTGTGAGGACCGGCCGAATTATTGGCGAGCATGCCACCGAGTTTGCACATGTCTCCGCTCGACGGGTCGGGACCGAAGAGGAGATTGCGTCGCCCGAGCTGCTTGTTCAATTCCGCCAGGACGATCCCCGGCTGCACACGGGCCCAGCGTTCCTCCTCATGCACTTCGAGGATCCGGTTCATCTTGGAGATGTCCAGGATGATGCCGGAACCGATCGCGGAGCCGGTCAGATTGGTGCCGGCCGCGCGCGGCGTGAGGGTGATGCCTCGCTCCACCGCAAATCGTACGACAGTATCGATGTCGCCTTCATGTTCCGCAAGTACGACGGCTTGCGGAGTCATCCGGTAAATGCTGGCATCGACGGCGTAGGCGGTCAGCGTGGGTACGTCGTTCAGGACCTTCGCCTGTCCAAGGAGTTGCCGAAGGCCGCTGACGACGACGGATGAGCTGTTGGGAAGGATGAGGGCCATGCTTGTGATTACGTTGCGTCATTGTAGTCGCTCGGCAGAGAGCAGGACAAGTCAGTTGTTGCGCCGAATGCGATTCGCTAAGATGCAGGCCTCGCACACGAGGTGTCATGTCGCGTCCCACCCTTTATATCTCCCGACTGTTGCCCGATCCGGTCATGGCGGCAGCCCGCCAGCAGTTTCAGCTCTTTAATGAGCCGCGCGACATCGCGCCCTCGTGGGAGACCTTCAAGGCAGGACTTCGCGAAGCGGATGCGGCCATCTGCACCCTGACCGATCGCGTGGATACGGCCCTGTTGGCCGAGCCGACCAGACTCAAGATCCTGGCGAACTACGCCGTGGGGTACAACAACATCGACCTCGCCGCCGCGACGGCTCAGGGCATTGTCGTCACGAATACTCCGGACGTGTTGACCGACTCGACTGCCGATCTCACCTGGGCCTTGATCCTGGCGGTGGCGCGGCGCGTGGCGGAAG
>CABVRO010000114.1 GCA_902500715.1 uncultured Nitrospira sp. | reverse complement strand
TGAAGCAATGTCGAGTCGGGCTTCCTGATCTGTCCGTAAAAGGCTGGGAAGTCCACTTGTTTTCGAATAACACAAAACTGTTCATTGGCAAGGCTGCTCGATACTTACGAAAGCCGGCCAAATTAAGCTAGGCGTATCGTTTATTGGGGAGTCATACGGATGGTGCCAGGATCTGGTTCGCAGTGAGGGGGCGCTCACTCTCGCCCCGACGGCACGCAATGTGACAATCCCCGGCCAGGAGTAACCGATCGAGCTCCGCATCTATCGTGAGAAGCAATTCTCCGGTCTTTATCATCCTCACTACCCACGTTGACCGTAACCGCATTCACGGCTACAGTTCATAGTATGTTCTTCCGCAATCACTCCCGCGTGCTGATCCTCTTGACTATCGGTTTACTGTCGGGCGTCGTATTGCTGTCTGTTGTGCACAGCCATACTCGGGCGGACGCAACGCAACTGGAGCATACGGCGGCTGTGTATCATGAGCTGGCTCGACGCGACGTCGCGAACGGATCATTGATGGAGGCGCTCAGCAAACAGGGGGATGCCGAGAACATCAGCAAGAAGTTGCAGATCAAGGAGGTCCTCGCGGGTACGTTGAACGCGTCTGAGCTGGAGACCATCAAGCAAGCCATGGTGAAGACCATGAACTATATGTTGGTCGACCTGGCCCCGCCGGCGTTTTTAGAAGCCCGCTTGGCCGAATATTACGGCTCGCTCTTCAGCAGGAGTGAGGCGCAAGGGATTCTCGACAGTTATGATGACCGAGGCAATCGACCAGAAAGCGCCTTACTCGATGCTGCCCGCGGGGCGTTTTGGGAAGAGTCGTTTCAAGACCTTGCAGTTGAGGCAAAGTCCTGGTCGCGTAGTTTTCAGATTCCAATCGGAGCCATGCTCCCCACGCTGGTGCCGGGCGATCATGTTGTTGTGAACAAAGGAGCCTATCGCCATGCGATGCCGCGGCGTGCTGATGTGATCGTGTTTGAATTTCCCCAGGACGAAACCAAACACTTCATCAAACGAGTCATTGGGCTTCCCGGGGATGTCGTAGAGGTGCGCGATCAGGTGGTCTATCTGAATGGTGCCGTTCTCTCGGAAAGCTATATCCAGCACACCGACACACAGATCCAGCCAGAGAATGCCCGAGACAATCTTCGCCCGGCGACTGTTCCTCCAGACTCCTATTTCGTATTGGGTGACAATCGCGAGAGCAGCCTCGATAGCCGATTCTGGGGGTATGTCGCCAAGGACAGGATCCTGGGCAAGGCGGAATTTATCTATTTCTCGATTGATCGCACCTCCAAGGCGATCCGATGGAACCGCTTCGGATTGCCCGTCCGATAGCGGCTTTCGCCGCACCAGCGCGCACTGACCTCAAGAACACATCCGGCAACGTCTGAAGCGAACCAGCAGGGATTCATAGAGGTATCCTGCTTTGGAAGGCGCGGGGGTGGCTGTCGCAAAAATGAGGAGGTACCTCTTTGGCAACGAGGATTGAGAGATTTATTAGAAGAGAGTGAATCCGACTCTTGCCGGCCAGTGGCTACGCTGCCGATGGCTTGGTCACGTCCCAGCCGGGAAAGACCAGGACGGCGGGATGGCACTGCAGAACGCGCGCCAGGGTTTTGGCCCGTTCGACCCCCAGATTGATGGTATCGTTTTCGATGGCTGAGATGGTGGACTGGGGAATCTTGGTCCTTCGAGCCAGCTCGCTTTGCGTGAGCCCTTGCAGTTCACGGATAATCCGAACGGATTCTCCTACTGAAACCACAACTCGCGCTTTTGCCGGACGGATGTCCTTGTGTTTCATGATTGCCTCCGATAATCGTGCGCGGTGACGTCCATGACGACCACTTGAATCAGGTGTTCATCAACCTTATAGATGACGCGATACTGTGCATTCAGCCGCGACGAACGGTGACCTTCCCATTCTCCTTGAAGCCGTTCATCATGGAACCCCTTGATGAGGCGTAGGCCTGCCGGGCCGGAGATCCGCACGATGTCTTTCCACTTCTCATAGCGTTTCAGCAATTCGAGCGGAAGGCGATCGAGGCTCTTGCTCGCCCGGCGGTGTTCGTAGATCTCCCACATGACCGGCCCTACTATACCATATTAGGTATAGCTCATCTCAAGGTCTCGTTCGTCTCTGACTTTCCATCCCCCGCCAGGCGGCCGATGGTAAAGCAGCGTCCTGATTTTTTCCCTGACCTGCTGAGTTGTGTGGCAATATCCCTGGTCTCCAGGCGCGATGTGGGCTGACCTGGGCCGGTCGTTTCCTGTTAAGATGCACGACTTTCACAGAGAGATGCTTAAGGAAAGGCTTGCGATGTCGAAGCCCTCACAACCGAATGCCGTCCTTGTGGCGATCCGCACCCCGCGCGTGACTGCGGAGGAGGTGGACAGTTCGCTGCAAGAGCTCACCCGTCTGGTGACGACTCTCGGGTACAACGTCGTGGGTCGTGTGACTCAAAAGCGGAGTTCGGATCGCTATGCGGCGGTCCTGGGACAGGGCAAACTCGCCGAGTTGGCTCGATGGACCGGTGGATCCGGGAAGATCGAATCGGCATTTGGCCGTCCGAAGGACAAGGCCGCGTCGAAACACGAGGCGGAGAATGTGGATGTCGAGGAAGAATCGGACGACGACGAACCGGACGACCGCATCGAGGCTGCCCCCGGCCCTGGCGAACAGGCGCAGATCGTCATCGTGGACTGTGATCTGTCGCCGTCACAATTGAAAAACCTTGAACGGGCTGCCGGTGTGCCGGTGCTCGATCGGACCGGGGTGATCATTGAAATTTTCAGCCGGCATGCGCGAACGAGAGCGGCCCGGCTGCAGGTGGAGATTGCGCGGCTCAATTATCTGGCGCCACGATTGCGGGAAACCGGCGGCGGCAGCGAGCGGCAAGGCGGGGGAGTCGGCGGCAAAGGAGCCGGGGAGACGAGCCTTGAACTCGATAAGCGTAAAATCCGCGATCGGATGAAGGAACTCCGGGAGGAATTGGCGGCGATCGGGGACGAGCATCAGACGCGCCGCGCGAGGCGGGAGCACGAATTGACGGTCGCGCTCGTGGGGTACACCAATGCCGGGAAATCGTCGCTCATGCGGGCGATGACGGGCAGCGAGGTGCTCGTGGCCGATAAGCTGTTCGCCACGCTCGATACCACGATCCGGCCCTTGTATCCTGAGACGCGTCCGAAGGTCCTCCTGTCCGATACGGTGGGTTTCATCAAAAAGCTCCCGCATGATTTGGTGGCCTCGTTCAAGTCGACGCTCGATGAAGCGGCCAGTGCCTCGCTCCTGCTGTTTGTCGTCGACGCCTCAGATCCGTCCTTTCGCTCCCAACTCGAGGTCACGCGCAAGGTGTTGGCCGAAGTCGGCGCCACGGATGTTCCCAGCCTGTTGGTGTTGAATAAACGCGATCGTCTCGGGCCGGACGAGGTTGCAGCCCTGAAGTCGGAATATCCCGACGCGGTCTTGCTGTCCACAAGAGACAAGGACGATCTGCAGGCGCTCCGCGGGCGCATTATGGGGTACTTTGAGAGCGATATGATCGACGAGGAATTGCGGATTCCGTTTACTGCTCAAAAGGTCGTGGCGGAGATCCGCGCGCGGATGCGTATCCTGTCCGAAGAATATGATGCCGAGGGGCTCACGCTACGGGTGCGATCGACCCCAGAGAACCTGACGGCGATCAAACAGAAGCTCGCGCACATTCCAAAAGTCTAATGCGCATCACATCCGCCCTCTCCCGCTCACAGCTTGCGGTCCACTGCCGGACGTGAGACCTTAGCGCGACTCAGCCGATTATTCCCATGAATATTCTCCACGCAACACAGGCCTATGAGCGATGGTCGGAGCGGCAGGTGCCGTTTGTGCCGGCGGATCTGCGTCTGAAGCATGCCGTGATGACACAGAGTCCCTTTTCCTTTCTCCGGGCTACCTGTTACCGGTGGATGCAGGTCTGGCCGGAAGTCTGTGCCGATCTGGCCACGGCCCCGCCGCTGCGGGCGGTCGCCGATCTGCATGTCGAAAACTTCGGCACGTGGCGCGATAGTGAAGGACGCCTGATCTGGGGCATCAACGATTTTGACGAAGCCTGTGTGTGTTCTTACGCCAGCGACTTGGTGCGATTGGTCGTGAGCGCCAAGCTCGCCGGTCGGGTTGAGCACCTGGCCGTCAAGTTGGACGAGGCCTGCGATGCGGTGCTGACCGGCTATCTCGACGGGCTGCGGGCAGGCGGGCGGCCGTTTGTCTTGTCGGAGCAGCATCGCTGGTTGCGCGAGATCGCCACGAACTCCCTGCGCGATCCGGTGAAGTTCTGGAAGAAGATGGCGGCGCTTCCGATGGTGGAAGACGCGGTGCCTCGCGACGTGACCACTGCCCTTGAGCAGGTGATGCCGGAGGCAGGGCTGTCGTATGGTCTCCGACGGCGGCGTTCTGGCCTGGGTAGTCTGGGTCGTCCACGGTTCGTCGCGCTCGCTGAATGGCGAGGCGGGAAGGTCGCGCGTGAGGCGAAGCGGCTGATTGCCTCTTCTGGTCTGTGGGCCCAAGGGCAGCAGGGCGGCGGCACGGTCCTGTATCAATCGATGTTGGAGCAGGCCGTGCGGTGTCGCGATCCGTTTGTGCGAATGGAGGGCCCGTGGCTTCTTCGGCGGCTCTCGCCCTATTGCTCGCGCATCGAACTGACGGCGTTGCCGAAGAAACGAGACGAGGGCAAGCTGCTGTATGCCATGGGCTGGGAGACGGCGAATGTGCACCTGGGCGACCAGCCACAGGTCAAGGCCGTGCAGCGCGACCTGGCCGCGCGGAAGTCCGCGTGGTTGCGGAAGGCGGCGAAAGCCATGCTGAAGGCCACGCTCGCCGATTGGAAGGACTGGACGGCGCATGCTGCCGGGTATTCCATCACCAGACCGGATGAACGGGAGGCCGCTGACCGCCTATCCGCTGAATCTGCCGGGACGAGTGTATGGCAGCGCCATGCCGTTTGGCCTCTACGATCCGGAGGGTAGGCTGTTGCCGGAGTTCAGAGCCGCGTCCATTCACGGGGTGGTGCTGTTGGCCGAGCCGGACGAATGCCGGGAGAAAACGGGGCGGGACCTGCTCGCGATCTATCGGGAGGAAGGGCTGACGGTGTTGTCGCTGCCGATTCCCAACTACGGCGTTCCTGGCAATGGCCGCCTAACCGATGTGCTCCGGCAGGCACACGAACAGGCTTCGCAGGGCCGCAACCTCATCATCCACTGTTCCGCCGGGCTCGGGCGCACGGCCCTGTTTGCGACATTGCTGGCCCGATCGGTCTTGGGACTCTCGGGGCCGGATGCCCTGGCTTGGCTCGGACGCCATCAACCGGGCGCGCTCCTGACACCTGCGCAAATCACGCTGATCATGGCCTGAGCGGGCAGGCCCATTGCACTCGACCGCTCATTTCTTCGCCTTCGCCGCATAGGGTTCGACCGTCTCCCTGATTTTCAGCCACTTGTCCCAGCCGTACCCTTTGGCGATGTTCTTGATGGATTCTTTCGCGGCATCGACGGCGTGCCTGACCTGGTCCCGGTTCATCGTGGACGCATGTCGAACGATGATCTGCAGCGTTTGGGGATCGGCGAGGACGATGTCGAGCGAGTATGGCCGGTCGGGACTGGCCTCCCGTCGGAGGGCGGCCCTCGTCATCAGGGCCAGCCATTCTCCCTCCGTGGGCGTGTAGGGTGCGAGGCCGGGCCGGGCGGGCGTGACTTGCGTCTCCGCGGGTGCGGTTTCCTCCCTGACCGTCTGACATTGATTCTCGCTGCAGGCCTTGAGGCGCACCCGCCGTTTTTCCAAACAGCTGTTTTTATCGTCCGCGCTGATGGCATTCCCAAGGCATTGCCGGACTTCCTCTTCGGCGGCGTAGAAACAATCCGAACAGGGACTTTGGGCAGCGACCGACGCGGTGAGTGACAGAAGCAGAGACAGGGCGCACAACAGCGGTCGGGTCATGATCGGACCTCTTGTGCCCCATTCTCTACGCTTCTCGCCTGGCTATTTCAATTGTGAATGAATCAGGGTCAGCAACCGCCACACCACGACCGTCTCACGAATCCTGACCCCTTTGTCCCATCCATAACTTCGGGCCATGCTTCTGATCGCTTCCCTGGCAGTCTCGATTGCTTTATTCTTCGCGGTCCGGTCCTGCGTGGACGCATGTCGCACGACAATTTGGTCAGTGGAGACGTGTTTCACAGCGGAGGAGCAACCCGGTGCGATAGATCTATCCGCCTCTCGACAGTATGGCTATCGGTTGGACGAGTTGGTAGCTGAGTCGGCATACATGCCGCTACGGGGAAGCACTGCTTGACGCGGGCGGCGGTCCCTGCCGGGTGATGGCAAGGGCTGACCCGCGTTGAGATGGGTAGTCCTTTCTTACTTCACCAGAAATGCCTTTGAATCTTCCCCGGAAGCGGTGGTGATGGTCATCATGGCCATGCCTTTGCGTCTGCCGGTCGGTACGGTTGCCGTGATCTGGGTATCGTTGACGAATGTGAATGCGGCGGGATACCCGGGACCGAAGGACAGGGAACGCAGGCAGGCGGCGGGACCGAATCCTCTTCCCGAAATCGTCACCTTCTCGCCTGCTTTGGCCTCATCCGGCGTGACCGATTTGATTTTCGGTGCTTCTCCGAAGCAGGCTTGCGCTTGGGCTGCCGTTTCTGCCGACGTGTACTTGGGGGCCTGGCCTTTGGCGGCGGTCGTCGGCTTCGCCTTCTGACTTCCGCTCTTCGCCGTCGCCTTTTTCTCGGGAGTCTTCTTGGCTGCCGGTGCGGCCTGTTCAGCCGGCTTCTTGGTGTCTTCGGAGGCCGCGACGGGGATGACCCCTCCCAACAGCACCAACCCTATCACCGTGGATTACACCACGCTCTGCTTCTCGTTCTGCCTCTGCATGACCGGCCTCCATGCACGCAATGAAAGATGATGCATTCACTGAAGACGAATCGTTTTAGTCTTCGATCGTCGAAATATCTCCCACGTCCTGCCCCAGTTCCTTGGCCTTGAGGACCCGCCGCATGATCTTGCCGGACCTGGTTTTCGGCAACGACGGCACGATGTCGATTTCTTGCGGCACCGCGATTTTCCCCAACTCCTTCAGGACATGGTCTTTGAGCGATTGCACCAACTCCTTCGAGTCCTGGTAGCCCTGTTTCAGGATGACGAAGGCTTTGATCGCTTCGCCGGCGGTGCGATGCGGTTTGCCGATGACCGCCGCTTCGGCCACGGCCTCGTGGCTGACCAGCGCGCTTTCGACTTCCGCCGTGCCGATGCGGTTGCCGGCGACTTTAATCACGTCGTCGGCGCGGCCCATGAACCACAGGTACCCGTCGTTATCTTTCCGGCAGACGTCCCCCGCCGTATAACAGTTGGGAATCGTATTCCAATAGACCTTGTAGCGATCGGGGTCTTTGTAGATCGTCCGCATCATCGAGGGCCAGGGCTTCTTGATGACGGCAAAGCCGCCCGCATTGTTCGGTAGACTGTTGCCTTCCTTGTCCACCACGTCGGCCTCGATCCCGAGAAACGGTCTGGTGGCCGATCCCGGCTTCAGCGGCACGGAGGGCAGGGGCGTGACCAGGATGGAACCGGTTTCGGTCTGCCACCAGGTATCCATGATCGGCTTGTCGCTGCCGGTCACCCGGTAGAACCATTCCCAAGCTTCCGGGTTGATGGGTTCGCCGACGCTGCCGAGGATGCGCAACGTGGAGAGATCGTACTTTCTGGGCCAGTCCTCGCCGTACTTCATCAGGAGCCGTACCGCCGTCGGGGTGGTGTAGAAAATCGAGACGCCGTAGCGGGCGATGAGATCCCACCAGCGGCCGGGGTTCGGATAATCGGGTTTGCCCTCGGCCATGAGGATCGTCGCGCCGTTCAACAGCGGACCGTAGACGATGTAACTGTGGCCGGTCACCCAGCCCGGGTCGGCCACGCAGAAGTAGACGTCTTCTTCCTTGAGATCGAACACATATTTGGTGGTGATGTAGGTGCCGACCATATAGCCGCCATGCACATGCACGACGCCTTTGGGTTTCCCGGTGGTGCCGGAGGTGTAAAGAATGTAGAGCGGAGTTTCCGCATCGAGCGCTTCTGCCAGACAGACGGCCCTCTGGGCTTGCAGCCACTCGACCCAATCGATTTCTTTAGGAGCCGCGAGGGCGACGCCTGGAGATTCGCGTCGCACGACCACTACTTTTTCGACGGACGGGCAGGTTCGCACGGCATCGTCGACGACGCCCTTGAGGTTGATGGTTTTCCCGCGATCGTACCCGACATCCGCCGTGACGACGACGCGCGCTTCGGCGTCCTGAATGCGACTTGCGAGGGCCGGGGCGCTGAAGCCGGAATAGACCACGCTGTGGATCACGCCGATACGCGCGCAGGCCAGCATGGCGACGACCTGCTCCGGGATTTTCGGCAAATAAATGGTGACGCGATCGCCCTTGTGCAGGCCAAGCGCCTTGAGGGCATTAGCGCAGCGGTTGACTTGGCGCAACAGTTCTCCATAGGTGAAGATGCGTTCCTCGCCGTTCTCGCCGACCCAGACGATGGCGACCTTGTTGCGCCGCCACGTGTTCGCGTGGCGATCCAGGCAGTTATAGGCGATATTGCAGGTCGCGCCGACGAACCATTTCGCCCAAGGGTAGTTCCAATCGAGTACCTTGCTCCACGGCGAAAACCAATCCAGTTCCTTGGCCACCCCGCCCCAGAACGCTTCCGGATCGGCGATGGAAGCTTTGTAGGCCTGGTCATAGTCCTGAATATGAGCGGCCGCCTTGGTCTTGGCGGTCGGCTGAATGACACGTCCTTCTTTCAGTAGGGTATCGATCTTCTCGTCCATCGGTGCCATGCCTCCACAAAGCGCGGGCCTGTCCGGCGCGCGGGTCAATCGTCACCGGCATTATGCGGACGGGGGAAAAGAACTGCAACCCTCAGCACTTCCGAGAGACGGTTGCAGACGCAGGCGAAGACCGCATACCGAAAGGCTGGAGCACTCCGCCTTTCTTGACAGTCAGGAGGAGACGAGGGTACGCTGAACGCGTTGCACCTCACTGGATTATCCCCTTCATGAGCTCGTCTAAATTCCTCCATCTTCGTCGGATGTTCGTATGTCTGGTGGCCGTGTGCACGGCTGGAACGGTGGGAATTTTCTCCATTGCCCACGCGCAGGTCGGAAAGCCGGAAGGACTCTATTACAAGTCCTGGGCGGTCGTGGTCGGGGTCGAAAACTACCTTGTGGCGCCGAAAGTGCCCGGTGCGCTGGAGAGTGCGCATGCGGTGGCGGCGGCGTTGCGGGGGCTCGGGTTCGATGAAGTGATCGAGCTGCAGGATAAAGAGGCAAGTTCCAAACATCTGCTCCAGATTCTCAATGACTATTTGCCCCGCAAAGTAGGGCGTCAGGATCGCGTGCTGTTCTTTTTTGCCGGGCATGCAGGGGTCACTCAGGATTCTCAATCCAAAGAACTGGGCTATCTGGTTCCCTGGGATGCGCAGCTGAACAATCCCGCTAAAGCCATCACGTTCGATCAACTCAAAGAATTCAGCCGACGGTCCGCTTCCAAACACATCTTGATGTTGTTCGACGCGAACATCCGGGGATGGGAAGTGACCGCATCGCAGCCGCTTTCACTCGAAGGCCGTTTGTCGCCTGAAGATGACACGGAAAAACGAGCCGTTCAGGTCCTGACGGCGGCCGAGAAAGAGGAGGCAGTCGGACGGGCTCCGGGTCAGAGTGCGTTCGTCATGGCATTGGTTTCCGGTCTAAACGGAGCTGCCGATCTCAACAAGAACGGCTGGCTCATGGCCAGTGAACTGGCAGCGCAGGTGAAGCAGGACGTGGAGACGGCGACCAAGGGGGCGCAGCACCCGCAGTTCGTGCAGTTGGAGGGCGACGGGGACGTCATCCTGATTGAAGGGCGAAAAGGCGCCTTCCAGGCCGGGAAGGAACCGACGAGTGAGGCGGACCGGATGAGGGAGGCCCGCGTTCAGTATGAACAGGCCTTTGCATTGCTGCAGCAGCAAAAGTCGGCCGAAGAAGCGTTGGAACGGCTTAACCGCGCGATCGGCTACGATCCGTCCTTCGGGGATGCCTACGTGTTGAAGAGTTACATCCGTTTGGAAGTATTGCCGAATCTTGAGGAGTCCCTGCTTGCCGCCCGCGCGGCGGTGCAACATGCGCCGCAGAACCCCGATTCCCACTACTCCCTGGCACTGGCCCTCGCAAAGAAGGGACAGTACCAGGAAGCCGAGCAGGCCATGCAGCAGGCATTAGTGGTGAACCCGGCCTACGGGGATGTCTATTTCTCGCTCGGCGAGCTCTACGCCGACCATTTGAACGAACCGCAAAAGTCCGTCGACGCGTTCCGTCGATATCTGGAGCTGGGAGGGCAAAGTGAACGTGCGATCCGCGCCGTCCAAGGCAGTAACCCTCCGGCTGAGAAGCATGGGCCTTAGCAGGATGCGCAGGAACTCGGCTTGTGCGCGATAGCTCGCGATCAGCTCACGTGCCGTGTCGATGGTAGAATCGGTTGCCGGCTGCGTAAAAAGGCCGTCCAGCAAGGCCGCAGCGAGCGAAGAGGCGAATCGTACTCGGGCCGTACGGTGAGCCTCTGAACAATCTGAGAACGCTGCTTGCGGGCTTTTTCCGCAGCCTGCTAGTCTTTTCCTCCGCCTTTCAGATACCCCAATCCAATCTTCAACGCCCGGCGAGTGATTTCCGGCCAGCGGACCTGGGGGTATTCCGCCAACACAGCGGCGGCTTTGGGATCCTGGATATCGAGTTGAACCACTTTAATGATGCCGTCTTCAATCTGCACATCAGCCATATGTCTGTCTCCTTCGTATAAACCTGTGTCTCGGAGTCTGTCCGAGTCATGCCGTTCTGCTGCGACGAATGATCTGCCTGCATCTGC
>CABVRO010000113.1 GCA_902500715.1 uncultured Nitrospira sp. | reverse complement strand
GAAAGAGTGCGCACTCGGACAGCTGCGGCTCCTTCACCTTCACGATCAGGTCCGCATGCTGAAACACCTCGGCTTTGGAGCCGGCCACCTGAGCGCCGGCCTGCCGATACGCGTCGTCCGAAAATCCGCTCCCCTGCCCCGCCGACGGCTCCACCACCACCCGATGCCCCGCCTGCAGCAACACACGAGCGCCATCAGGCGTCAGACTCACCCGATACTCGTAGTCCTTAATTTCCTTTGGAACCCCGATGATCATAGCCGCCTCCTTGCACCCCACACCGTTTCGCCCCGTTACCTCGCATTATACATGGCCGAGCGTGATCCCCGTCAGGAACCTGCGGACCTTGCTACGCGAAAGTTCAGTGCGGTAAGATTCCGAGACTATCGACCATCTCCGCTTAAGAGGAGCACCTCACGCATGGACGCCGGATCCTGTAATGCCTGCAGCGCCGCGGGCGCACCATTGATGAAGTTTTCGCTGGGAAAAGATTTCTTCGGGCGGACCTATGACCGGCTGTCGCCCGCTTCGGATCAAAGTCCGAAATGGTATTGTGAACCCTGCTCCATGATGAAGAATCTGCAACGTGATTTCCGAGATATCCGCGCTGAATTCGACAAACTCGCCAAGGGGCAGGCCTCCGCCCTGTCGGAACCTGAAGCCAAACAACGGGCGCAGTTGCGCCTCAATGAAATTGCCGCCATCGCGGGCACCCAGGCCGCCGGCTCATCGCTCCTCAGCTCGACGGACGTGAAGCAGTTGATCGAGCAATTTCATGCCCGCGTCTAATTCCTCACATCGCACTCTGGAACCTCGGACTTGCTGACATGACAGGCTATCAGCGACACATTTTTGTCTGCACCAACAAACGCGAACCGGATGACCCGCGCGGCAGCTGCTCCAAGCTCGGCTCCGATGCGCTCCACGCCTGCTTCAAGCAGGAGGCCAAACGACTCAACCTGAAAGGCGTTGTCCGGGCCAACAAAGCCGGCTGTCTCGACTATTGCGCACAGGGTCCGACCGTGGTGGTCTATCCCGAGGGAGTCTGGTACCGCGTGACCTCCGAGGGTGACGTGAAGGAAATCATGGAGCGGCACATCGTTATGGGAGAAGTGGTCGAACGACTCTTGATGCCCGATCAATCTCCGCTCCCGCTTCTTTCTCCATTGAAAGCCTGAAGCAATCACCCCCTGCTGACTCTCGCGAGATCTCTATGCCAGCCGACGATAAATGGAAGGCCAACATGGAAAAGGTGGCCTTTATGAAAGCCTTCCCCGGGCTGCTCCGTCACTGGGAAGCACTCGCCGGGAAAACGGTCGAAGCGGTCACACCGCTCAAGAGCAAGGCCGGCGCGGCCGCGCTGATCTGCACAGACGGATCGTTCGTGGTGCTTCCGCCGCTGACGACGGAACCCTACGAGTTGGGTGAAGCCCTGCAGGCAGGCCGCAGCTACCTCGAACCGAAACACCCCGAAGCCTATCTCGGATACGATCAGCTGCTGAAGAAAGACAAGGACGCACAACGCACCGCGCGCCTGGAAAATATTCTCGGGGCGATTCGCAACAATATGGAACAGATTCCAGAGTTGAAAGACCGGCTCAAAGACCTGGTCAAGGAGTGGAAGTGAGCAGTCTCCCACAGAAAAACATGTTCGAGATCTTCTCGCAAGGTCTCTTCGAAGGAGTCAAACCCATGTTGGTTATTCGCGATCACCTGGTCCGCCATCCCGACCGTTGCACCCATCAGGCCATTTGTGTGCCCATCTGCCCGACCAGCGCCTGGCTCTCCACGCCGCCCTACAAATTCGATCCTTCCCGTTGCCTGGAAAGCTGCCGCTTGTGCCTCGACGCCTGCCCGTCGCAAGCGATCTATGCGGTGTTCAAGAAAGGCGAGAAATTGCTGGAGCCGCAGAAGAAGTAGAGAGAGTCGCGGCTGGCGAACGGCGCGGCCTCGGCGAACCATAACGTGTTACATCTCATCAGCAGTCTGAGGTTTTTTTTCATTCCCCGCAGGCTCCTAGAAGGCGCTGCCCTTCGGGCAGTATGCCGTCGCCTGCTTCCCTTATTATGTCCCTCACATTCTTTTGGCGCGATGGTGTTGCCTCGTCGCGCATCCGTTCCATCCGCGACGGGAAGAAGAATGGGAAAAAGCCCTCACTCGACACGCGAAGTGAGGAATCAGTCAGACATCCCCTTGAGAAAGACGAGGAAGAAGGCAAATACCCCTTCCAGTGTCGGATGGAGGACTCGGCTTAAGTAGCACCCGCGAATTTCTTGGGGTAGAGAAGAAGAAACACGGTCAGACTAGACGATCTGCTTCCGTAATCGGCCCCAGTAGGCCGTCCCGACGTATCCGCAACCGCCCGTGAAGATGGTCAACGCCATGACGCGATAGACGACCGCGCGCGGCGCTTTGACGTTGACCGCCGGGTCGAGGAGATCCGGCGCAGCCGCCACACGTTTCAACGTTTCACCGGCCAACAGAATCGGCCACATACAGGCTAATCGCTGGCGAATTTCGCGGCGTGGCAAGGCCATGGTGTACATCCAGCCCTGATCCAAGTGTTCCATGGCCATTTTGATCAACCGCATCAACACCGGCCGGAACGTCGGCAGGTTCTCTCGATTCAGCAAATCAACCGGCGTCAGGCCCGCCTCACGAAGAAGCGGTTCCGGCACATAACAGCGGCCGCGGTGGAGATCCCTGGCGATATCCTTTACGATATTCGTCAGCTGCAATCCCTTGCCGAATCGCACCCCGATGGCCGACATTTTCTTCACATCCCAAACTGACATGGACGGACAATGCGCGCAGACCATTCGAGTCCAGAATTCGCCGACACAACCGGCGACGTAGTACGTGTACCGATCCAATTCGTCCAGGGTCTGAAACGCCGCCAGGCCCTGAGCCGAATCGCCCTGAAAATGCGTCAGGTCCATCGCCATCCCGTCCGGTAACACCCCCATCAGCCATCGAATCCGTTCCTGGTCGGCTGAATCGAATTGATCATAGAGGGCCAAACAATCTTCCAACCGCTGGAGCAACACCCGTTCTGCGGAGTCGGCTTGATGGGGAATCAGAGCGGCTTGGATCGCGTGCACGTCCTTCCGCGCTGCAGAGCCGGAAATGAACTGAGCCCGAAACTGATTGAGGTAGCTGAGTCGCTGCTCGCGGCCGATGAGATCGGTATCGGCAATCGTGTCAGCCGCGCGCGCGAAAAGATAGGCCAACCCCATCTGGTCGCGTACCGTCGCAGGCAGCACGTTGAGGGTCAGATAAAACGACCGGGAAACCTGCTTGAGGATGCCGTGGAGGAGTTCGTGTCTTGCGGAGTCGATAGCCGTGGAGCCACCTTCTTATCTCACCTCCAGCACACCTTCCATGCCTTTTTCCTGGTGGCTGGGAAAGAACAGGAGTTTTTTGTCGCAATAGAAGGGATAGAGACCGGGCTTCTTCACCGTAAACTGCACCGTGACCGTGCGCCCGGCGGACACATCTCGTTCAATCGAGAGCCCCTCCGCGTCGTTTTTGAGGACGAAATTATGCGGGGTGATCGTCGTGATGCTGGTCAGGAGCAATTCGACCGGTTTTCCTGCCTGGACGATCACATGCCGAGGCGTATAGGAGTAGCTGTCGAGGATGAGGGTGGCCCGCTGAATGCCGTCGAGTTGATCGATCGGCACCTGAAGCGGCGGGACCTGCGGTGCCTGATCGGCGGCCAGCACAGTCTGCGTGGCGATGACCGTGCCGCACACCAGCGCACGGACAAACCCGAGCTGAAAAAAACCAGAAGCCCTGCTCATACGTAACGGTTCTAGCAGAAGGCCGCGGAGTCGGTCAACCGAGCCGGCAACTTGACTGATCAGGAACCTGGTATTATCTCTCGACATCGAGACGCGAGAAATCCCCTTGCCCAGGGGACAATAATTGGCTCAGAATTCGGTATAATAACATCCAAGGTTCGTTCCTCTCGCTAAGAATAAGGACCAAGGAGAACGGGCCTCCAAGGAGGAGAGATATGAAGTCGTTGAAGGGTATCGGGCTGCTTCTCATTTCGAACATTCTCATTTATCTCACCCTGTCGATTACCGTCAGGGTGCTGGTCAACATCGTCCTACCGGCCTTCGGCATCGATGTCCGGGGAGCCTTCAGTCAGGAACTGCTGGTCTGGTCTCTGGTCATCGGCTTCGGGGGCGCATTCATCAGCTTGCTCTTTTCCAAACAAATGGCCCGCGCCATGCTCGATTGTGTTCAAATTACGCAACCCCGCACGAACGCGGAGCAGGTGATTTACGGGTCTGTGCGGGAGATTGCCGAACGACTCCACATCACCATGCCCGAAGTGTGGGTCTACGAGTCGGCTGACCCCAATGCCTTCGCCACAGGCCCGACCAAGAACAACGCCATGGTCGCGGTATCGACCGGGTTACTCGCCAATCTACGGGAAGACGAAGTGAAGGCGGTGCTCGCCCACGAGATGGGGCACGTCTTTAACGGCGACATGTTCTCCACGACCGTCCTGGCCGGGTTGATGAACACCTTCGTGCACTACATCAGTAACTTCGTGTATCAAATGGTAGCCCAGCCGCAGGGCGGTGACCGGGAAGAAGGCCAGAGCGGCAGTCCCATTCTAGGTTTCGTGGTGTACATCTTCCTGCAGGTGGTCTTGTCCGTGCTGGCCATGCTGGTCGTCAGCTGGCATTCCCGACGCAGGGAGTACGCCGCCGATGCCTTCTCGGCAAAGGTGTACGGGAAGGAGTCTATGATCAAGGCCTTGCAGGCCATTGATCGCTGGGTGAACCGGGCCCAGTTCGAATATTCGACCCACGATGCTTTGGCTACGATGAAGATCTCGGGGAACAGCTCCGGGTTTATGCACTTGCTCGCGACGCATCCTCCGATTGAAGAGCGTGTCGCGGCGCTGGAACGTCTCTAACCAAGGAGTTTTCATATGCCGATCTCTCGACCGACTTGTTCATGGAAGGTACTGGTCCTCGGACTCGCAGTGGGTCTCGGGCTTGGCGCTTTTGTAACGGGCCTCGGTTCGGTCGATGCGGCGGAACAAGGAGCAACGCGCATGGCTGCCAAGGCTTCGACCGTCTATGATTTTACGTTGAACGATATCGACGGGAAACCCGTCTCATTGAGTCAATACAAGGGAAAGGTCATCATGCTGGTCAACACCGCCAGCTTCTGCGGGAATACGCCGCAGTATTCAGACCTCGAGAAAATGTATGAGACCTACAAGGATAAGGGCTTTGAGATTCTGGCCTTCCCGGCAAACAACTTCGGCCAGCAAGAACCAGGGACGAACGAGGAGATCAAGGGATTCTGCCTGACCAAGTACAGCGTCGGGTTCCCGCTCTTCAGCAAGATCAGCGTGAAAGGCAGTGACAAACATCCTCTCTACCGTTACCTCACCGAACAGAGCCCGTTCCCCGGTGAAGTGGAGTGGAATTTCCAGAAATATCTCGTCGATCGCTCAGGCAGCGTCGTCGCCCGTTATCACCATCGCACGAAACCGGTGGCCGACGAAGTGGTGAAAGACGTGGAACGGTTTCTCGCAAAACACTAAGATCGATCAGCTCTTCTTCACGAAACTGACATGCGTTCGATACTCTTGGATGGCCGCACTCAGTGCGGCCTTTCCAAGAGGGATATTCGCCTCCAAGGCATCTTCCACCGCCTGATCGTCGATGATCACGTCATACTTGTCTTGCAGATTGGTTCGAACTGCGGTCCCGTCCTTGAACGTCCGCGGCATATAGATTTCCGTCCACACTTCCTTCTCGACCAGGCAGACATCACAGAACCGCTCGTACAAGAGCGTCAATTTTTCCGCATCGGTCTCTTTCATGCACCTGCTCCCGGGTAAGACAATCTTTCCCCGCCCTCTAGAGGCGGTGAGTGAAGGTAGACCAAGCGACGTGGAATATTCAACGGGCCAGGGAATCGGACGAGGCGGGCGCAGGCGGTTGGTCGGTCACGGCAAAACGCATGGTCCCGACCTGATTCACGGCATGAAAGGGCTGCTGCCCCAACGATGTAATATAAATCTTGACCAGATAGTTTCCCTGCGGCCATTGCTCAGACGGTTTCTTCAACTCCAGAAAACCATATCGCTCGTGCCCCGGTACCTCGAGACTATCGGTCACGATGGCACGATCGCCGGTCTTCCCGTCTGCGCCCACGGGAAACACTTGCGCGGCAAACTGCGCCGGGTCCTCAAGCGGTGCCACTTCAAAGACGATGTAGACGGCCGGAGTATCCGGAGAGAACAGCGTGGTTCCCGGAGCAATGGGCTTCAAGCGGGGATCCTGGGTGTACCATCCCTTTCTCCCGAACGTGTCCCATTCCACCTCATAACCGCGCGCCATCTTGATCCAGGTGAACAGCGATTGAGGCACGCCTTTTTGTTGAACATCCAACGAGGGCGTTTCGGTGGGTTCAAACTCTGTCGTGGCCTGCTCCTTCGGGACCATCAAGTCGCGTCCGTCCACAACCGCGGCGGAGAAACCCGCTCCAGCCATCACACCAACCAGGACGGCCAGACGACAGACGCCCCACCGTCCGTTCATTCCCCTGACTGATTGACCGCAGGCAACTGAGATCGGGAGATCCATAGGATTATCGTACTCACTGTGGAGAAGGGGGTCAACCGGCCTGCAGGGATTCATTCCAAACCCCGGCCATGTTGAACGGCTCTGATATAATCCGGATAACCATCACGTACCGTAGTGCTCAACATACTTCCCTTGCCATCCACAATCTCATGAACCAACCAGTCCCTCAGCAGCAGGCAGCTCTCCCCCGTCATGACCTTGAGCCTTCAGGCGGTCACGGGCAGTCGTCCGATCGAAATGCCAAGGCTGACAGCCGCCGGTACGGTGTCCGCGATGCGGCCTTTCAAGCGGCCGCGCAGGGCGGCGGGGAACACTATTTCTCGGCCTTCGCGCTGTTTCTGCATGCCTCTCCATTCCACATCGGCATCCTGTCCGCCCTGCCACAATTGATCGGCATGATGGCACAGCTCCTCTCCGTGAAACTGCTCCAATATCTCCGCATGCCTGCGCAACTCCTGATCGGCGGAGGCTGGGCACAAGCCCTTAGCTGGCTACCGATCCTTTCGCTTCCCCTGCTCATGCCCGAGCATGGTCCCTGGCTGCTGATCGGCTGCGTCATGCTGTATTTCGCCTTCGGACATGCCACGGCCCCGGTGTGGAATAGCCTGTTAGTCGATGTCGTGGAAACGAGCAGCCGGGGGGCCTACTTTGCCCAGCGAGCGCGCGTGACGGCGTTGACGAGTTTTGTGGTCCTGGGCCTTGCCGGGATGGTCCTGACGCTGGGGCAGAAATGGGAACTCAGCTGGATCGGGTTCCTCATCATCTTTCTCGGCGCCGCCGCCGCGCGAGTGGGAGCGACCCGCTGCCAAACCAGGGTCTCCGAACTGGTGTCGGTGCATCATATCGACGCTCCGCATGGATTCAGGCATTTTCTTGCTCAGAGCGCCACGCCTGCTTTTCGGCACTTCCTGCTGTTCTCAGGACTCATGCACTTCTCGGTATTGATCTCAGGTCCGTTCTTTGTCGTGTACCTGCTTCGGGACCTGCACTGGTCGTATCTGCAATATGCGGGATGGATGGCGAGCAGTATTTCCGCGCAGTTCCTCACCCTCGACCTCTGGGGGCAAATCGGCGATCGGTACGGCAACAAGACCCTGCTCATGGTCACTGGCCTGGCAGTTCCGCTCCTACCGATGGGCTACCTGCTGAGCGAACACTATCTGTTTCTGCTGAGCTTGAATTTTTTCGGCGGGGTGATTTGGGCGGGACTGTCGCTCGGATTCCAAAACTATGTGTTCGACTCGCTCCGTCCGCACGAGCGCACCAGAGGCGTAGCCTTGGCCAACGCCACGAACGCAATCGGCTGGGGCATCGGGGCGTTGACCGGCAGCTGGCTGGCCACCATCCTCCCGGCTCGACTCTCGCTCGGCCTTTGGGAGCTCGTTCCGGCCTCCAACCTACCGTTCCTGTTCTGCCTCTCCGGAGCGCTACGATTGCTGATTGCCCTCAGCCTGCTGAGAACCTTCGGCGAGCCACGAGAGATCGGGACGCCGCCGCAACGGCACCTGATGTGGGAGTTGCCGTTGGTGAAACCGCTCGTGGCGCTGCTCCCCTGGCGAAATTCCCGCGTCGCCCCCTAACCGGCTCTCACGCCTTGCGCCAGCCGATTACATGCCCGCCGGCTTATGTTCCCGCTCCTCCTGCTTAAGCTTGTCGAACCCCCGATCCGCATTGCCCTTCACCTGCTCTAACGACGGTTGGGCCATCGGTTTTGGCTGTTCACTCGCACAGCCGGTCACGAGCACCCCTGCCGCAGCCAATCCTCCCAACAAGCCGATCGCACGCATCCTCGAACCGACTCTGTCGCTCCTGTAGTCCATGCCGCGCCCCCTTTCGATGAATCCATCCGTTTACGCACAGCCCCGATCAGGCATTATGAGATAGTGCTGTAACGCGCTCAACATGAAAACGCATCTGACCCACATACGTTGACTGCCTCAGGCAAAGACGTTATCCTCCGACACAAGAACCGACGCCTCCTGAAAGGAACCCGATGTCGCTACATGACCGTTTGACCGAAGATCTCAAATCGGCGATGAGGTCGAGAGACCAGCTGCGCATGGACGTCATCCGCATGATTAAAGCCGCCGTGCAATACAAGGAAGTCGAGCTGAAACAAGACCTGGACGATGCCGCCATGAGCCGCATCATGACCACGCTCATCAAGCAACGCAAGGAGGCCGCCGAGCAATTCGAAAAGGGGAACCGGCAGGATCTGGCGACAAAAGAACGGCAGGAGATCAGCATCATCGAGAGTTATCTCCCCGCCGCACTCTCTCCCGATGAGCTGGCCCGGATCGTCGACGCCGCGGTGAAGGAATCGGGCGCTGTCTCCCTCAAAGACATGGGGCAGGCGATGAAAGCCGTGATGGCCCGCCTGGCCGGCCAGTCCGTCGACGGCAAAGTCGTCAGCGACCTGGTGAAAGCAGCCCTTCAAGGCTAAACGCGTCGACCTCCTTCCCGGCCCCCTTCATCTCTTCGTCGATTCTGCCGATACCATTCCTGACGGATGGCATCGGACCGTGCCATCCTGGGCGTGCGGCTCATGGAGCATGCCCGATCGGCAGGCAGCGCACCTGCTCACAAGCCACCAACCGGACGAGGCTGCGGATGGGCATCCTGATCGTTGACGACTCTCCCGACCAACAGCTGCTGCTCAAAGCCATTCTGAGCAAAGCCGGCCATCAGGACCTGCTCATCGCGGACTCGGCCACAGCCGCGTACGACCACCTCGGCATCGATCAGCCTCCGCAGAAAAACCAAGCGCTGCCCATTGATTTGATCCTGATGGACTTTCTTATGCCTGACATCGACGGCGTCGCCGCCACGCAACGAATCAAGGGCCTGGAAAACTTGCGGGATATCCCTGTGATCGTCGTCACAGCAAAGACTGCCCTGGGGGACCTTCAGGCGGCCTTCGCAGCCGGCGCGATGGACTTCATCACGAAACCGGTCAACAGTGTGGAACTGCTCGCCAGGGTGAATTCCGCGTTGATGCTCAAAAAAGAAATGGATTGTCGCAAAACCCGTGAAATGGAACTTCGCCGCAGCAATACCGAACTCCAACAGGCATTGCGCGAAGTGAAAGTGTTGAAAGGCCTGGTGCCGATCTGCGCCTCCTGCAAGAAAATCCGGAACGATCAGGGCTTCTGGCAACAATTGGAAGAATATATCCAGCAACATTCGGAAGCCGAATTCAGTCACGGTCTCTGCACCCCCTGCATTAAAAAGCATTACCCTGGCGTTTACACAGACTAGCTGCTAGCATCCTCCTACGACTCACTTTCAGGGAGACACTGACCATGGGTATCCTGATCGTCGATGACTCGACGGACGATCGTCTGTTGATTCAATCCATCCTCGCCAATGCCGGTTACGAAGAAACCTTCGTGGCGGAGTCCGCCGCCGCGGCGTTCCGATTGCTGGGGCTCGACGGCCCTCGGCAACTGACGGGCCGGGTGGATTTGATCCTGATGGATATCGTCATGCCGGCCACCAATGGCATTGAAGCCTGCCGGCAGATCAAAGCCGTCGAACGCTATCGCGACATCCCGATTATTATGGTCACTGTCAAAACCGATCCGGTCGATCTGCAGTTGGCCTTTGCGGCCGGCGCGATCGATTATGTCGCCAAGCCCATCAGCAAGATCGAGATCCTGACCCGCGTCCGGTGCGTGCTCCGCCTCGTTCATGAAATCGAACGACGCCGCGCGCGCGAACAGGAACTGCTGGAGGTCATGCGTCAATTGCAGGAAGCCAACCAGATGTTGTTGCGTCTCTCGTGCCTCGACGGGCTCACTGGGATCACCAATCGACGCCAGTTCGACGACTTTCTGGACCAGGAATGGCGCCGGGCCGCGCGTGACTCGACTCCGCTGTCGCTCATCATGCTCGATATCGACTACTTCAAGACGTACAACGACAGCCACGGGCATCAGGCCGGGGATGAATGTCTTCGCCAGGTGGCCCAGCTCATCTCCAGTCACGTCAATCGCCCCGGTGACTTGGTGGCCCGGTATGGAGGCGACGAGTTCGTCATCGTGCTGCCCGGCACCACGGTAGACGGTGCGGCCCAAGTCGCCGATACGCTCCGGCGCAAAGTCTGTGAAGCGGATATGAAGCATCCGAACGGCGATCCTGTCACCATCAGTCTCGGCTTCGCCTGTACCGTGCCAAGCCGGGTTGCCGCGCCGACCGATCTCATCAGGGCTGCCGACCAGGCCCTGTACCAGGCCAAACAGGACGGGCGTAATCGGGCCAAGCAAGCCGGAGTCCTGACGCTCGTGCACCACACCCATAAAGAGTGATGATCTCCCGCCGTCGCGACCATCGTGTCACCCACTCGCGAGACGGAGCGGTCATGCTG
>CABVRO010000112.1 GCA_902500715.1 uncultured Nitrospira sp. | reverse complement strand
CGCAATGAAGCACCTTCACTGTATCCTACCGAAATAGGAAAGGCAAGCGTGAAATTGCCTCCGGTCGATCCGTTCCGCCGGCACTCCGCCTAGTAGGCAGCCGGAGCCGACAAGGGACGGCTGGAATACAATGGCGAGGCGTTGAAATTATCGAATCGCGCAGTCGCCTGCCCTCGCACCAGGATCCCCACCTGTCCGATTCCAAGCGTTTGATCTTCAACAGATAGCGCCAAGCTCCCGTCGAAGAAGGTCTCCACAAAATCCTTACTAATGATGGTGTTCCGTTGGACCCGGAGCGTATGCCACTCAACCGGCTTCGCCTTAATCGCCGCCCGGCCCAAAACCGACTCCTTGCCTTCGATCACTCGCACCACCTCGATGGACTTCTGCGACAAATCCACTACCGCCGCATAATAATTCCTCGGATCTTTCAGGCCGAACACCACTCCAATCTGCCCGGACGTGGTATCAGCGCCCTGACGAATCCGAACGACCAGCTCAGGATATTCATACTGAAATTCTTGTGCGACCAACAACTCGACACAGGTGGGACAAGAAGATGCCCCCAGCACGACATTGGGCGAAGAGGGTGCTGCCGATTGCGCTTCAACCTTCCACTCCCCGCCCGGTTGATCGCCCGAAACCACGGCAAGAAACCCATTCGGAACCCCTCCCGCTTGATCCTTATCGAACGTCCAATTGTTAAAGAGCTGGGGATTCGCTTGTTGGCGCAAATGCTCCGCCTTTTCCGTAGACGTTTCCTTGGGCACCGCCACCACCGACTCCACCCCGCTCACCGACATCACGGCCAACACTATGACACCGACGTATCTCCTGATAGTCCTCAGATGCGCCACAGAAAGCCACTCACTGTCACGCAGGGTCTGTATCTGCCTTACCAGATCGTTTCCATATTGCACGGGAGCACTCCTCCTTCGAGCGGATCTTACGATTTCGGCTGGGTCTGTTTGATCCGGATGATCTCCTGTTGAAATCGATCGCGTTCAGCCAGGATCTTCTTTCGCCGCCAGCCGCGCAACGTCCACCACTTTATCTTCTCCACAAATGTCACCACGGGGGGAGGCACGCTCCCGGCAGGCCCGTGCTGAAATTCATAGCCTTGATGTGTGCCTTGATTTTCGCGAAACCGTCCGTACTGATGGTCGTAAAGACCCTTTCCCTGCTCTGCCATAGGTCCTACCCTTCGCCTCGCTCGTCGATGTGTTCCCGGCGCCCCGCAGCGTATCGGCTCCTGAAAGAAAGGGTCCGACGCGTACCCGATGGCCGATAGTACATGGAGCCCTCGGCTCTCTGCAATGGGATCGACCGGGTATGCTATAGTGCTTCCCGTTCGCAAGAAACCGCTCGTACCCTGGGTGATGAGGCACCGGATGAACCTATCCCAGCAGCCGCCGCGTCGATGGAGCGACACCCTGGCAGGCATGATGTGGCTGCCCCGGTTGATCGACAAGGTGCGCGCCTTTCAGGCCGGTACGCTCGGAACCTATGCCTACCCCTCCGCACTGGACCAATCCTTCATGCGCCGGTTCCAGCTGACGCCTGCCTACATCGAACCGCTGGTGCGTGACGCAGCCTCCGATGAAGCCATTGGAACCGCGATTCGAGCGCGCCTCCAACTGAGCGATGAAGAGGTGCACCGGCGCTGCGCCATCTTCCGGGAGAAGTACCGGCTGGCATTTGCCGTGCTGGACCGGGATGACGGCTATGTCCGCGGCCTGGGCTATCCGATTCCGCGCTTTCTGCAGCCACCGCTCTGGCGATGGTATCAACGCTGGTCGGCACAAAAGGCCTCTGCCACGTCTATCTGATGTCCTGGGATCGCTCCATACCATTGGCGCCTTGCCGACGAGAGACCAGGGTGATTGAATTGTCCTACGTTGATCGACTCCTGTTCCACCTGCTGTTCATTTTATGCATGGCTCTGGCTGCCGACCGGAGTTTTTCCGCAGAGGGGGACTCCTCGTCCACAGCGCTCGCACAGGCATTGAGCCTGATTTCCAGTGAGCGCATGCTGGCGGATATTCGCACGTTGAGCGGACCGGCATTCAACGGACGTCAGACCGGAACACCTGACGACCTTGCTTCCGGGGAGTTCGTACGACAACGATTTCTGGAGCTACAACAGCCTCGCTCACCGGGCCTCGAGTCTTCCGCGAAGCCCGATCGACTCCCCGCACACACCCAGGTTCAGTCCGCCCCCGTACACACAACGAAGATCGACGATGATTCACTGCTCCGGCTTGGAGGGATTGCCGAGCGTCAACCTGCCGTGGTCGGCACCGACTATCTCCCGATCCTCGATTCTCCTTCAGCAGAGCTGGAGGCTTCGATCGTTTTCGTCGGATACGGAATTTCCGATCCGGCCGGCGGACTCGATGACTATGCCGGGATCGACGTCCGGAACAAAGTCGTGCTGTTTCTCCGGGGAAAACCTGAACGGTATGCCAAGCAGGTCTCCCACGCAGATAAAGTGCACATGGCCCACGCACATGGCGCCATCGGCTACCTCACCGCGACAGGACCGATCCTCAATGCCTATGAAACCCGCCGTGGGGTCACGGGTCGGCCGAGCGCCTTCTACGGACTCACGGACCCTCACCGGACGATTCCCGGCGCATGGATCGGTACCGCTCTCGCCTCAGCCATCCTCGACGCACAGCAACCCGGCGAGGACAACCGGTTGCGGCGCTTGCAACAGCAACTCAACGACACCATGATCCCACAATCCATGACCACCGACGTCTCGATTCAAATGCGGTGGCACAGTGCGCAACAACACGGCACGCTTCAGAACGTCGTCGCACTCCTTCCCGGACAGGAGACCGCGCATCGGCACGACGCCATCCTGATCGGAGCTCACCGCGATCATTTCGGAAAACAAGGCGGGTTACTTTTTGCCGGAGCCGACGACAACGCATCGGGCACCGCCGTGATCCTGGAAGTCGCCCGGGTGCTCACCTCCATACCCCTCGGCCCGAAACGTTCGATTCTAGTGGTGTCGTTCAGCGGAGAAGAACAGGGCTTGCTGGGATCGAAACTCTATGTGACTCAACCCATGGTGCCGCTGACCGCGACCGCCGCCATGATCAACGTGGATCATGCGGCAGTCGGAAACGGACGGCTGACGATCGGGATGACCGGTTTAGAAAAGCCTGCTGCGCAGCAGGCCGGAGAACGTGCCGGGCTTGCGAACCGTCTCGATCTGTTCGGTTTTTTCCCGGGGGGAGACCATGTGCCGTTTAAGGAAGCGGGCGTTCCCACCGTCACCGTGGTGAGCGGCGGAATCCATCCGCACTTCCATCAGCCCACCGACACGGCAGACACCGTCAATGCAGATATTCTCTCAGCCGCCGCGCGCTACGTCCTCGCCATAGCCTGGCAACTCGCTGACGCGCCCTAACACCTCAGTGTTCTTGCAGGCCGTTCTGCGCCCAACCGGATGCTGTCGATCCGGCCCGCACGCAGCGGCCGACCGTTCGAGCAGGCGCCGCTACTTCACCGAGACCACTTCGACCTTGCCGACACGATGGATGACCGTGATGCCTACATCGAGGTCGTGGCGCCGCAACAGCAAGTCCACTGATGCGGTTCCCACCTTCAGGTTCTTAATCTGCATCTTGTCGATGAACTCCGGGAGGATCGGATGGTTGAACACCACCTTCTGCTCCGACGCGATGATCGATAAACCGAGACAGGCCTGAAGCACCATGAAGGCCGACCCCGCAGCCCAGGCCTGAGGATTACAGGCCACCGGATACCGCGTCAGACCTTGCCCCGGTCTGCGTACGAATCCGCAGAAGAGTTCCGGCAAGCGATGAAAGTCGAGCACGAAACTCACCTCGAACATGCCGGTCATGATTTTTTCCACACCGGACTTGAGGCCGTACCGGGCGAGACCGACCGCAATCATGGCGTTGTCGTGCGGCCAGATCGATCCGTTATGGTAGGACATCGGATTGTACCGACGCTCCGAATCGGCAAGGGTCCGCACACCCCATCCGCTGAACAGCTCATCCGACATGAGCGTCTCTGCCACACGCGTGGCGTGCTCATCGCTTGCAATCCCCGTATAGAGACAATGGCCGGCGTTGGATGTCTTCACCTGACAGGGCCGTTTATGGCCATCCAGGGCAAGCGCATAGGTTGACGATTCCTCGCACCAGAATGCCTCTTCGAAACGTTCCTTGAGCGACCGCGCCTGACGCCGAAGCTGACTGGCACGATCGATATAGCCGAGCGCATCTGCCAGCTTCGACGCCTGCACTTTGGCGTCGTACACATACCCTTGTACTTCACACAAGGCGATCGGTCCTTCAGCCAGCGAACCGTCCTCGTGCGAAATCGAATCATGGGAATCTTTCCAGCCCTGATTGTCCAACCCGGTGGGTGATTTCCGCACATATTCCACAAACCCGTCACGGTCGGGATCGCCGAAGGTGTCCATCCAGATCAACGCCGCTTCGAGGTTGGTCCATATCGACTGGATAAACGCCAGATCGGCCGTCCGTTCGTAATAGGCGCCGGCCAGCATCACAAAGAGCGGCGTGGAGTCGACACTGCCGTAGTAGAGCCCAAAGGGAATTTCGTTCAACGCCGCCATCTCACCTTTGCGGGTCTCGTGGAGGATCTTCCCCGGCTCGGCATCCTGCGCAGGGTTCACCTCTTTGGCTTGCGTCGATGCCAGATAGGCCAAGACGCCCCGCGCCAACTCCGGCCTGATCCACAGACACTCGAGCGCGGTGATGACCCCGTCCCGTCCGAAGGGCGTGCTGAACCAGGGCACACCGGCATAGGGGTAAGGGCCCTCATTCGTGTCGGTGACCATCATGCGAACATCCAACACCGAGCGATTCCACCATTCATTGAATTGGGCGTTGGAGGTCTGAATGGTGCAATCCTCGGTCTGCTCCGCACCGAAGGCCAGCCCCGCTTCGGCCATTGCGGCATCGTACGCCAACAGGGGCCGATGGTTGTCCCCCACATCGCAGGCCACCATCACCGCCACCGCCGTTTCCCCCTTGGGGTCGAGCTCGATATCGAAGGTGGCTTGTGAAGCCGTGATCTCTATCGGCTCCGGAGCGAACTGAATCCGCGCCTCCCGGGTCACCTCATCGAGACCTTCGTACCTCAACACCAACAGATCTTTCCGCAACACGTTCGGCAGCATCCGCCCCTTCCGCTCGCGCTTTTTTCCACGCACCTCGAAGATATCCGCAAAGTCGGCCTCAAACCGGATCGACAACGTCATCTTCACGGGCGACAGACTGTAGTTGGACAGTCGGAAGCGTTCGTAACTCACCCCGTTCCAGAGGAAGCGCGAGCGAAATACGTGCACACTCCCGCGCGGAATTGCGATGCGGCCGTCCCGATACAAGTCTGGGTTCGTCAGGTCCACGGCCAGCAAGGCATTGTCCTCCTTGACGGTTGAGCTGAGTAGCATCGGCCGGTCATTATTCAGAAACAGTTCCTGGCGCGACAAAAACCGAGTCCCCTGGTGAAAGACACCCTGGGTTCCTCGACCCACCGGTTGGATGTCCCCATACCGATCGTAGACGCCGAACGTTTCTCCATGCTTGAGCACGCGCGTGCGATCGTCCGCCATCGATGAACTGGCCAGGATATAGAACTGATCATTGACACTGATAATTTCTTCCACGTCTTCCTCCCCTGCTCCCAGAATCACCGACGCGACGAGTCATGATCGACATCACGACGCGTTCGTCCCGTTTCTTCGCCTACTCACACTGCGCCTCGTCCGGCTCCCCTTCCAGCGAGGGCCGATCCCCGCGACCACCCCCTGAATGATATTAATGACTCGTGGGCTGCGTAACCATGACCACAGATCGTGGCTCCTCCTCAGAAGGAACGGTCGCCTCCGCCCAATGGGTCTGCACCCAGCGCGCCACTCGCATCGAGACCAGCGCCGACAGGAATAACCCCACGCCGATCCCGAACACGCTGGGACGCTCGCCGAATTCCTGCGTCACCCAGCCGAAAATCGTCATGCCGGCAATGGCGGAGGTCATCGCGCCAAGGTTATAAATCGCCAGCACCCGTCCCAGGAGCGAGGCCGGGGCAATCTCCTGCAACACGCCCCAGGCCACCGGCGTGAGCGTCCCGGCCCCCATCCCGATGATGACCATGAGTGCCGCCGCGATCAACCGATTCGACGTCACAATTAAACCGAGCAGCGCCAGGCCGCTGATGAAGCTGGAGAGCGCCATCAACTGGATCCGCTTAGGCAACGACCAGGCCGACAGGGACACGAGCCCCAGCGACACCAGCAACAACCCGATGCCGAATGCCGACCAGAGGTACCCGACCTCGATAGGGCCGAGGTCCAGCAACTTCTTGCCGAACACCGGAAAGAGCGTGCTGAAGGCACTCGTGGCGAAGGTATACATGGATGCCGCGCCGATGAGCATCAAAATGACCCGTTGGCGATGGAGCACATAGTGGAAGCCCTCGAGCACATCGCTGAAGGTTCCCGCCAGGGAGCCACTGCCGGCCGGCTGAGACTCGGCCCGGGGAAAACGGATGAACGCAAAACAGGCGGCGGAAACGACATAGCTGACCGCATTCACACAGAGCACTTCCTGAGAACTCATCGTCGCGATACCGACGCCACTCAGCGCCGGGCCGACGATGATTCCGATGCTGGTTGTCGTCTGTAACAAGGCATTGGCGGCGGTGAATTCGTGGCGGGAGACCAGGGACGGAATGGCGGCGGTCAATGCCGGCCCAAACACCGCGGAGGCGACCGCATGGACGAACACCATGAGATACAGCCGCTCGATACTGAACGAGTCTACCGGCAACAAACAGGGCAGCACGCCTAACACCAGCGCGCGAATCAGGTCGCTGCTGATCAGCAAGAGTTTCTTGGGAACGCGATCGACGATGACGCCGATGAAAGGACCGAACAGAATGGGCGGCAGGGTCTGCAACAGCCCGATCATGGTGGTCTTGAGAGGAGAACCTGTGATGGAGTAGACGAACCAGAGCAACGCGAGCTTCGACACACCATCGCCGACTTGCGAGACCATCTGGCCCCACCAGACGAGCGTGAAATCGCGCGTCAGCAGATGCGGCGACCACTTCACGTTAGGGCGTCCCGTCCCTCCTCCGTTCACGTGCCGTGGTTCCATAGTGTCAGCAGACTGCGTGTCGGACCTCCTGTACCCCTGTCGTCACGAACCGTTCCTATTCTCCGGCCACCAAACGCACGGCGTCGGTATTCACAGCGCGTACGCCGGGAACCTGCCGGGCGGCTTGCGCCGCTTCGAGAAGGATGATCTGAAACCGCGTCGCCCCGTTCAGGGTGACGATGCCGTCCTCAGTTTTCACATCGAACTTGACCGATTGCAAGGTTTTGCTCTTCTCGAACCGTTCTTTCACCAATTGCGTGATGATTTTGTCGCGTTCCGCGAAGAGCCCATGGGCCGCATCCTGTTCAACTTTGAGTCGATTCTCGACGGCGTGCACCCCTTCGAGACAACGCACGATGTCTGTCGCCACGCGCTTATCCGATTCCTGCGACACCTTTCCGAGCAGGACGAGATCCTTGTCCTTGGTATCGACCTCGATGTCGTAGGGAAACAGGTGCGGATCCGCCATAAGCGCCAACTTGGCCGTCACCATAGAAGAACGTATCGGCTTCTTACCTTCCTGTTCCGCCGCTTTGGGGCGTTCTCCTGCGGGCTCTCCTTGCGGTGCCTGCGCCTCCGCCGCCGGTTTCACCTCTGCCGCGTGGGGCACTGTTGGACAGGGATGTTCAGCCGCTGCATCAGGCTCTTTTGCTTTGGACTCCGGCTCCTTAGCTTTCGGCTCTGCCTCTTTGGCCTTGTGTTCGGACTCCTTGGCCTTCGCCGCCGGCTCCTTCGCTTTCAGCTCCTGGTCCTTGGTCTTGGTCTCCGGTTCCTTTCCCTTCGACTCCTGCTCCTTGGGTTTCGCCTCCGCCTCTTTGGGCTTTTCTGGAGGCTTGGCATCTGATTCCTTGGGTTTCGAATCGGGCTCTTTCGCTTTCGGCTCCGACTCCTTCGGCTTCGCGTCGGGATCCTTCAGTCGTTGCACCGGCGGGGTTTCAGACTTTCCCTCGGGCATCGATTCCGCCAGAGCAGTCCCGTTCACAGCCCCCACTCCCGACGCCGCCAACAACGCCAGGACACCTGTCACGTAGACGGTTCGAATCACCCGCATAGGCATGTGCCCCTCATGTATTGAATGAAACCGAGACTGCGAAGCCGATCGCCAAGCGCCCGTCGTCGCCATCGTCTCGGAAAACGAAACATCCCCGGAAGCAAAGACATACGCGACGGAAGAACAGAAAGCAACACCGACAATGTCCCCGCTAGACAGCCGGCGCACGGGCGAGACAACACCTGCAAGCACCGCCTGGATGACCGGCAGACAGACAAAAAACGGATGTGGAGGAAGTCTTACGCAACAGCCGGACTCACCACGTGGCCACGGCGGCTTACCTGCACCGTGACCATCGCAGTGAGCAAGAGGAGCAGTCCGATCCCGATGAGGCTTACGGCTGGACCTAGTGTATCAGCGGCCCATCCGAACCCGGCCATACCGACCATGGCGGAAGCCATCCCGCCGACGCTGAACGTGGTGAACACTCGTCCCAGCAAATGTTCCGGGGTAACTTCCTGAAGCATCGCCCATACGACCGGATAGAAGAGAGACGTACTTCCGCCGATGATGACGATCAGCAGGAACGTGCTGAACAGCACCGGTGTTTGAATCAATCCTAACGCACAGACCGCAATACCGCCGATCGTCAGAGAACGACCGATTTTGCCGATGCGATCCTGGAAGGTCCCCTGGGGCGTCCGCGCCAGCCAGATAGAGGCTGCCAGCATTCCGATGCCCAAGGCCGACCACAACCAGCCCAGCTCCATAGGGCCGACTTGCAACAGCTCCTTCGCCACCACCGGCAGGAGGAATACGAAGGCGCTGATCGCCAGGTTGTAGAGCACGGCGGTAATCATCAATGCGAATACCACCCGATGCTGGAGGAACACGAAGCGGAATCCAACCATCATGTCCTGCATGACGGGGGTCGCCAACACATCGAGCCCCTTGACTGTCCGGCTGTCCCGCACACGAATCGGCAAGAGGAAGAGCGCGGACACCAGAAAGGTCGCAGCATCCACATACAGCACATTTTGAGCGCCGATCAACGCGATCCCCAAACCGCTCATGGCCGGTCCCAGCAAGACACCGATGTTGGTGGTGCTCTGGAGAAACGCATTCGCCGTCGTGAGTTGCGAGCGCTGGACGATCAGCGGCACCGCGGACGCCAAAGCCGGGCCGAACACTGTGGATACAATGGAGATGAGGAAGACCAGCACGTACAACCGCTCGAGCGTGAGCATATCGAACGCAAAAAACAGCGGTATCAGAAGCACCATCAATGTTCGCAAGAGATCGACGACGATCATGACGGTCTTCTTGGGGAGGTAATCCAGGTAGACGCCGATCAGAGGACCGAAGACCAAGGGGGGAATCGTCTGTAATAACCCGATGGCAGTCATCTTGAGCGCCGATCCGGTCATTTCATAGACGAACCAGAGGAGCGCCACCTTGTTGAGACCATCGCCGATCTGGGAAACGACCTGACCGGCCCAGAGACAACCGAAATCACGGGTCCCTAATAACCGCCATCCGTTGACGTTCGACTCAGGAGTAGATTGCGACTCAGCTGCCATGCTTGTCCTTCCGCGAGGTGGAGGTGAATGTCGCGCTGACTAGAGGTTCGAAGCGTGCTGCTGCCCGGACTTACCAGGAAGCGCAGCGGCATCGGCGATTAACTGCTGGTAGATCTTCACGTAGTCGTTCGTCATCCGCCGGGCAGTGAACCGTTCGTCGAACACCTGCCGGCATCGGTGACGATCGATGGTGCCAAGCTTGTCGACCTGGCTCACCATTTCATCGAGATTTTCGCTGATGAAGCCGGTGACCCCGTGGCCGATAATTTCGGGGATGGATCCCCGTCGGTAGGCAAGGACCGGTGTGCCGCACGCAAGACTTTCGATCAACACGAGGCCGAAGGGTTCCGGCCAATCGTACGGACAGATCAGGCCGATGGCGTTCCCGATAAAATCGCTCTTCTCCGCATCGGTTATCTCTCCGACAAACTCGATCAAGGGATGGTCGAGGAGAGGCTCCACGACCCGTTCGAAATAGGCCCGGTCGGCCGGATCAACCTTCGCCGCCATCTTCATGGGAATCCCGACACGTTTGGCCAGTTCGATCGCTTGATCCGGACACTTTTCAGGCGAGACCCGCCCCAGAAACGCCAAGTACTTGCCCGGTTCAGGATTGAATTTATAGAGGTCGTGCGGCAGGCCGTGATAGACGGTGTTTTGCCAATTGCACCAGGGTAACGGCCGACGCTGCGAATCAGAAATGGAAACCAGCGGCAGTTCTGCAAAATCACGGAAGACCGGCACCAATTCGGGCAAATCCAGCCGGCCATGGAGTGTCGTCACGACGGGCACCCGACAGCGGCGCGAGAGAGAAAAGGCCAGAAAGTCGAGATGGGAGTGAATCAGGTCGAACTGGTCGGCGGAAGCGAAGACCTGCTCCATCATCTGAATGAGCGGCGCTTCGCGATTGAAGATCCCGGTGTTCAGACGCAAGGCCTGTTGGCAGGGGGCTTCCAGCTTTGCCTGCGTGACCGAATCACCGCTGGCGAACAACGTCACCTGGTGGCCTTGACGGACGAGTTCTTCCGTCAGGTAGGAGACGATGCGTTCCGTGCCTCCGTACAACTTCGGAGGGACGCTCTCCCACAGCGGCGATACCTGGGCAATCCTCATCGAGACATCTCCTTTAGCCTTGCAGTCTTGTAGTCTTGAACGGTCAGCGGCCGGTGCCGAAAACTGCGTCGCACCTTACATCAGGCCCACGGCCACGCGCTGCATTCTTTCTGTTCTGCCTATCCGATTCAATTGACATCTTTGACACGGGCTGAT
>CABVRO010000111.1:1756-11753 GCA_902500715.1 uncultured Nitrospira sp. | reverse complement strand
AGCGGCATCACGGAAGATATTACGGAGGCGCGCGAACTCGAAGATCAATTGCGGCAGGCGCAAAAAATGGAAGCGGTCGGGCGACTCGCCGGAGGCGTGGCGCACGATTTCAACAATGTCATGACTGTGATTCTGGGCTACAGCGCGGTCCTGCTTCAGGAGCTGAGCCAGAACTCCTCAGCCCGGTACTTCGTGCAGGAAATTCAGCGCGCGGGCGAACGCTGCGCGGCGCTGACCGGCCAATTGCTGGCTTTCAGCCGCAAGCAGATGCTGCACCCGGTCTCGTTGGACCTGCACCGGGTGATTCGGGATCTGATGGCGCTCTTGAAGAGCCTGATCGGTGAGCATGTCACCATTGTCTTGCAGCTCGACCCGAGCCCGCGATGGGTGAAAGCGGATGCCGTGCAACTCGAACAGGTATTGCTCAACCTGGCCGTCAATGCCCGCGATGCCATGCCGCACGGCGGCACCTTGACCATCGATACCTGCCAGGTGCCTCCGCGCGAGGTCTGGGGACCCGGCCACGACTCGCGCACCACTCGCACCTATGTCCGGCTGCGCGTGCACGATACGGGAACCGGCATCGACCCCGCGACAAAGGCCAAAATTTTCGAGCCGTTTTTCACCACCAAACCGCCCGGACGGGGAACCGGCCTCGGCCTCTCCACGGTCTACGGCATCGTGCACCAAAGCGGAGGCACGATTTCCGTCGAGAGCGCGGTGGGCCAGGGCACCACGATGACGGTGTTTCTTCCCGAAATGGTACCCCCTCAGATTGCGCTCCCGCCCGCGCCCGCCGAACCGGATCGCAAAAGCGGGACAGAAATCATTCTGCTGGTGGAAGACGAGCCCTCCGTCCGCATGCTGACCCAGCATATTCTCCGCACCCATGGGTACACCGTGCATGAAGCCGAAGACGGGTTCCAAGCGATGGATCTCATCCGGCGCACGACGCTGCACATCGATCTCTTGATCACCGACCTGGTGATGCCGGGCATGAACGGCAAGGAGCTCGCGATGCGGCTGCGAAGCCACTTCAGCGATTTGAAAGTCCTCTATATGTCGGGGTACAGCGACAACCTGCCTGCCACGGGTGGAGAATCTCAGGGACAGACCTCGTTTTTACAGAAGCCGTTTTCTCCCGAGGACTTGATCCGGCTGGTGCGCGAGATCCTACACTCGGTTTCCCCGGCCTAGCGAGACTGATGCGGGCCGGTCGGTGATTCCACCGGCATGGGGCGGGACGGATGTCCGGAAGCGCCCAGGGTCGGGCTGTGCGCCATCCACTGGGGTAGCAGCGACCCGACCACCATGCCGCCTGCCGCCACCAGGGCGCCGACCAGCTGCGGCGGCCAGATCTGATCCGGCGTGACCATACCTTCCAGCGTCAACCAGGTCGCAAGCCCGCCGGCAATAGCCAGCAGCGCCCCTTGCGTCGTCGCGCGCGGCCAATACAGGCCGGCCAGCAGCGGCACGAAGGCAGCTACGAGTGTCACCTTGTACGCGCTTTCCACCATCTTAAAGATACTCGCGTCCGAGTTGAGCGCAAACAGCAACACCAAAGCGGTAAACCCGACCAACACCGACCGCATCACCATGAGCAGACCGCGATCGCCCATCGTGGGCACCAGGCTTTTGACGATATTCTCGCTGAAGGCCACGGAGGGCGCGAGCAACGTGGCCGACGAGCAGCTCATGATCGCGGACAATAGGGCGCCGAAGAAGATAATCTGCGCGGCGATCGGCGTGTGCTGCACGATCAGGGACGGCAGAATGAGTTGCGCATCCCGCTGCATCAGCTCGGCAACCTGCGCCGGATCGATCAGCGTCGCCGAATAGGCGAGAAACATCGGCACGAAGGCGAAGAAGAAATAGAGCGTCCCGCCGAGCACGGACCCGCGCACCGCGGTCCCTTCATCCCGCGCCGACGTGATCCGCTGAAACACATCCTGCTGGGGAATCGACCCAAACATCATGGTGACCCACGCCCCGACGAACGGAATCCACAGGTCGGTCCGCGCGGGCGGAAAAAAGTCCAACTTCCCCGCCTCCGCCGCGTGACTCACCACTGTGCTCACTCCTCCGGCGAGATCGCTGATCACGGACCCGATATACACCATCCCGCCCATGATGATCGTAATCTGCACGAAGTCGAGAATCGCCACGGAGAACATGCCGCCGAAGGTGGTGTACGTCAACACGATGAGCGCGCCCAGCACCATGCCGGTGGACTGGCTCATCGCTCCGCCGGTCACGACAGCAAACACCAGGCCCAGCGCCTTGATCTGCGCCGAGACCCACCCGAGATATGAAACAACGATGCACAGGGTACAGAGCACTTCGACGGCGCGGTTGTACCGCAACCGGTAAAAATCCCCGATCGTGAGCAGGTTCAGCCGGTAGAGCCGGCGGGCGAACCACAATCCCGCGAGGATCAAACAGAGGCTCGATCCGAAGGGATCGGCCACGACCGCTCGGAGGCCGTCCTTGACGAAGGTGGCGGAGATACCCAGGACCGTCTCGGCCCCGAACCAGGTCGCAAACACCGTGGCCGTGACCACCGGCAATGGAAGGGAGCGGCCGGCGACCGCAAAGTCCTTGGTGTTGTGGACGCGTGTCGCTGCATACAGCCCGATCCCGACCGAGCAGGCCAGGTACAGAATCACGAAGGAGAGGAGCATGGGGCCAATCGCGCGCCGGTGAGACTTCATCCGCCCAGTGGCGGTAAGCGAGCGGATTGTAGCGGCAGCGGACCGCTTGCGCAATGCCGGGGCACTCAGCCGGAGTGGGGACCGCGCAGGAAGAACAGGCTTGCGCCGGCGCAGAGCGCCGCGCAAGCCCTTCGACGCCTCGTGAGAAAACGGCTTACTCCGTTTTGGCCTTCAATTCCTGGACCTTGCCTTTCGCTTTCTCGACGGCTGCATTCCCCTTTCCTTTCGCGCGCTCGACTTCAGCCTGCACCTTGTTGCCCTTCGCCTCTTCGACCGCGGCTTTCGCCTCGCCCTTCACTTCCTCGACTTTGGCTTTGGCGCCACCCTTCATATCTTCGAGTGAGGCTTTCATTTCACCGGCCCAACCAAGAGAACAGAGACCAACCGTCGCGAGCAGTAAGGCCGAGAGCTTCACACAGACCTGGTTCATGAGATCCTCCTTCTCCGATCATTAGAATGGCTCACATACCGATCAACAGCTTGGACAGTCTGCGCCATCGCAATCTTCTCCACAATTGCTGAAACAGATTACGGAATCTTATGGACGACATCGGGCATAAAGGAGGATACAACGGACAGCAATGATCAAAAATGATCATTTCGTTGACTCAGCCGCGGGCTGTGTTACGAATAGGCCATGCGTTACTCACTCTATGTCGCATGGGTGGTGGCGGTCCTGTCCATCTGCATCCTGACGACACTCGCCTCGTTTCCAGTACTCACGAACGGGGAGCGTCATCCGGAGCCACAGATCACGGCAGGGCCGGAGAAATTGCGGACGATCAAGATTCACCGGCTGCGGTGCAATCCGTTCGCATCCTCCTGCCGCCTGGCCAAACAGAAGTCCCAGCACTAAGGACTCCCGCCAGGAACCTTTCTCCTCGGCTAAGAGAGCGGAATCCGTGCCTTGTTCGCCTCCAGCCACTGCGCAAAGGTCTGCAGTCCGCCGTTGAGCGCCCGCGCAATCGCCGGTTCGCGGGCCGCGCAAAAGACCGCGTTGAAGTCGCGTTTAAACTGAAACATGTTGGCAAGATCGTCCGCGCCCGGAAACCCGAAGGTCCGGTAGACTTCCGGCGGTACGGCCTGATAGCGCACCTCCCGGTTGAGCGCCTTGCTCAAGGCGGCGGCCATTTGTGAACCGGTCAGATGCTCGCCTGCGATGCCGACGGTTTTGCCGACATAGGCCTCCCGCTTCTTGAAAATCCCCAACGCGCACTTGCCGATGTCCTCCGCCGCAATCCCGGGCAACCGCGCCTCGCCCATGGGAAGCGTGAAGGCCAGCGTGCCGTCCGGACCTGGTTTCGGCCCCATGCCGAAGTGGATGAGATTGTCCCAATAGAACGACGTGAGCAGAAAGGTCGTGGGCAGCCCCAGTTGCTTGAACAGCTGGTCCGCTTCACCCTTGGCATCGAAGTGCGGCACCTTATATTTTCCCATCAACGTCGGCATCCGGTTGTCGGAGAGCGGTACCCATCGGCGCGTATCTTCGAGGGTAGACCAGATGACATGCCGCACGCCTGCCGCCTTCGCGGCTTTGGCCAGGGCCTCGGCTTCACCGTATTCCTTTTCAGGAGAACCATGCGCCCAGAAGAACGTGACGCAAAACGCGCTGGTGGCTCCGGCAAACGCCCGTTGCAGACTGTCTCCGTCGTGCACATCAGCGGCCACCACTTCCGCGCCGAGCCGGGCCAGCTCCTTGGCCTTGTCCGAATGGACGTCCCTGGTCAACGCGCGTACCGCCAGCCCACTGGCTGGATCGGCCAGTATCGCCCGCACCAACCCGCCACCTTGCATCCCCGTCGCTCCCACGACCGCGATCACCTGTTTCTCTCCCATCGTCCCTTCTCCTTTCTACCGCTCTGCCTGCTTGGAGGCACCGTTTCATCACATCGCTGTCAACCGACGAGGCAGTTGTTCGTTTCGTTCTTTGCGAGCCGCACCTAGTGTTCCCCCTCTGCGCATGATAGGCTATCGATAGCTGGCCAAGGAGGAGCGTCATGGTACGTCGTACGACTCACCGATTGGAATCCCCTCGGCACTGGTTGACCTCTTTCGCACTGGGATTCAGCAGCCTGCTGTTCGTGCTGCCGGCGTTTGGCGCGGACTCGTCCGGCCCCTGGGAATGTTCGAACTACACGGGCGATGCCCACACGCGCTGCCTGCAGGCCTTTATCGAAATCCAGCGGGAAAAAATCTCGAAACTGGAGGCAGAAGTCCACCTCCAGCAGAGCACCGTCGGCCAACTCAAAGATCAGGCTGAACGGCAAAGCGCCGCGACTGCCGACTTGCAGCGTCAAATGGCGCAACAATCCTCCGCCCCCCCCAGTTACACCTACGTCTCTCCCGGTATCGCCCCCGGTTTGCTGTACGGCTATCCCTCCGTGGGCTTTGGCCTGTACCTCGGACGCCCCTGGATCTATGGCTCCCCGTTTTATTCGCGCCCCTATGCATGGGGCCCACGTTTTTACCGTCCCTACTATGGGCGGTGGCATCGCCGCTGGTAAGCCTGCTTCGAACAAGCTCTTGCGCGAACAGGGCGGTCGCCTGACTGGGCCACGGTCTCGACCGCCGGCCTTCTCCCCCGCCGGTCTCCTTCGTTCAAATCCTTCGATTCTCCCGTTCCCACCCGATAACTGCAGATGACGCCGGAAGCGACTGTATGCTAAACCATACAGTCATTTTTGCGTCCTTCGACTCGTTGTTCTTGGGGACCCGTGAGTCGCTTGCACCACAGCACCGGCGTTGCCTGCGCCATCTGCCTCGTGATTGTCGGATGCTGGTCCGCCGGTGAGGCTCGTCCGTTAGAAAAACGGGCGACGCCGACGCTGACCGGGGCTGACTCGGAACAATCGATCCATACGGCACTCACCGAAAGCGTTCCCGCCAGGACCCGGGTGTTGCTCGACCGTGGCGCCAATATCGAAGCCCGCAACGCCCGAGGGGCCACGCCCCTCATCACCGCGGCAGCAAGAGGCAACCTGGCGCTCGTCGCCTTGCTCCTGAAACAAGGCGCGCAGGTAGACGCCCAGGACCGGGAGGGAAACACGGCCCTGCACGAAGCCAGCTTCCAAAGTCATCCACAATGCGTCGATGCGCTGCTTTCCGCCGGCGCGCAGACGACCATCAGGAACAAACTCGGGTTTACCCCGCTTCACCAGGCAGTCAGACGGTTCTGGGAAACCGCCGGTGAAGCTCGCGCAGACCGATTGGCCCGGCAAACCACGGTGATCCATGGGCTGCTCCGTGCCGGAGCCGATCCAGGCGCTCCTGACCAAGGGGGAAGGACGCCCTCGGTACTGGCCCTGGAAAGCAACAATGCCGCGTTGCAACAGGCGTTTAACACGCCGCCCCCTCATCCCGCACCGGCTGCCGTTTCTCCGCTGACTCCTGCCGCGGTTGAAATGAGCACCGGAGATTCCGGGCAGCCTGGCGCAACGTCGCCTGGCGACGCCCGATCGAGCTCAGATCGTCGTCCCACAGAAGCAGCCGCTCCCACCTCGCCGATTGAGGCGCCGGGCGAAACGCCGGCTCTCCCGCTGCCGCCCCGGGAATCGACACAGGCAACCCCTCCACCGGCTGAAAACTCCCCAGTCCCTCTGCCGGAGCCCTCGCCCACCGCGAGCCTCGATCCGCCGCATCCCGTCGCGCCAAAGATGGAAATCCGTCCGATGGACAGACCGGAGCCAACCGGAACAACTCCGGCGGAAGGGACGTTACCAACCCCGGCTTTGACAAGTCCTCACTCGATATCGACCCCGGAACCCCCAGCAGCCTCTCCCGCAGAAAACCACCCTGGCGTGCAGGCCTCTCCCCCTGCGCCTCAACCGGCCGTTGCGCAGGCTTCGGACAGACCCCCAGCCGCCATGCCACAACCGGAGCAGAGTCCCGTCTCTCCTTCAATTCCGCAAGACAGCCCGGCCGACACTGCCGTCGCACGACCGGCCCCCCGTTCCCATCCGGCCACCACGGAATCATTGCCCCCACCGGTAGCGGCTTCATCGTCCGATGATCGTTTCCACAGCGTTCCGCAACGGCCGCACAGTGAATGGGCGTTTGGATCGACGAGGCTCGCCAAGACTCCTTCGCCCGTGGCGAGCGAGCCCGCCGGTTCCGCGCTTCCACCCGCCACTCCGTCCCTGCCGCCGGGAGAAAACGATCTCTCTGTGGTTCGTACGCCGTCACCACGCCAGCCCTCTCCCGTCCCCGGGCGGGCCGAAGAGAGAGCGGTGGAGGACCATTCCGGTCCCTGGTTCATTCAGAATCTCGGATTCGGTCTGGGGTTGGGTTGGACGCATAACTTGGGACCGCGGCGAGTCGAGTCCGTCTCGGTGACGAATCGTATCGTCCGCATCGACAACGAACGCAACGACCTGATGCGCGTGATGCCGGAAGTCCATCTCTGGATCGATCGATGGGATGAACAACGATGGAGTTGGGGGCCGTTTCTCGCCCTGGCGCCGGGTTCTCGGATCATCGATGCCGTGGGCGGCGGCCTCATGGTGGGCTACCGGCCGCATCACACCAATCAGTACAGTTTCAACTTCGCCATCGGCGGCACCTTGGATCTGGACACGCGGGTGTTGGGCGACGGCATCATCGCCAACCAGCCGTTGCCCCCGCGGGAAACCAGCGCTCGTACCAAGCAGACGAGCGCGGCGGGTCTGCTCCTGCTCTTTTCGGTCGGATGGGATGTGTCCGCGCCTCGTCAGGCTCCGCAGTTTGACCGCAAATGAGCCGCCGCCAGCTCACACCCGTCCGCCGGCAATCACGCAATTGACGTCACTCGTCGAATCTGACTAAGGTGGAACGCGCAAGGAGAATCCGGCATGACCAGACAGCCCCAGTTCCCCAACGAACAGACCGAAGCTGGCGAATTCACGCGTCAAGAGGATGCCTTTCGCCAATGGGTGACCGAGGACGGGCGATCGGGATACCCGGCCGCAGCCGGGCGTTATCATCTCTATGTTTCGCTCGCGTGCCCCTGGGCGCATCGCACGATCATCGTGCGTTCGCTCAAGCGGCTGGAATCGGTCGTCGGCATGACCGTGGTGGATCCCATTCGCGATGAGCAGGGCTGGGCCTTTCGCAACGGGCAAGGCCACTCGACCGATCCGATCAATGGATTTCACTTTCTCAGCGAGGCCTATCGGCTGACCGACCCCGAGTACCGGAATCGCGTTACTGTTCCGGTTCTGTGGGATACGGTCACGAAGCGCATCGTGACCAATTCCGACGACGATCTCATGCGGATGCTCAACGGAGCGTTCAATCGCTTCACCGCCAGTGCGCTAGATCTCTATCCTGCGGCTCTCCGCGCGGAGATCGACAAGATGAATACGTTTCTCTATGAACGGGTGAACAACGGCGTGTACCGCGCGGGCTTCGCGACCTCTCAGCGCGGCTACGAACAGGCGGCGCGATCTGTCTTCGAAGCCCTGGATCAACTCGAGAGCAGGCTCAGTCGCCGCCGCTACCTCTTCGGCCCGCAGTTCGTCGAATCCGATTGGCGGCTCTTCGTCACGCTCATCCGGTTCGACGCGGTCTACCACGGACATTTCAAATGCAATGTCCGGCGCATCATCGACTACCCGCATCTATGGGGCTACCTGAGAGACCTCTATCAGGTGGCCGGCATCGCGGAAACCGTGAATTTCGACCACATCAAGCGGCATTACTACGTCACGCATGATGACATCAATCCCACCCGAATCGTCCCCATCGGACCGCAACTCGATCTCGACAGCCCTCACGGAAGAGACGCGCTGTCCTGATCGCACAGCTCGAGTCTGCGATGTGAGCAGGCGGCTCAAAATGGTAATCAGTAAGGCCGCAGGGCACGACGCGAATGAGGCGTACCCTCTGGGTGCGTCGCAGAGAGAGTTCACGCGATCTTCGCGGGCGGCTCAAAACGACATCCCGCTAGGCCGCAGGCGAGTCAAAACCGGAGGCGTACCCGGTAGGAGTACGCCGCAAGGCAAGCTCGCACGATCTTCGCGGGCGGCTCAAAATGGCCGTCCGGCAAGGCCGCAGGGCGCGACGCGAATGAGGCGTACCCTCTGGGTACGTCGCAGTGAGCGTCGCAACCGAGAACGAAGCCGGCGGCCATTTTCAGCCGCCCGCCCAAGAATTGTCTTGAGCCGCAAGGTCTGCCTATCATATGGTGGGCTCAGTCATGCTTTTCAGCAGAAAGGATCGTCTATGCGTCATGTGACCGGGGCCGTTTCCGCAATGGTGCTTCTCATGTCCTCGCTCAGTTGGGCCGCCGCCCCAGAACCGGCCAACGATGAACAGAAAACCCTGTATGCCCTGGGGGCAGCCATCAGCCAATCGCTCATGCCCTTCACGCTGAACGAGTCCGAACTCGAATTCGTCAAGGCCGGTCTGGCCGACGGCGTGCTCAAGCGGCCTCAAAAGGTCGACATGAATGTCTACGGGCCCAAGATTCAGCAGATGCAGCAGGTCCGGTCCACTGCCCTGGCCGATGTGGAAAAGAAAGCCGGGGCTGCATTTCTGACCAAGGCGGCAGCGGAACCAGGCGCCAAGAAGACGGAATCAGGCGCCATTGTGACCATGATCAAGGAAGGGAAAGGCGCGAACCCGAAAGCGACGGATACGGTCAAGGTCCATTACCATGGCACCCTGACCGACGGGACGGTCTTCGACAGCTCTGTCAAACGTGGAGAGCCGGCCACCTTTCCGCTGAATCAGGTCATCAAGTGCTGGACTGAAGCGGTGCAGTTGATCAAGGTCGGCGGTAAAAGCAAGCTGGTCTGCCCGTCCGGCATCGCCTACGGCGACCGCGGGTCACCTCCGGTCATCAAGCCCGGCGCCACGCTCATCTTCGAAGTGGAACTGCTGGATATCGTCAAGCAATAGGCCTAACGGAAGGACTCTTCTGGGGCCTATGTCCTAGCGGAGTCCTTCCGAGGTGTTTTTTCCGTCCTGCCTTAAGTATTCTTCAGCGCATTCCGATAAACGTAGCAAGACCTTAGTTTTTAATGTAAGGCCGTTTCCTACCCATGTAATCCCGATGGCTTGGCCGGCAAGCGGAGGTGTTCCATATTATGATCTTGCCTCAACCGCAGCTCTTACTCGTCGATGACTCTCCACTGAATCTCAAAATTCTCCTGGAGTTTCTTCCCGAACAGCACTATCGATGCACGACCGCACAAGGCGGCCAGCAAGCCTGGGACATTCTGGAAGCTGAGCCCGATCGCTTTCACGCCGTCCTGCTCGACCGCATCATGCCCGGGATGGACGGCATGGAAGTGCTGCGCAAGATGAAA
>CABVRO010000111.1:0-1656 GCA_902500715.1 uncultured Nitrospira sp. | reverse complement strand
GATGCGGCAGTCCGAGATCACATCAGCTATCTGGATATACGGCAGGACTTGCGCCGGACCACGACGACCATGCGCCTTCTCGAATCCGGGACCTTCCAATTCAGGACGCCCGAGGAAGCCCGTAACCTCGCCATGCTGCTCGCACACGCCTATTCCGATGCCGACCGGGTAGTCACCGGCATCCTCGAACTGACCTTGAATGCGATCGAACACGGCAACCTGAGCATCGGCTATAAGGAAAAGTCGCGCCTCATCGAAGACGACAAGTTAGAGGAGGAAATTGCCCGCCGGCTGAGCTCGCCCCCCTACTCGTCCCGCGTCGCCACGGCGAAATTTTCCCGCCGGCCGCATGAGCTGTCGTTACAGATCACTGATCAAGGCAACGGATTCGATTGGAAGAAATATTTAGACTTCGACCCCGAGCGTGCCTTTGATACGCATGGACGCGGAATCGCCATGGCCAACAAGGTCAGCTTCGACCGGATCGAGTACTGCGGGAACGGCAACCAAGTGACGACGGTGCTCCACCTCGAACAGGCGGCTCCGGCTCTGGCTGTGTAAGAAGTCCGTTCACGTCAGGATCACTCCCATACCACCACCGTTGGGCAGATCGAACTCATCGGAGCGCGTCGAACGCCTAGCGAATCTCGACGCGTGACACCGAGTACCAGCGGTCCGTTCGTTTACCCTCGATCGCCAAGTCAACCACTGCAGAGCGGGCATCCTCGGAAAGAATCCCCACATCCAACATATAGGTACCGGCAGGAACGGTTGCCGGCACCACCACCCTGTCCTCGACCCGATGTAACGGTCCGGGAAGCCACTGTTTCAAGTCGGTAGAACTGGTCCACTGCGCCGCCACCTCATCCGAGCCTGAGCGCAGCCGGTACGCCAGCGGCCAGGCATGATACACAGGCGCCACGCCGACGTTGTCCCACCGTGATCGAATGACGAACGATTCGCCGGCGCTGCTCGCGGCCGGATGGGTCAGCTCCCGCAATACAAACCGATACCCGATCTTCTTCAGAAACTCATTGAAGCGCGGCCGCCACGCGGCCGGCACCGGCTTCGACTTGGCATTCAACACCGAGATATGCCATTCCAGCCCCTTGTCCAGAATCCGGTCGAGATCGAATCCCCGCTCGTACCATTCATGGATATAGCCGCAGACCTCCATCTGCACCGGCCCGCGCTTCCACGCCTCGGCAACAGCCGGCTCCTGCAACACCGGCTCATAGCCATGCTCCATATGGTTCCAGTCGGGGCTGAAATAGCCGTAGTCCCCGAAACAATCGCCTCGCCAACCGGCCCCTCGCGACGTCGCATACGTGAGTTGCCCGCCGTGCAGCATGACGAGCGGCGTTCCGGCAAAATATTTGAAATACCAATCGGTGATGGCGAGCTGATTCGCTTCGGTAGGGAAATACGCCTTGCACTGTGCCTCCACACCTTCGCAGCAAGCCGTATTCCATTCGCCCCAGCACCCCACCGATCCGATATCCACATGATCGATGTCGAGAGACCGGCCATACCGCTCGCCGAAGGCGCGAATGAGCCGCTCATGGTAATCGAGAAAAACGGGATGGTTATAGTCGGGGAAAATGCCGTCCGACTCCTTGACGCTGCCGACGCCCTTCGCCAGCAGCCACTGCGGGG
>CABVRO010000110.1 GCA_902500715.1 uncultured Nitrospira sp. | reverse complement strand
TTCCGGTCGGGAAAGGCCGCGGGGCGAAATGGCGTAATGCTCAGCCGAAATGGGGTAATAAGTGAGGGGTTATTACCCTGTTTCTAACGGTTCTTGCCACATGATGCCCGAGGCATGGCGGTGGAAATGGGTAGCACCCTTAAAAGAGGCTAAGAGAGAAGGTAGTCACTAGATCCTGGAAAGAAGCAGGAATCACGATATGGCACGTCCACACGACAGCGAACGCTACGACCTCTCTGACGCGGAGAAGCGCGACCTCATCAAGCTCATCGAGCAGGGCAAATCGTTGCCGGAGAAGTATCGCTTCCTCCTGTTCGCCGACAAACGCGAAGTCGAACTTGTCTGGAACGGAAAAACCCGTGAAGTCTGCACGGCCATCCTACCCTTCCAAACCCTCGAACATATCGACGAGCCGCGGAAGGAACAACGCGACCAGGAAGAACTTGGGTACGATCTGGGCGGACGGCAGGTCAAGGGCTGGACCAACAAACTCATCTGGGGCGACAACAAGCTGATTTTGTCTTCACTCAAGGCTGGCGCGCTCCGCCGCCAGATCGAGGACGCCGGCGGGCTGAAGCTTATCTACATCGATCCGCCCTTCGACGTCGGCGCGGACTTCAGCATGGACATCGAGATCGGGGGCGAGACCTTCCACAAAGAGCCGAATCTCCTCGAACAGATCGCCTACCGCGATACCTGGGGGCGCGGCGCGGATTCCTTCATCGCCATGATTTACGAACGCCTCATCCTCATGCGCGATTTGATGCACAACGAAGGCAGTGTCTACGTGCATTGCGATTGGCGGGTGGCCGCGTGGGTGCGCTTGGCAATGGATGAGGTTTTCGGCAGGAATAGCTTCATAAACGAGATCATTTGGAAACGCACCACGACAAAGAACGACTATGCGCAAGGTGCGTTTAATTGGCCGCGAATCCACGAAACGCTTCTCTACTATGCAAGAAGTTCTGGAGCTAAACCGGTATTCCGCCAACCGTTCGCAAGTTATGATGCTGACTACGTGGAATCCAAGTATGCAAACAGAGATGCTGCTGGGCGTCGGTTCATGCTTGATAACCTCACTGCTCCAGGCGGTGGTGGCAGAGGGCACCCACAATATGAGTTGATGGGCGTCACTCGCTTTTGGCGTTATGGCAAAGAGAAGATGGAAAGGTTAATCGCCGAAGGCAGAGTAATTCAGCCAAGTCCCGGTACTGTTCCCCGTTACAAGCGCTATTTAGATGAAATGCCTGGAGTCGCAATCGGCGATGTTTTTGGCGATATACACGCTGCTAATTCGCAGGCAGAGGAGCGCGTTGATTATCCAACCCAAAAGCCCGAAGCCCTACTAGCGCGAGTGATCTCAGCCAGCAGCAACGAAGGCGATCTGGTGGCGGACTTTTTCTGTGGGAGTGGCACGACTGCCGCCGTGGCGGAAAAGCTCGGGCGCAAATGGATCGCTACAGACCTGGGCAAGTTCGGGATTCACACGACGCGAAAACGGCTGATTCAAGTGCAGCGTGAGTTGAAAGCCTCCGGCAAACCGTTCCGTGCCTTTGAAGTGTTGAACCTGGGCCGTTACGAGCGCCAAGCCTACCTCAATGTCTCAGGTCGTCTCAGCGGGAAGAAGAAAGAAGAGGCGCTGGCGAAGAAAGAGACGGAGTTCCGTGAACTGATCCTGAAGGCCTACCGCGCCGAGCCGTTGCCCGATACGGGATTTTTTCATGGCAAGAACGGTGGGCGGCTCGTGGTCGTCGGCCCGATCAATTTGCCGGTCGGACGACTGTTCGTGGAAGAAGTGATCACGGAATGCCGCAAGCGCGGGGCGTCGCGCGTGGACGTGCTGGCCTTCGAGTTCGAGATGGGTCTGTTTCCAGCCGTGCTGGATGAGGCGAAGCAGAAGGGCATCGACCTCGCGCCCAAGACGATCCCGCCGGAAGTCTTCGACAAACGCGCGGTCGAGAAGGGGCAAGTCCGTTTTCATGACGTGGCCTATATCGAAGTCACCCCGCGCTTCGGCAAGAAAGACACACTCACGCTCTCGGTAGAACTGACTGATTTCTCCGTCTACTACTCCCAGGGGCTGGTGGACTCGATCGCGGCGGAGCTGAAGGAAGGCAAGAGTGAGGTCGTCTGTGAGTCCGGCAAGCTCATTAAGATCAGCAAGGACAAGCAGGGCGTCGTGACCCGCGACGTGCTCACGAAGCAATGGACCGACTGGGTGGACTACTGGGCGGTGGATTTCAACTATGAGAGCAGAAAGGAAATCATCAAGGTGTCCCGTGGCACCGGCCTTGGCGGCGTGCAGGGCTTTCTACCGGGACAGGAACCGGCGCAACGTGACCTTGAACTGCCTGCCGACGATTTCGAGGAGCGTTGGACTGGGGCTTACATCTTCGAGAACGAATGGCAAAGCTTCCGCACCCGCCAAACCCGCGACCTCGAATTGAAAACCGCCACGCACGCCTACGATAAGCCTGGCCGCTATGTCATTGCGGTCAAAGTCATCGACATCTTCGGCAACGACACCATGGCGCTCATGCCGGTCACAATAGGGTAATGTGCCTGCCCCAAAAGCTGCCTCGCGTTTACGCTCGAATACACCGGCTTACCCTCCGCACGGCTCCCCGTCGGCTTTCTCACAGGAACAATCCAGACAACCGTGAACGGAACAGGTGCCGCAGGCCTGTTCGATCCGGCGACGCAACGCGGCCCTGGCCCGGTGCACGCGCACGGCCGCATTTTCGGCCGTGATGCCTGACTGCTGAGCAAGATCATTCAGTTTGCCTTCCTCCAGATCCACGATCCGCAGGGCTTGGCGATATTCCGGCTTGAGCGTTTCCAACAGGCCCGAGACACATTGGCAGATCTCCTGCCGCAGCTCCGCTTCAGGCTCCTGCACATCCGGGAATTCCCGCCCCCAGGCTTCCATCACTCGCGCGGTGGTGGACCGCTGCCGGTAGTGATCGATCACGGCATTGCGCAGCACCCGATAGAACCAGGCGACGACTTTTTCGTCCTGCACGCCCGCTCCGCGCTCCAGTCCACGCGCAAAGGCCGTCTGTAAAATATCTTCTGCCACGGCGCGAGATTCCACGCGCCGTTCCAGGAAGGCTAGGAACTCACGGTGTCCCTTCACCAGTTGCGCGATGGCGTCCGGCGAGAGAGCTGTCGAGGCGTTTGATTTGAGGGGCATGCGAACAACTTACCAAACTGTCTGAAGAACTGTAAGGTTTCCGGGAGGCATCCGTCAGCCTCTGTGACGACGCAATCACGCGTCGGCATCTCAAAGGAGACCCACCATGGCCGAAGTGAAAAAACCCACCGCGCAGAAGATCGCCAAGACAAGCTGTTGCGGAACCTGCGAATGCGCATCCTGTTCCTGCGGGTGCCAGGCAAACGCCTGTCGCTGCGAGCAAATCAACTGCCAGTGTGGTTGCCGCAAGCGAACCGCCGGTCGGTAGGGCAGTTGTGCCCCGCCCGCCGGACTCTGGCGGGCGGGGTCACAGATTCCCACAGGTTCGCGCCGGCGTTGTTTGGACCTTGCCCTTATGTACCATGCGTGATCACGCGAGCGGCGCTGACTGAAGCGGGAATAGCGACAAAGAAAATGGGATCGCAGCAAATGGGGGTGCGGCTAGCAATCGTATATCCGGACGTGATTGCCACGAAGCTGGCTGTATCGCTGCGACGCGGCGCGGTGGTGGCGGATTCTCCGACTGCTATGGTTTCAGCTCGGTGAGGAACGCGGCCAGAGAGAGAATGGTTGTGTCTTCATGCTGACGGAGTGCCAACAAATGGCGATCGCCCGATATGATGTGATTCGCTCGGGCTGCGACGGCGCATTCGAGAATACGGTTGTCCGGTTCATCTTGCAGGAGATGCAGGGTCGGTCTCAGACGTAGTACCGTCGCGGTCTTGCCAATGACCTGAATCGCATCCCGTACCCGCTCTTCTTCCCAGTCGAACTTTCTTTGAAGCACACCAGCGGTTTCGGTGAGGATCGCCACGGATGTGAAGAGTTCGAATGCGCCACGAATGGCTTCTAGGTAGGCCTCTTCAGCCTTGCCCCCGGGGATGGCTAACGCGGACACATAGATATTGGTGTCGAAGACCACCCGCACGGTCAACGGCCTTGAAAGACCAGCTTGTCCACGTCGGCCTCAGTCATCATCTCTTTTTTTCTGGCCTTTTTGATGCCATACCGCTGGAGTTCGTAAAAGGCTTGTTCCCGACGGCTGCGCTCATAGGTAGTCAACATCTCTCTGAATAACTGGCTCTTGTTTTTGGCTTCCGCTTTGGCCAAGCGAGTGAAGCTCTCTGCGAGATTCGAGGGAAGCGAGACTGTGACCGGCACGCGTGTTCGTTTCATCTTGTGTCTCCTGTATGACAAAATCATACAGTTAATGACAGTGCTCGTCAACAACCGGCCGATCTTGAATAACGGTCCTTCTAGGAGCCTGTCCGACATTGACCGTTCGACTGCGGCAAACGATCCACGATCATCTGCGTCGTTCTCGGCCCGAAAAAATCCTCAACGTATTTCAGCGAATACGCTTCCGGTTTTTCCAGGCCTGCGGCCTCGCATCTGGTCACGCCTCCTTCGCCTCGCTGCGAAGGCAATGTCGGACAGGCTCCTAGACGGTCTGCTTGCCGGCATTGTGAGGAGCGCGCCGCTCACGCATCATGCCTGAGCACGCGGGCGGCGTTGACTGAGCTGACATGAGCGACGAAGAACTGATTGATCCTATGCAGGGTTTAGAATTAAAAGGTCCTCTCTACCGACTGACACGCAATCCGATGTATCTGGGCTTCTTGTGGATCTTGCTCGGCTGGGGCATATTCTTCTCCAATGCATTGGCTTTCCTGATTCTTCCCGGCTTCGTGTTTTATATGAATCGTTTCCAAATCGAACCGGAAGAACGGGCGCTCACCTGCCTGTTCGGCCGGGCATTCGTGGCAATGGGACTCGAGTGCGACGATGGTTATGATGTGGTATATGAGGGATCGTATATTGACTCGAATTGCCTTGGCGGTAGGCCGCTTCGATTGTCGCTTCTCAATGAAAACGGCGGGACCAAATTCTCATGCGCTTCATCCACGCCTCCGATCTTCACATTGATAGTCCCTTACGCGGCTTGAACCGGTACGACGGTGCGCCGGTTGAGCGGTTGCGTAGTGCCACCCGCAGTGCGCTGGAGCGATTGGTAGATAAGGCGCTGGCCGAGCGCGTGGATTTCCTCCTGCTGGCCGGCGATATCTACGACCGGGACTGGCAGGATTTTCACACCGGCCTGTTCTTTCGCGGGCAGATGGTCCGATTGGAGCGCGCGGGCATCCGCTGCTTCATCGTGCAGGGAAACCACGACGCGCAGGGGGTGATCTCGCGCCAGTTGACCCTGCCGTCGAACGTGACGGTCTTTTCGAGTCGCGCAGCTCAGACGATCCGGCTGGATGACCTCTCCGTGGCGATTCATGGCCGAAGTTTTCCGGAGCGCGAGGTGAACGAAGACCTGGTCCCGTCTTACCCGCCGCCGGTACCCGGGTTTTTTAATATCGGTCTGTTGCACACGAGTCTGACAGGGCGTGCCGGCCACGATACCTATGCGCCCACCGACCTGCCGACGCTGGTTGCTAAGGGATACGACTACTGGGCGCTGGGCCATGTGCACGCCCGTGAGGTGCTGAACGAGCGGCCGCGCATCGTGTTTTGCGGCAACCCGCAGGGCCGTCATGCGAAGGAAACGGGCGCGAAGGGGTGCGAATTGGTCACGGTGGAAGCGGGGAGGATTGAGGCCGAGTTTATCGCGCTTGATGTGGTTCGTTGGAGTCAACTCTCCCTGCCGCTCGATGGCGTGGACCGGTTGGAATCGCTCAACGAGGCCTTCGCCCGCGCGTTGGAACCGGTGCTGGCCGGGACGACGGATCGGCTGCATGCGGTGCGCGTGACGCTGACGGGATCGACCGAGTTGCACCGGTTGGAGGCGGCACAGCCGGGCACGCTCGCGGCGGCGATGCATGCGGCGGCGCAGGACATCGGCACGGCGGAGATCTGGATCGAGCAGGTGCGGCTGGATCTTTCCACCCCGCTGGATCGTGCCCGGGCTGCGCAGCGTCAGGATGCGGTGGGAGAGTTGGTCCGTCTGGTCGATACGATTGCGGGCGACGATACGGAATTGATGCGCCGGGCACAGGTCGAACTTAGCGACCTCCTCGGTGCCATGCCCGCAGAAGTCACGGCCGGGGACGTGCCGCGTCTCGACGATCCTGCCGAGCTGCGAAGTCTTCTGCTGGATGCGGAAGCCACGGTCCTGGCGCGCCTGTCCGCCCCCGGAGAAGACGCATGAAGCTCGCGCGTCTGCTGTTGCTCGCCTTCGGCCCTTTTACAAATACGATGTTGGACTTTTCCACCGGCTCCCGCAATCTGCATGTGATCTATGGACCCAACGAAGCAGGCAAATCGTCGGCGTTGAGAGCGATGACGGATTTGCGCTTCGGTATTCCGCTGCGCAGCCCGGACGATTTCGTCCACCCGGCCGGCGACTTGCGGATCGGCGGTGTGTTCATCGACCAGACAGGCCGACCGGTCGGACTCATCAGGCGCAAGGGCAGGGGGACGACCCTCTCAGGACTCGATGTCCGTACGGAACAGACGGATCCTGGTTTTGCCGTGGACAGCAGGTTGGTGCGGGAACTGACCGGCGGATTGGAACGCCAGGAATTCGAAGCCATGTTTGGATTGAATCATGCCCGACTTAGGGAGGGCGGCGCCGTTTTGCTGAGCGGCGAAGGCGATCTGGGCTCGACGCTCTTTGAGGCAAGCGCCGGCACCGGCGGTATCGCGGCCTTGCTGGTGGCCCTGGATACGGATGCCAAGAAACTCTATAGCCAGCACGGTCGGGCGCAGAATGCCGTGATCAATGAGGCGCGCCGTCAGTTGGATGAACTGCGGAAGGCCTGGCGCGAGGCCCAGACCAAACCGGTCGAGTGGCAGGAACTCAATCGGGCGCATGAAACCGCCAAGACGGCTCTGGACGACCTTACCAAGGCCTTGGAAACGTTACGTCGGCGGGAGAACGAATTGACCGAACTGCGCTCGGTTGAACCGCTCTTGCGGGAGCATGATCGCCTGGCGGCTGCGCTCCAGTCCTACACGGCGGTTCCCGATCTGTCCGATCAGCAACGCGAAGAACGGCTGGCCGCGGAGCAGGCCCTAAACCGCGCGCAGATGGATCATCGAGAAGCGGAAGAGGAACTCGCGCGTTGCGCCGTCGCGCTGGACGGACTCGTCATCGAACCGTTGTTGCTCGACCATGCCGACGCGATCGAGCGCCTGGTCTCGAGCGTGGAAGCCGTGGCCAGAAATCGCCATGAGGTTCATCAGCAGAACAGCCTCATCGCGAAGATCGAGGGCGAGTTGGATCTAGCCGTGGCCAGACTGGCAGCGAGTGTGGATCGTCGGACCATTCTGGCGGCCGTGCCTTCATCTGCCGACCGTGTGGCGTTGGAGGGGCATCTGGTTGAGGTCAGCCTGTTGGCTGAGCGGCTTGAAGGCTATCGTGAGCGCGCCGAAGCGTTGGATGCAGCCTTGCAATCGGACAGCGCCTTGCCCAACCCACTGCCGGATCCACTGCATAGACAGGCACTCACGGCGGCCATACGAGCGGGACAGGCCCAGGGTGATGTGGTCATGCAGAAACGCGAACTGGATCGCCGGCTTCGTGAACTGGAGAGCCAGCTTGGCCTGGCGCTCTCCGAGCTCGGTCTCGAATCGGAGCAGGCGTTGCGTCGCAGCCAACCGGTTTTGGATGCTCAGATTGCGCAGGCGAAGCAGGATCTGACGGATATTGAGGTACAGCTCACCAAGTGGCGTGACGAATCCGAACTGGTCGGGCGCGACCTCGACGGGCAACGGCTGCGGCAACGGCAGCTCGCTGCGGAAGGTGAGGTGGTGACGGCGGAGACGTTGCGCCAGGCCCGCGCCAAACGTTCCGAGGAATGGACGGCGATTCGTCGCACCTACATCGATAGGACTGGCGGGACGGATCAGTTGGCGCTGGGGTTCGACGCCGCGAAGGCTTTGCCGGAGACGTTTGAAGCGGCAGTGGGCGAAGCCGACCGTCAGGCGGACTTGCTTCGCGCCGACACCAAACGCGCGGCCGGATTGGAAGAGTGCTCAGTGCGCATCGAGCAGATGAAATTGCGCCGCCAGGAACTGGCCGGCGAGATGGCTGCGCTGCGTGCGAAACGTGACGGGTTGCAGGGGGTCTGGCGGCAGCGCCTGACGCAAGCCGGGTTGCCGGACCTGGATCCCGAGACGTTGCGTGAATGGCAGGGGCGCCGGCATGAGGCGCTGCAACTGGTCGAGCGGGTAACGGCTTTGCGTGCCGACCGCGACCGGTTGTCGGCCGAGGCCGCAGGCTCCGTCGGAGCGATTACTGAAGGGTTGCGTGCCGTCGGCTGTTTTCCTGCCGCGACTCAGGCTGAAGCGGTTGAACAACTCTCCGTGCTCATCGAACAGGCCGTGTATTGGGAACGATCGGCGACCGAAGCGGAGGCCGAGCAGCAGGCGCGTCTCAAGACGGCTCACAATCAACGGATCGAACGGGAGAAGGTCGGCCGGCAGATCAGCGAAACCGAGGCCGAACGTCGCCGTCACCTGGACGCGCTGCAGGCCTGGCACATCAGACTGTTCCTGACGGGTGACGCGCCGCCCGAAGCCCTGATGTCGCGGCTCGACGAACTCGATGGACTGGCACGGCAGGCGGCGGCCTTAGCGGAGTCGCGACAACGTAAGGCGCAACTGCATGCTGTGGTCGATGACCTCATGACCCAAGCCACGCAGGTGGCGGAGTTACTCGGTGAGGCGGTTCCCGCGGTCCTGGATGATTTTGCGGATCGTCTGCGCAAACGGTTGTCCGCTTCGCGGCAACACCAGCAAGAAGGGCATGCGCTCATTCGCGACCGCACGAAGGCCCAGGAGAAGAAGCGACAGGCCGCAGCCGCACAGGTCACGGAAACCGCCTTGCTGGCCGGCCTCTGCACGCGCGCGAGGGGTGCAACGATCGACCAGCTGCCGGAACTGGAAGAACAGGCGGCGAAGAAACGGGAGGTCCGGAAATCGCTCGCGCTCTTACGTCAGCAACTGGCTCATGCGTCGCCTCAGTCGGAAGGTGAGCTGAGGGCGCGCCTCACGGGGCTGGATGTGCCGGCCCTCGAGAGCGAGCGTGAACGCTGTCGCACCGAGATGGTGCGGCTTGAACAGGAACAGGCCATGGCGCAACGGACGGAGGAGCAGGCCAGGCGCGCGCTGGAAGTCATCGACGCGTCGGATCGAGCGGCGCTGGCGCGTGAGGCCATGGAATCTGCGGCGGCGCGATACCGTTCGGCCATCAGGCCTTGGGCCAGGCTGAAACTCGCCCGCTCGTTGCTGCAGGAGGCGTTGAACCGGTTTCGGGAACGGGCCCAGGCGCCCATGGTGTCCGCCGCCTCCGCCTACTTTTCGTTGATGACGGGCGGCGCCTACGAACGGCTGGTGACGGACGAGCGTGAGGACAAGCCGATTCTGTGCGCGCAACGGGCCGGCGGTGCGACGATCGGAATCGAGGAGATGAGCGAAGGCACCGCCGATCAATTGTATCTGGCGCTACGGCTGGCGGCGCTGGAATTGCGGCGTCCCTCTCATCCGCCGATGCCGCTGGTGCTCGATGATACCCTCATCACATCCGATGACGCGCGAGCGGCCAACATCCTGCGGGCCTTGGCGCGCTTCGCCGAGGGCAGCCAGGTTATGCTATTCACGCATCACCGGCATCTGCTCGATGTCGCCCGCGATGCGTTGGGTGAGCAGGCCTTCCTCGTTCACACCTTGTGACGTCGTTACCGATCGACCGACGGCCAGCCGCGCCGGCTGATACGAGTGCAGACCGCATCCGCAGCAAGGTGAAGGAGATCTATGAAACGCTTGAAAGACAAAATTGCGATCGTCACCGGCAGCAGCAGCGGAATCGGCAAGGCCATCGCGCTCCGGTTTGCACAGGAAGGGGCGGCTGTCGTCGTCGCCGCCCGGCGGTTTTACAAATGCGAGGAAACCGTCGCCCAGATCGAGACGGCGGGTGGAACCGCCGTCCCGTTGCAAATCGACGTGGCAGACGAGTCGCAGGTGGATCGACTGATCGGTGAAACGGTCCGGCGTTTCCAGCGCCTGGATATCCTGGTGAACAACGCCGGGATCTTCGGTGGGCGACGGTTGGCCGAAACCAGCACCGAAGCCTTCGACGAAGTGATGAATACGAATGTGCGCGGGACGTTCTTCTGCTGCCGGGCGGCCTTTGCGCAGATGAAGAAGCAGGGCGGCGGCACGATTCTCAATATGTCGAGCGTGGCAGGCGTGCAGGCCTGGAGCGGCACGGGGACCTACAGCGCGTCGAAACACGCGATCATGGCATTGAGTAAGGCCCTGGCTGACGAGGGACGGGCGCACGGTATCAAAGTGAGCGCGATCTGTCCCGGCGGCGTGGCAGACGATCTGGTCGATGCCTCGGCGGAGGAGCGGGTACGAAGTCAAAAAATCGATCCGTTCGACATTGCCGAGACGGCGCTCTACCTGGCCTGCCTCGGTCCCCAGTCGGCCGTGCATCAGATCGTAGTGGACCGGATGGGGGCCGACTGGTAGTAGGCCGTTGAAGCGTCATGCGTCAAACGTATGCGGACGAGAGAAGAACGACGTTTCACGAACGACGGACGGCGCCGTTAGACGACCTTGGCGACCGAGTGCAGCGGTTTCTGTTGGTGGAACAACAGCGGCGGGCCGAGCGGCAGGACGGCGCGGCCGGTGAAGGCCAGCGTCAGGCTGCCGACGGCATGGTAGAACGCCATCAGCCCCACAATGATGTGCCCCCACCCCGGCAGGAGTTCGCTGATGAAATCCAGCCGGGCGAATACGGTGGCAAGAAACGTAAGGGTGATGAAGACGTGGAGGGCGCTGAGCGTGAGGTTTCGGTAGGCCGTGAGAAAGACCATGACCCCGGAAAAGACGGCGTAGACCAGATTGATGGGGAGATAGAGCACGGCATCGAAGTGAAACGTGCCGCTTGCGCTCACGAGTTTGACGGTGCAAAGCGTGACCCAAAGGAACCCATACATCGTCAACGCGGTGCCGCCCAACTGTTCGTTGTAGCGAATGTCGGTAATGCCGGCCAAGACTTGCACCACCCCGCCGAAGATCAAGGCAATGACCAGCGCGCCGACCATGTTCTTCTGTTGAATCCATCCTAACTGCGCCACCCCGAGCGTCAGCGCGCCCACTGCCAGACCGAATAGGCCGATTGCCAGCACGTCGATGCGCCGAATTTGATTCTCTTCGTTCATGACATCGTTCCTCTTGAGTAGTCGATGGGTCTTCGATTGACCTAGGGTTATCTCCAGGGGCGGCGCCAAGGATGCAAGAGCGGCGCAAAAAAGGCAAGGGAAAATCCTAGCCCGCATTATTCATGACGGTTCGTCGTGAAATCGCCGAGTCACGTGACGAGACCGGCGCGCGGAGCCGGGAGGACCCGAGGCGTACTCGTGCAGTACGTTGAGGGTCCGAGGGGCGAGCCCGCCGGCCGAAGGCCCGTCGCAGCAGTGAATCGGCGATAGCAGCAGAAGTGCTCATGAATAATGCGGGCTAGGGGGGCAGGAGAAGAATAGCAGGTGCCGGTGATTTACCCTTTGTCGGGTGTGTTCGGCGGATTTTGCGGCGCGGCGCTGGCGAGAAACGATTTCAGCCGTGCGGTCTGTAACGGCTGGAGCGAGAGAAAGTGTATGCCGCAGACG
>CABVRO010000109.1 GCA_902500715.1 uncultured Nitrospira sp. | reverse complement strand
CGCCGGGGTAGTTCCGTTGCGACTCCACTTGAATCATCACACCGGGCAAATCCAATCGATGAGACTCGATCAATGTTGCCTCGCGCAACGTCAACCGGTCTTTCACTTTGCGAGGCTGCAGCTTGCCGCCCTTGCCGATCGACAGCTTCTTTTGAATCACCTCCGGGTCAAGATTGAGTAACGAGGCCAACTGCGCGACCAAGGCCGGCCGATCCTTCACATCTTCCAGCGTGACGTAGAGGGCGAAACTCGGCACATTATTCGCCAACAACACACCGTTCCGGTCAAAGATAAGACCGCGGGCCGGCTCCAACACCACCGAGCGCGTCCGGTTGTTTTCAGACAGGTCCCGGTAATAGGGGCCTTCCCGAATCTGGAGATGCCACAGACGCAAGGCGAGCAACGCGACGACCAGCAGGAGGCCCACACGCAGAATGACCAGCCTCCGCTGGAGATCGAGGAGGTCCGAATCGTTAAACCCTATCGAGGCCATGGTCGCCAGACTATTTCCGATGGTTGCCGGGATACCTGCACGCGATTACAACGCCCCCTCCGTCACCATTCGATCGTCGGACCAACGCTGACGAAACAACAGATACAAGCCGGCCCCGACCAGGGCGTCGAACCCGGCCTGCACGAGCACCGTCGAACGCACACCCATCCAGACCTCATCGATACCGGCCGGATTCATCGAATAAAGAAACACGGCACTAGACAGGCAGGAGATGATCGCTAATCCGGCAGTCAACACGGCCGGAGTGATATGAGCCATATGGCGTCCCGCCAGCCCGGCGAGGAACCCGCCTCCGCCCTTGGTCACCACATTGATCCAGAGATCTCCCGCGGACAACATATCCTGAAAACACCCCAGCAGGAGCCCCAGAATTAATCCGTCCAACTCGCCGCCGAGAAACCCGACGAGACATGCGGCCACCAGACCGAGGTCAGGACGCACACCGAAGATGCTGAAGTAGTGCAACAACGTGGTTTGAAAGGGGACGACCACCAGAGCCAAGAGCAGGTACAGGAGAAACTTCATGGCTTTTTTCGATCCCCGCGAATCTCCTGCAGCAGTTTTTTCGCTGAGCCGGCATCCTCATAGGGAGCCGTGATAATGAGGACTTCATCCAGCTTTGAAAGATCCACTTCCGGCTCGATTTCGGCCGACTGAAACAGATCACCCTCCGACTTCTCAACCTGAGTCAGTCCCCCGATCGCCAGACCGCGTGGAAAGGTCCCGGTCAATCCTGAGGTGACGACTCGGTCTCCCGCCTGAACCCGCGACAACAGGGGAATATATTTGAGTCGCGCCTGCCCATGGCCGGTGCCCTCCACGACGCCTTCGTCGCGAGTCCGTTGCACTACTCCCGCAATCGCGTTGTTGGGATCTGTCACTAGGAGCACCACCGAGGATGTTGAATTGGTCTTCACAATTCGTCCCACTACACCTGCCGGGGTTACCACCCCCATCTCCACACGAACTCCGTCGCTTTCGCCCTTATTGAGAATCATCCCGCCGTACCAATTCGTGGCATCTCTGCCGATCACCTGAGCCGCCATGGTCTGGGACGGCGATTGCTGTTTGAAGTTCAGCAACATCTCGTATCGTTGCGTGGCCGCCACGGATTCGCGCAGCTGATTGTTTTGTCCCTTGAGCAACTCGAGGTCGCGATGAAGCTGGCGGTTCTCTTCGTGGACCCTCTGCAGGGCAAGATAGGCATTCCACGTTTCTGAGATGCCGTGATCGACAGAAGAAAACGCGGCGAGAGGAACACTGAGGATCTGACCGAGCGGTCCGCCGACGTACTGAAGCAACCTCTGGCTTTGACTAGGAAGAAGAAAGAGGGCGACGAGTAAGCAGGCCAACAGCACGATGGCAAGACGCCTGGTGCCGTATGTTGATCGCGATATAGCCATCCACACTCGGGATGGAGATCATCGAGAGGTACTGCACTGCGACATAACCGATACCTTGCGAAGGAGGTCCAGCTCGTCAAGAATCTTCCCGACTCCCAGCACCACGGAGGTCAACGGGTCATCGACCGTAATGATCGGGAGGTTTGTTTCTTCACGGAACCGAGTGTCCATTCCCTTCAGCAAGGATCCGCCGCCAGTCAGCACGATACCGCGATCGATGATGTCTCCGGCCAATTCAGGCGGTGTGTTTTCGAGCGCCACCTTGATGGCATTGACGATGGTTCCAATGGGTTCCTGCAACGCCTCTCTGACCTCGGCATCATCCACCACCAGCGTGCGGGGGATACCGGAAATCAGATCGCGCCCTTTGATCATCATGGTCTTGCGCTCTTCGAAGGGGTAGGCCGAACCGATCTCGAATTTGATGCGCTCGGCCATATGCTCCCCGATGAGGAGATTATACTTCTTTTTGATGTAGTTCATGATGGCATCGTCCATCCGGTCTCCGGCCACCTTGACCGACTCGCTATACACGATGCCGCCCAGGGAGATGACCGCGATGTCCGTCGTACCACCGCCGATATCCACCACCATGTTCCCGGACGGTTCGGTAATCGGCAACCCTGCACCGATCGCCGCCGCGACCGGCTCCTCGATCAAATACACTTCGCGGGCTCCCGCCAGTTCGGCCGAATCACGGACGGCCCGTTGTTCTACCTGCGTAATCCGCGACGGTACACCGATGATGATGCGGGGCCGCACAAACGCCGTTCGGTTATGCGCCTTCTGAATGAAGTGGCTGAGCATCGCCTCGGCTTTTTCGAAATCGGCGATGACCCCCTCCTTCATCGGACGTACCGCAAGGATATTCCCCGGAGTACGTCCCAACATGCGCTTCGCGTCGGCGCCGACCGCCATCACACGTTCCGTCTTTTTCTCTACGGCGACCACGGAAGGCTCGTTTAAGACGATGCCTTTTCCCTGGACATACACGAGAGTTGTCGCCGTCCCCAAATCGATCGCCAGATCGTTGGAGAACCACCCGAACATGTCACTCATGAAGCCCACTAGGACTCTCCCTTCAGACGATTCCGGCGATCAACCACACCGCCCCGCTTAATCCGACACATCCAGCTGTCCACTCTCCAGCACTTGGGTCTTGGCGATCTCATCGCCTAATCGCCGGCCCTGCTCATTCCCGATGACCAGCAACCCTTCCAGCAAGAGCACGGCGCCCCATCCGATCCATCCGACATACGGTATTTCAAACGCCAACTGGGCAAGACCGCAAGGCAGATTACGGATGATCGATTCTCGGAACCCTGCCGGGTCCCTGGTACGGGGCACGATGGTCTGGAGCCCGATGAGCCGCTTCCCGACACTGCGACCGCCGCCGAATCCGTCGGCCAGCAAGAGATAGGCAAGTCCGGCCAGGACACCGATCGGAGGAACCAACTTACTCACCGCCGCGACGATCAGGAGATCGATCATTTTGGCAATGAAGCGATTCAGCACCTGGGCCTTGGGATAGACGCCCAGTTCGAGCGGGCTGTGCCCGATTGCCTCCTCCACCACCGGAGATCTCTCCAATTCTTCGACACTATAGCAAATCTCTTTCACCTGCACAAACAAAGTCGCAATCTCTCCGCACGCGCCATCCATGCGTCTTCCTCTTGCCTTTATCCTCGTCGCCTGAGTAGAATCCGCGAAACTTTGCCGACAAGAGGCGCGCTCGATGATCAAACTATTACGCGAAGCTGCTCACGACTATCCTTGGTTCCTCAAATCCATCATGGGCCTGCTCGCCCTCGCGTTCGTCATTACGATGGGCTGGTGGGGCTTCGGCCAGAGCAGCGGCAATGTCGTCGCCTCCGTCGGGGACCAGGTCGTTCCCTTGGATGAATACCGCCGGGCTTATGAAAATACGTATCGCTTTTACAAGGACAAGGGTCAGAACGACATCAAGGATGAATTTCTGAAACAGTTTGTGCTGGAACAACTCATCGACAATCGCATGTGGCTGCATGTGGCGAAAGAGATGGGCCTGACGGTCTCCGACGAAGATTTGCGCAACGCGATCATGCAACGCACGGAGTTTCAGAAGAACGGGAGTTTCGATCCCGACGCGTACAAGAGATTACTGTCGGCGAATCGCTTGACCCCGGCCTCATTCGAGGCTATGGAAGCCAAGGATATTCTCACCAACAAAGCACGGCTGGTCATCATGGATGCCGTCGCGCTTACGCCGGCTGAATATACGGAAGCGCAGACACTCGCGGCTCGCGAAGGGGACGCCGATCCAGCCAAAGCTGCTGCGGCCAAGGAACGGGTTTTCCAGAGCCTTCTGTTTCAGAAACAGCAACGAGCGTTGATGGCCTACGCGGAGTCGATGAAGAGTAAAGTTCCGGTCAAAATCCACAAAGAGCTTATGTAACGGTCGGCCACCCGCTCCCGATCAGCATCGCATCCCCATAACTATAGAATCGATACCGTTGCGCCACCGCTTCTTCGTAGGCGGCGCGGAGCGGTTGCACACCCACAAAGGCAGACACCAGCATCAGCAGGGTGGTTCGCGGCAAGTGAAAGTTTGTCACCATCGCGTCGATCACCTGAAATTCAAACCCCGGGGTGATAAACAGTTCCGCCTGTCCCTGGAAAGGCTCAATCCCGCGCCTGCCTCGCGCCGCGGTCTCCAGTGCGCGCACGACCGTGGTACCCACTGCCACCACACGATGGCCCCGCTCCCGCGTCAGGCGAATTTGCTCCGCCGTCTGCGCCGACACCTCGATTCGTTCGGCCAGCATGCGATGGTCTTCGATTCGCTCGGTCTTCACACTGCGAAACGTGCCGGGGCCGACGTGTAACGTCACCTGTGCCAGCTCGATTCCCTTTCCCGCCAGAGCCTGCACCAACTCGCGCGTAAAATGTAGCCCGGCGGTGGGCGCCGCAATAGCCCCATCATGTAGGGCAAACATGGTCTGGTACCATTCCTGATCGTCCGCTGACGGTTCCCGTTTGATATACGGAGGAAGCGGCATCGTGCCCGTGGCCTGCATGAGTTCGTGAACACTCGTCACACCCGACACCCGTACCGTCGTCCGGATCTGGCTGCGCTCCACAATTTCTCCGGTGCCGCCACCCGGAAACTCGACCATCGCGCCGGGCCGAAAGCGTCCCTTGATCAACACTTCCCATAGCCCCTGCCCGAGATCTTCCACAAACAGCAGATCGAGGAGTTTTCCGTTCGATCGAACCTGCGCGGGCACACGGGCCGGCATGACCTTCGTGTTATTCACCACCACGAGATCCCCCGGCTGTAACAACGACGGAAGATCGGCCACCCGCCGATGCAGGCGTTGTCCTCCATGCCGGTCCAGCACGAGCAAACGCGCCAGGTCGCGGGGCATCAACGGGTGATCGGCCACAAGCGCTGGATCGAATGGAAAATCGAACTCGCTGAGTAACATCAGGGGGTCGGTATCACCGGTGTCATCAACTGCGAGAGGGCCGCATTGCGCAACTCGGTTCCTGGATAGTAATACTGCAGAATACTGCTGTACGAATAGCCCAGCTCGGCCAACTCTTTCGCGCCCCATTGGCAGAGCCCCACGGCATGGCCTGCTCCATAGCCGGCAAACACCACCTCGGCACCGATCGATTCCACCTCGAACTGGGTGCTGGGGATGACGGTGTACCCCACAGCCTTCCGAAGATCCTCGCCACGCAACACCGTCTCTCCGCCGGAGTGCAAAATCCTCAGGCGCGAGACCCGTCCGGCCCGGCTGTAGGCAATCGGCGTGATCGTAGCAATCGTTCCCACCGAGAAGCCCTGGTGTCGCAGATTGTGCTCAAGTTGATCCATCTTCACACTGGCGCGCCATTGATAGTAGGGCGATTCGAGATCAAACGGACATTCGACGCCTTTCAAGTAGGGAAGGTCTTTGTTGGCCCACACATTGACGGCATCTTCCGTCGGACCAGCCGCGGTGGATGAGAAGGCGGCGTAGATCGGCGCCTGTTGATGGGTGACGACAATGCCTCGCGTCGATTCGACCGCTTCCTCGACTCGGCGGTCCACACCGGTGCGACCTCGATACACCTGATCTTGAATGGTCGCCACCACATCATATTCCCGCGCCGCACTGAGCATTTTGTTATACAGCGCATAGGTCCTGGCCGCCACAGCTTGCACCTTCAACATTTCCGGGTGCCAGGCCGAACTGACCTCCGACGGCACGACCCCCTTCACATACTCCTCCAGATCGACCTGGTTGACGACCGAGAGCCCATGCCCCTTCCGCGACAGACGCACCACCCCACTGAGCGCCAATGGAGTTCCCGCAGTCTCGCCGCCCCCTTTGCCGATCACTAAGGAGAGGTTGTTCCGCAGCGGACGGATGAGGACCGGCCCGCCCATAGTACGCCGCCCATCGACCTGTACGCCGTCGCCCCGGGCCGTGAGATGGATCGGGGCCTGCAGGATCTTCGTGTCGCCCGTCTCCATCACCAGGGCGAGAGCGCCTTCTGATCGCACCTCCACCAACGGCGCCTCTTGGGCCAAGAGAACGCGAATGGATTCGGCATAGACGGCCGGTACGCAGAACAGCGAGAGGAGCAGGAGCCCCCCGGCTGCAGCCAGGCTGGATGAGCGATGTCGAGTCAGCGGCGAAAGAGCCATGAAAGGAAGTAGTACACCAGGCTCAGCAGAATGCTGAACACGAGACTGGTTGCGATCGGAACATACAGATTGAATCGCTCTCGCGTGACCGAGAGATCGCCGGGCAGTCTACCGATCCACCCGAACACAGAGCCAAGGCTCGACCATTTTTCCGCCAGCATGAGCAGCAGCCCGACGACGACCAACACCAGGCCCGCCGCAATCAACGATCGACCGATACCAGTCCACGCTGCCATCGTTCATTGTATCAGACATTCGGCGATCTGCACGGCATTGAGGGCGGCGCCCTTCCTCAGGTTGTCGCTCACAACCCAGAGATTCAACCCGTTAGTGATCGACTCGTCCACACGAACCCGACCGACATACACGTCATCCTTACCGGACACGTCAAACGGCATCGGATACAGTTTCTTGACGGGATCGTCGTACACAATCACGCCAGGCATCTCTGCCAGCGCAGCTCGCGCATCGTTCGCCTTCAACGGGCGCTCCAGCTCAACGTTGATCGCCTCGGAGTGACAGCGCAACACCGGCACCCGCACCGTGGTCGCCGTGACCCGCAACGACGGCATCTCCAAAATCTTCCTGGTCTCCTGAACGATCTTGACCTCTTCCGAACAGTCGCCGCCGTCACCGAACGATCCCACTTGCGGCAACAGGTTGAACGCGATCTGATAGGGATAGACCTGCACCTTCACATCCTGGAAAGCCATCAAGGCCTTGGTCTGATCAACGAGCTCATCCATGGCCGCCGACCCCGTACCCGATACCGACTGAAAGGTGGTCACGACCACTCGCTTGATGCCTGCAATATCGCGCAGCGGCTTCAGTGCCATGACCAAGGGGGTTGTGGTGCAGTTCGGAATGGCCACAATCCCGCGCTTCATCGAGCGCAACGCTGCCGCATTCACCTCCGGGACGACCAGCGGGACATCGGGATCCATCCGGAAGACCGCGCTGTCATCGATGACGACGACCCCGGCCGCGCCCAACCGTGCTCCGTAGTTCCGACTGATGGAATCGGTCGCGGATACGAACGCGATGTCGACTCCGGAAAAGGACGAGGCCTCCGTCAACTCCTCCACCTTGTACTCCTTGCCCTGGCACGACAACACATCGCCGGCCGACCGCTTGGAGGAGAACAGGCGCAACGTCTCGATCGGAAAGTTGCGTTCTTCCAGAATCTCCAAACTTTCTTTTCCCACAGCCCCGGTTGCACCGAGAATCGCCACCGTATAGGCCTGTTTCTTCTTCAACATGATGCTGTCCTTACGCAGCCGCGGTCAGAACCCTGATGCGGTGATTGAATGTATCCGCAACATAGACGGTCCCGCACGCGTCCACCGCTACACCGAATGGATAACTGAGACTTCCTGCCAAGGCGTCGCCGCCATCGCCGCCGAACTGCGCGACACCGGTGCCGGACAAGCGAGAAATCGTCTTGCTCTGCCCGTTCCACACCCGAATCAAATGGCTGTCCGAATCGGTCATATACACGTTTCCATCGGACCCGACGGCAATCCCCGCAGGCCTGGAGAGGCTCGGCGAACTGGGCTCAGCCGGTCCCTGGTATCGATAGGTCCCGCCGTCTCCGGCTACCGTCGCAATCTGCCCCGTCGCCGGATCGACGGACCGTATCCGGCTGTTAAACGTATCGGCCACATAGACGACCCCGTTCCCGCCTAAGGCCACGCCGCTGGGGCCGGCCAGACTCGCTTGAACGGCCGAAACCTGGTCCCCGCTATAGGCCGCCGTTCCATCTCCGGCGACCGTGGTAATGACCCCGGTCGCCAGGTCGACCCGACGCACACGGTTATTGCTTTGATCTGCGATGTACAACGCCTCGTCGCTGACGGCCAACCCGGTCGGTTCATTGATCGCGGCCGACACCGCCGGTCCGCCATCACCGGAATACCGCGCCTGACCTATGCCGGCCATGTTGGTGATGATCCCGGTCGTCGCATCGACCTTTCTCACCCGGTGGTTCATCGTATCGGCGATATACAGGTTGCCTGCGCGATCGACGGCCACGGCACTGGGAAAATTGAGTCGAGCTCGCCTGGCAGGTCCGCCGTCGCCTGAATCGTGCTCGACGGTCAAACGCCCTCCGGTCACATACCGGACGGTGCCACTCAGATCGGTCACCTGCGTGTAGGCCTTGGTGCTGTCACCGGAATGATCGGCAAAAGGATCCTCGTCGTCATCAGTCTCCGCCGCCACAGGCGGTTCAGGCACAGACGGTCCGGTCGTTCCTGACGGACACACTCCCGCCACGGTCGTAATGATGCCTGTGGCCCGATCGACGCGACGCACGACATGGTTTTCGGAATCGGCAATATAGAGGTTGCCCTCGCGATCAACGCACAACCCTTTCGGCTCGTTGAGTGAGGCGGCGCCGGCAGGCCCACCGTCACCGGCATACCCCGGCTCGCCGTTGCCTGCCAGAGTCTCGATGATTCCGGATTGTGTCGTGCGTGTCGTCATGACTTATGAAGGAAGGTTGCGCACAATTGCATCGCCCATCTCCACGGTGCCGACCAGTTGCATGCCGTCGGCATGAATATCCTTGGTACGGAACCCGAGTTCCAGCGTCTTCACGATGGCCCGCTCGATCGCCGCCGCTTCTTTGTCGAGCTGAAACGCATAGGACAACATCATCGCGGCAGAAGCGATCGTTGCAATCGGATTGGCGATGTTTTTGCCGGCAATATCCGGCGCACTGCCGTGGATCGGCTCGAACAACCCCACCTTGGCGCCGACACTGGCGGACGGCAACATGCCGATCGACCCGGTCAGCATCGCGGCTTCGTCGCTGAGAATGTCGCCGAAGATGTTGTTGCACAGCAACACATCGAACTGCCGCGGATTGCGCACCAGTTGCATGGCGCAATTGTCGACGTAGATGTGACTCAAGGCCACGTCGGGATATCCTTTGTGGACGTCCGTAACCACCCGCCGCCACAGTTCCGAGGACTCCAGCACATTGGCTTTATCCACCGAGGTGACCTTTTTGCGGCGCTTGCGGGCCGCGTCGAACGCCACCACGGCAATGCGGCGAATTTCCTCGGTCGTATAGACTTCGGTATTGAAACCACGCTCTCCGCCGCCGGGCAATGGCTCGATGCCCTTCGGCTTACCGAAATAGATGCCTCCGGTCAGCTCTCGGATCACGAGCATATCGATGCCTTCGATCACGTCACGCCGTAACGTGGACGCATCGGCCAGCATGGGATAGAGCTTGGCAGGCCGCAGGTTGGCATAGAGCCCGAGTTGCTCCCGCAATCCCAGCAAGGCCCGTTCGGGGCGAAGGCTGTATTCCAAACCTTCCCATTTGGGCCCGCCGACGGCGCCGAGCAGCACGGCATCGCTCTGCTTTGCGATGGCGAGCGTCTCGGCCGGAAGCGGCACGCCCACTTTATCGATCGCATGGCCGCCGACATCGCCCGGGATAAATTCGAACGTATGCCCATGGCGTGCTGCAACGACCTTCAACACCTTGACCGCTTCCGGGACAATTTCGCGGCCGACTCCATCTCCAGCCAGGACTGCGATTTTCGCGTTCACGTACGGATCTCCTCTCGACTATTCACCAACCGCCTCGTCTTCCGCCCTCCAGGCCGGATCGACCAGGCAGAGAAACTCAATCGGGTCTGTTCCATCGTTCACTAACGATTGCTTGGCCCCCGGGGGCACATAGACCACGGAGCCTGCCTCAACCGCAACCGATTCGTCTTCCACCTTCATCACCCCTCGGCCGGCAATGAAGTAGTACACTTCGGAGGATTGTAAGCGATGCCAGAGGCTCTGCTGACCCGGGTCGAGCAATCCGTGCGCCAGGCTATAGCCAAGCGCGAGCGATGCCTTCGCCGGGTGCAGCAATTCCCGCAGCCTGGTGTGATCGCCCGCCAAGAACTCCGGGCATCGTTGAAGATGCGTGTTTAGCATCGTGCATCGAGCTTCATAGTAGGAATGACAGACGATGTCGCTCCGGCCGGGCCGATACGAACGCATCGGCCCGGCCGGAGGAATCTACCCTGCAGATTGGGCTCAAATCAAGCTGACCTTCTGAATCCCTTCTGCCTGTTTCGCGGCGAAGTAGGCCAGTTTATTGAGTGCATTCAGATAGGCCCGCGCAGCCGCCGTGATGATGTCGGTATCGGCGCCGTGGCCGGACACCGTTCGACCATCTTCTTCGAGCCGCACCGACACTTCCCCTTGCGCATCGGTTCCACCGGTGATGGCATTGACGCCGAACATCAGCAACTTGCTCTTCGTCTGGGTCATGGCGGCAATGGTCCGATAGACCGCATCCACCGGGCCGTCGCCCGTTCCGCTATGAGAGACCCGCTTCCCGTCGAGTTCCAATTCCACCGTTGCCTTCGGAGTCTTGTTGGTTCCGCTTTCGACCTGAAAGGATTTCAAGACCACCCGTTCGGACATTTTCGCGACTTCTTCGGACACGATGACTTCGAGGTCTTCCTCGTAAATCTCTTTCTTTTGATCCGCCAAGCGCTTGAATCGTTCGAACGCATGGTTCGTTTCGTCTTCGGTCAACTTGTAGCCCAACTCCTCCAGCCGCTGGCGAAAGGCATGGCGCCCGGACAACTTGCCCATCACCAGCTTGACCTGTTCAAGACCGACGGATTCAGGCCGCATGATCTCGTACGTCGTCTTATCTTTCAGTAACCCATCCTGATGGATGCCCGACGTATGGGCGAACGCATTCGCCCCGACAATGGCCTTGTTCGGTTGAATGACCATCCCGGTAATCTTGCTCACCAGGCGACTGGTCTTGGAAATCTCTTCCGTCACGACCTTAGTATCGGCCCCGTACCAGTCTCTACGTGTGCGGAGACCCATGACGATCTCCTCCAGCGAGGTGTTGCCGGCCCGCTCGCCGATCCCGTTGATCGTGCACTCCACCTGCCCGGCCCCTGCCACCACCGCCGCCAGACTGTTGGCGACCGCTAACCCCAAATCGTTGTGACAATGGACGGAAATGACGGCTTGCCCGCTATTCGAAACGCTGTCTTTGATCCGCTTGATCAGGGCACCGAACTCCTGGGGAACGGCATAACCTACCGTGTCGGGAATGTTGATCGTTCCCGCCCCGGCCGCGATCACCGCCTCGATCACTTCGCACAGATACGCCGGATCCGATCGGCTCGCATCCATGGGTGAAAATTCGACGTCATCCACATAGGTACGCGCCAACTGCACCATCTCCACGGCGCGCTTCTTCGCTTCTTCGCGGGTCATCCGGAACTGGTGCTTGAGGTGGATGTCCGACGTTGAGAGAAACGTATGGATCCGCACCCGTGGCGCGCCTTTCAATGCCTCCGACGCTCTCGTGATGTCTTCGGGCCTGGCCCGCGCCAGGCTGCACACCACCGGGCCTTCGACTTCCAAAGCGATCCGGCGGACCGCTTCGAAATCGCCGGGCGAACTATAGGCGAAGCCGGCTTCGATGATATCCACGCCGAGGCGCGCCAGCTGCTTGGCGATCATAAGTT
>CABVRO010000108.1 GCA_902500715.1 uncultured Nitrospira sp. | reverse complement strand
TGGTCGAGCGCCTGAATGTGCCGATCGCCTCGACGCTCCTCGGCAAGTCCATCATCCGCGAAGACCATCCCCTCTATGTCGGCGTCTACAGCGGACTCGTTGCCCGCGATGAGGTGAAGGAATTCGTCAATCAGACCGATTGCCTGCTCATCCTGGGCTCGATCCTGTCCGACGTGGAGGATCTGGATGCGCACAGTGCCCTCTTCTCCGACGGCCATACCATCCATGCCACGGCGGATCGTGTCGCCATCAAGCATCACCGGTACGACTCGATTCTGTTCGAGGATTTCGTGAAGGGACTGGCCGCGGCCTCGCTGCCTTCGTTTCCAACCCCGCAATTACCGGCGCCGTACAAGCCCGAAGATCCCATGCCGCCGGCGCAGGCGTCCGTCAGTCTGCAGGGAGTGTTTCGTCACCTCGATACCGTGCTCCATGAGAAAACCCTCGTCATTGCCGATGTGGGCGAATCACTCTTCGCCTCCGTGGATCTCCACGTACATCGGCGCTTCGAATTTTTGTCCCCCGCCTACTACACGTCGATGGGATTCGCGGTTCCGGCTGCCATCGGCGCCGGTTTCGCCGACCCGTCCCTGCGGCCGATCGTGCTGGTGGGAGACGGCGCCTTTCAAATGACCGGGTCGGAGCTCTCGACGGCCGTGCGCTACAAACAAGCACCGGTTGTGATCGTCCTGAACAACCACGGCTATTCGACCGAGCGCGAAATTCTGGAAGGCCCCTTCAACGACATCCACGAATGGCGTTATGAACGGATCTGCGAGCTGATCGGCGGCGGTCAGGGCTCTCGGGTGGCCACCCACGGGGAATTCGTCCAGACCCTGGCCAAGGCACTCGCAGACCCCAGCCAACCCTACGTCATCAATGTGCTGCTCGACCCGGCCGATCGTTCGCCGGCAATGATGAGGCTGGCGAGACGGTTGGCCAAACGGCTCTCGACCGACCGCCCCTAGCCCCTCTACATATCGCAACTCTTCGTTCCGCGGCCCTCTGAGCGAGGGCTGCGCACCTCACACCCAGAAATCTGTTTCACGCTGATACAGTGCGGATTTGCATCCGCCCCACCCATTGACCCTTCGTAGACAAATATGGTCTTCTAAGGGCGTACTTGTCGAATGTCATTTGACGGGAAATTCGCCACTATGTCGACTAAGTTGCCGGATGGAAGGACCATGCGAGACGGTCAGATCTTCTCTGCACGACTGAACAATGTCGTCACCACGGAACGAGAGTTCGACGAGTTGGTCGCCAAGTCGCTGCCGGAATTGTTGGATCGCGCCACGGGTCAAACCAAGCGCTTTCTCCGTGAAACCAATCAATGGGGCGACGACATCACGCATGAGAAGCTGGCGCTGCGCTGGGGGTATGAGTTGGTGGAACGGTTCGTGGTCTTCGGTCGCACCGAAGTGCCCTGCCGCCCCTTCTTCCTCCTGGATAGCCTGATCGCCAAATCGTTCAGTCAGCCGGATCCGCTCTGCTATCACAAGGAGCTCCTGACGCCGGTGGGACGGTTTCTCGATGGGCTGGCCTCTCGCGCTGTGGTAAGCCGCGACGCCCTGATCGCCCTGTTCTATCACTTCTATGGGTTCAGTCAGGCCCATGTGGTGAAATTGTTAGGGTTCGGACAGGCCGAAAGCCAGCGGGTCTATAAGAACTTCGAGCGGTGGCGCCAAACAGGGTGGCAACGCACGATGAACGAAACGGGCTTGAGTGGATCGGAAATCGAAGTGCTCGAGCAGGAATTACGCACCAAGCCCGACCACCTGAACCATGAAGTGGATCGGCTGATGCCGGTCTTGCAGTCACATTATCGAAAGAGCGAACCGGAGCATTACCCCTGCCTGTCTGAACAGAAATGGGGCCAACTATTTCACGATGACTACGGCCATGACTACCGCGTCTGGCATTTGGCTTTTTGCCGCGACTGCTTCCTAGAAGTCGCCGATCGCCGGCAAGCCGAGGTCAGCAGCGGGTTAAAGCCGCAGGTCAATCTCCATATACATCCGCTGAAAAAGGGAGGCGTCTTGGCTCTCTTTGGCGGTGATCGAGGGGGACGGCACCATGGAAACACCAGAGCTCACCGACTATCGCGCACATCTGCTTGATGCCCTGGACGATCAGCCGCGGCGCGCGGGTGAGGAACGTCCGGAATTCCTGCAGGTGCTGGTCAACCACGAACGCGTCGGGACGCTGAATTGCGCCCACACCGATCCGTCCTTCACCTACTCGGCCCGCGAGCGGAGCATTCAACACCTGGAGATCCGGAACGAGTCCGGTGTGCTGGTCGGAGGGTGCGTCGCGCCCGAAGCCGGCCAGAAAAGTGTTCGTGTCCCAATCGGCAAGGGCAGCGTCGCTATTGAGGTCCAAAACCATTTCGACGGCGGATCGCTCAAGCTCCAGTACGCAGCTGCCCCCGGCTGGTGGTCGAACCTGGCGTCGTCGATCGGATTCTCCTCAGCAACATCATCGCCCACAGCAGCCACAACTCCCGTCTGGACCATGACGACGGCCTTCGCGCAAATCGTGCTGGCCGTGGGAGTCGTAGCGCTGTTGGCTGAACGGGTCCCGAACTGGCTCAACGCCGAAGACCGGGCGCATCAGCTGGAAGAAGAGCTGGCGGCCAGGCAATCCACGCAAGAGCAGATCGATCGTGTGCACCAGCAACTGGCACAACTGGTTGAGGCACAGGCGGCAGCCGTGGCCGTGTCCCGGTCGGAACAGGACCGGATCGCCCAGCTGAATGCCCTCGTCGACACCGTCGCCCTTGCGCAACAAAAGCTCAACACACAAGTCGTCTCTGTGCAGGAAGACCTTAAAACGGTCAAGACCGACGTCGCCCAGGAAGTAGAAACCGGCCTGCGCGTCGCGGTGAATACGGTAGAAGCCGACCGCGAACTCGTGCGGCAGGATCTGAAGTCGATCAAGTCGGTCAATGAAACTCTGATTAAGCAGGTCGCTCTCTTGGAAAGCCGCAATCGGGAGTTACATGCCCGGCTGGCTCTCACCTCTCTGGAAGTCACCAAAGCCAACGCGGCGCCCAAACCGGCCGTCGTGGCCAAGGGAGATCTGCCGAAGGAAACGCCCATGGCGACCCCGGTCGCGGACGGCATCCGGGAGGCAGACCGTCAGGCCTTTATGTTCTGGGTCGCGTTTCAAGACGGCACGACCGAGAAGAGCATTGAGGATCTGGTCCAGGAACTGAACGGCATCAAAAAGGGACCGATGAAGTCGGGCTGGTATTCCGTTGAAGTGAACTTGCCGAATCCGGAACCTCCGGACCGCTTCCTGGAGTCTGTGAAGCGAGCCAAGATCGTGAAGTCGGTTGTGACCAGCAAGGCGATGCCTCCGGCTCAGTAAGTCGCGATCTCCCCTCAGCAAATTCAACTACCCGGCACGGTGAGTGTCCGCCTCTCGCCCGGAGGGCGCCTCCCTGCCGCGCTGGTCGTTTGCTTTCTATCATCCGCTCCACACCCGACACAGGAGGGAACATGTCGGACTTTCATCAAAACGGGCTCGTGACGGTCTTGCACCGTCTGGGCGCCTCCAATCTTGAGCAACTCGAAAAGGAACTGGAACGACACGCGGCGAGCAACCCGATTGCCCTCGTCCTGCCTTCGCTGTATTCGGAACTTGAGAACCCCGCGCTGAAGCACATCGTGCAGGTGCTGAAAGACATCCGGTACGTCAACGAAATCGTCATCTCCCTGGATCGCGCCTCGGCCCTGGAGTTCCGGCTGGCCAAACAATTCTTCTCGGTGCTGCCGCAGCGAGTCCGGATCGTCTGGAACGATGGCACGGGCATTCAGGACATCCTCAAGCGGCTGGCCCACGCGGAAATCGACACAGGGCTGCAAGGCAAGGGCCGTGGCTGTTGGATGGCCTTCGGCTATGTGTTGGCTCGCGGACAAAGCAACGTCATTGCGCTCCACGATTGCGACATTCTCAGCTATAACCGGGAATATCTGGCAAGACTCTGTTATCCGATCGTCAACACCAACCTCGGCTACGAGTTCTGCAAAGGCTATTACAGCCGGGTCACGAATCGCCTTCATGGCCGGGTGACCAGGTTGTATCTCACCCCGCTGATCCGAAGCCTCCAGCAAGTAGCGGGATCACATCCGTTGCTGACCTTCCTGGATAGTTTTCGTTATCCCCTGGCCGGTGAGTTCGCCATGGTGCGGGATCTCGCCTGGATCAATCGGGTTCCCGGCGACTGGGGGCTGGAAGTCGGAGTCCTCTCCGAGATCTATCGCAACTGCGCGCTGAGGCGGATTTGCCAGGCCGACATCGCCGATGCCTACGAACACAAACACCAGGGCTTGTCGGCCGACAACGCCGAGCAAGGGCTGCAGAAGATGTGCGTGGATATCACCAAGTCCCTCTTCAGAAATCTCGCGAGTGAAGGCGTGGTGCTGTCGGAGGCCGTGCTAAAAACTCTGCGGGCCACGTATCTGCAGACCGCGCAGGAAGCGATCACCCGCTATCAGAATGACGCCGCCATCAACAGCCTGCAATTCGACCGGCACGAAGAACGGATGGCCGTCGAAGTCTTTCTCAAGGGCATGAAGATCGCCACGGAAGCGTTCCTGGACGATCCGCTCGGCGTGCCGATGATCTCCAATTGGAGCCGGGTGACCGGCGCCATTCCCGATATTTTCGAACGCTTGATCGGCGCGGTCGAACGCGACCATGATTGGGATCCCGTCGGAGACCGGGTATAACGAGCGGGAGATGACCCGGGCGAGCCTGCACAAAGAACCTGCTTTTGTGACTCCGGAGGTGGCCGCGATACTTCCACCTGGCCAATCCTGGTCGATGAGCATCTTGCCGCCTTCCCGCCGATTGGCGTAGGATTCCGGCACAGGTTGCATGACAGAACGCCGACGAAAGAAGTATTGGATAGGAAACAGAAGGACGAGCAACGATGACAGACGATTACGCTCAGAGGAAGGTCCAAGTCATTCGGGAATTTCTGGCTGCCGGATATCCTGCCCCCTATATCGTGGAGGCGGTGGTCCCCCGAAGAGATCCGTTAGCCGATACCAAGTTCAAGATTATTGTGAACAACCAGGTAGAACGGACCCTCGCAGTCTGCGCCGCCGTCGTGTTGGACAGCCTCCCCACCCCGGACCAACTGAAACAACTCCTGGTGTCGCAGGGCATTCTGGAACAGGTCAAGGCATCGACGGACTCCCGGATTTGCCATGAGGCCTTGGGAACCGACCAAGAATCGCATGCGCGACCGATGAGGTCGGTGCGAGGGACGTAGTTCAGAGGTTCGAAGCAGAGTGTGTCACTATCATTTCCCGCCGAGGTGACTCAACCGAGCCGCGTGGAAATTCCCCCGGGCATTCCATCGTATCGCCGCTGAACTCACAAAAAAGAGGCAGAGCCTGCAACCTCGCCCCGCTTCTCGCATTTCCAGCCGTGAGCAACTCACCCGCAGAAATTTATGCTTTTGCCTTCTGCGCGAATACCGTGGCATCGCAAGCGATGTACTTAATCTGCCTCATCGGCACAATGATGACCTCTTTGGCCGTATCCACTTCCAGCACCTCCATGTCTTCGCTGATCGTGTGACGAATCGCCTCCTTCACCAGTAACTCCTGATTGTCTGCAAACACGACTTTCACCCAATATTGCACGAGACGCACTCCTTGTTAGAGGTGAGGGTTTTCTTCTTTTCCCAGTTCCTGCGATCTCTGCGCAGCGGCTGTCACGGCCGACATTAAGGTCGCGCGGAGCCGCCCCTGTTCCAGGCAAGAGAGTCCCGCAATCGTGGTGCCACCCGGCGAAGCCACGCGATCTTTCAACACGGCCGGATGTGCCCCCTGCTCCAGCACCATACGCGCCGCGCCGGCTACTGTCTGCGCTGCCAGAACCAGCGCGGTGGCCCTTGGCAATCCCATCAACACGCCGCCGTCGGCCAGCGCTTCGATCATGGCGAACACGTAGGCCGGTCCGCTTCCGCTCAGTCCGGTCACGGCATCCATCAACCGCTCTTCTACCACCACCACCTTGCCGACCGATTCGAAGAGGCATCGCGCCCGGTCCTGATCTTCAGCGGACAACCCCGGCGCGAAGTTCACCGCCGTCACCCCTTCTCCGATGGTCGAGGGCGTGTTGGGCATGGCACGGACCAGTCTGGTTGTCGTCTTAAGATGAGCCTGCAGGCGGGAGATGGGATACCCGGCTGCAACGGACATCACGAGGGGCCGGGCCTGGAGGCTTGAAACCACTTCATCCAGGACGGCGTCGAGCACCTGCGGTTCGACACACAACACGACCAGTTCCGCGCCTTGCGCCGCTGCCCGGTTGTCGGCATGGACGGTAACCCCGAATCGGTCCGCCAGCAGTTCCCGGCGAGGACCATCGGGATCGCTGACGATGAGGTGCTCGGCGGCAGCCACGCCCTTGCGCAGGAGACCTGCCAGCAGCGCCTCGGCCATATTGCCCCCGCCGATGAACGCGATTCGTGTCCCCGTCAACATGGCGCGATTATACGGACGGCTCCCCGACAGGCGCAACTTGCAACAACCGGAACCGGTTGTATAGAGTGACGGCAGGGTTCGTGATCATCGTCTTTTCATCAGAATGGAGCAGACATGAGATGCATCCTTTCATTCATCACCCTGGGGGCCCTGGTACTCCTGGGGGACCAGAGTTGGGCCCGCCGCGACGCCTTAACCGCCGAACAAAAAAGCCAGCTGGAACGCATCGATCGCGTGCTGGTCGATGTGATTGCCCTCTCGGACAAGGGCAACCTCGACGCCAAACCCCTGGTCGACGTGGTCGTCACCCGCATGAAAGAATTCGACTACACGACCGTGACCGATCCGACCGAACCGCACGATGTGGAACTGAAGATCAAATGCGAGCAACGAAAAACCTGGGAAGGCACCACGACGATGGGCAGCGATGCCGACCTTCCCGATTCTCCGTCACGAATCTGGAAAGGGCCCGCCTGCCAGCTCGGTTATCTCCTTAACGGAAAAAAAATGGCCTGGCGCAAAGAGGTCCGGACGGACTTCGACGATGCCCAAGCCGCGGCCACACTCGCCAAAGCCGGCGATCCGGCCGCCTTCGTCATGGCCAAGTTACAAGCGCGCCTGGAAGAATACGATTTCCCTGCGCTCATCACCGCTGAATGGGGACAGGAGGCGCGCCTGTTCCGCCTCTACGACGATCCCAAGACTCCGGTCGCGCGCAAGGTGAAGCTGGTGGTCCTGTTCGGCGACCTGTTCTCCGTGAAGGCGATCCCGCGCCTCCTCGACGGCCTCAATGGAGCCGACCGCAGTATCGCCAAAGCCTCGGCCCTGGCGCTGGGTAATATCGGTCAGAAAGACACGATCCCGGTGCTCATCAAGACGATGAAATCCGGCCCCCCGGATTTACGCGCGCCGGCCGCGAAGGCCCTGGGCATCGTCGGCGCCTTGCACGGAGACTTCACGATTGTGGATCCCCTGCTCGAGACGTTGAATACCGAGGACGTCGCCGTGAAAACCGAGGTCGCCTGGGCGCTTGGGAAGCTACCCGATATGCGGGCCTATGAACCGCTATTCACGCTCCAGAAATCGCTCTATCGCGTGCACGAAAACGATGCCGATCCCAACCTGGTCAAATTGAAGGAAGCCGTCAATTGGAGTATCAAACAGATCGACACCTGGGAACACGTGCAATAGCGGGCTCCGCCTTCTTCCTCTGCTTCGGCCGGTGTGCCATGCGGCGGACTCTCGTGGCGTGCCACATCCTGTCGGCGGCGCTCGTCGTCTGCATCGCGGTCAACGGCCAGGCTCAGGTTATGGGAGAAGAGGCGGAACTCGATCGCCTCCGGGCGAAGGCGGAAGATGCCATGGGCACTGACGATGCGGAGACTGCGGCGATGAGCATGGGACGCGCGGCATTGATGGCGGCGCAACTCTCCAAACGGCAGACCGAGCCGGCCCCTCGACAGACCTTCAAAGCCACGGAGCACCTCTACCGGTCGCAGGAACATGGGTATCGGGCGATCGCCCTGTTCCGGCGAGCCGGCGGGGAACTGCCCGCCTCAGCCGGCGTCTGCGGCAGCCTTCAATTGGCACAGCTCGAACTGCGCCACGCGCAGGAAACTCTCACCCAGCCGGGTGGGACGGAAGAAAAGCAGACCGCCTCCCCCAGACGGAAAGCGGCGCAGCAGAGTATGGAAGACTGGTCGATTGTGTTGGATTCGATGCAGGGGGAATTTCGCTGCCCCTCCTAGGAGCCTGTCCGAGTCATCCTTCGTAGCGAGACGAAGAAGATGCCGGCGGATGCGAGGCCGCAGGCTCGAAAAAACCGGAAGCGTATTCGCTGAATACGTTGAGGATTTTTACGGGCCGAGAACGAGGCAGATGCAGGCAGATCATTCGTCGCAGCAGAACGGCATGACTCGGACAGACTCCTAGCCCGGACTATTCATGAATACCTGCTCCGGCGTCCGATCCTCTAGCCCGGCGGGCGTCGGTCTCAAACGCCTCGCGACGGCATTCATGAATAATCCGGGCTAGACGCCCGTTGAAAAAGGCTACTCATTAGCAACCTGCCTAGCCATCACGCCCTGAAAGGCTGCGGAAGAACTTGTTGTACCCGCAAGCGGTCGGGATTAACTCACTAGCCACGTTGACGGACGGATCGTCTGCAGGATGCGCAAACAGGCCGTCCAGCAAGGCCGCAGCGAGTGAAGGCCCGAGGCGTACCCTTGCGGTACGTTGAGGTCCTGAACGAAGCGAGAACGCCGCTGGCGGACTGTTTCCGCATCCTGCCACCGCTAGTCGTCTTCTGGATTGATGATATGCAGCCCCGCAGGACGACAGGCCGCCAAGAGCTGCTTATCGGCGCTCACCACCGTCAGCCGGAGCGGCTTGAGTTCCAACGCCAGGGCCAGGTGTTGAAGCTGCGCCGAGCGCAGGGCTGGATAGTCCAGAATCAATTCTTTCGCAGCCAGATAGGTATCCGTCGTCGGGGAGATGAACTGGAAGAGCCCTTGCGAGGCTTCCATCTCGAACTTGTACAGCACCGAGTAGCAGTCGTCCCTGGTAATTTCACCCTGCTGCGCGCGAACGGAGAGGGCCGAATAAAAATCCGTGACGCTCCACATGGGCAGAATGGCGACCTTGCCCCGTTTCACCATGAGCTTGTTCACCACCCGCGTTCCGCGTTCCATGCTGTACCGCTTCACCAACGCCGTGGAGTCGAAATAGTAATACGGCATCCTACACCCTCCCCTTCAAGAGACTGTCGGCCAACGGCGACTGGAGCTTGGAGAGGCGATCCTGCAACTCATCCAATGGCAATTCCTCGTAATAGCCCTGTTTGCGGAAAATACTCACGATGTCGCTCTTCAGCACCTGTTGCGTGTCTGACGTCAGCCGTTCGCGCAACCGTTTCTTCATCGCCTGACTGGACAGCCGGCGCCCGCCGTTGCCCTGCTCGCCCGCTTTCCGGGTCCCTATTTTACGCATCCCTGCTCCTCTCTCCTGTGGTTGACTCACCGCGTTAACGACTGACCGGCGGCTGCACCGCCTCTTTCGGACAACCGGACGGCGTCGCGGCCGACGCCGGCAGATCCCTCTCTCCATACACATGCGCGGCCACGGACCGGGCCAGATCGGACGCAAACTCCTGCTGCATCACACGAACCGCTTTGGCGGCCGCTTCGCGTTCCGTGACATGCCCTTCCTTCCCGCCTTTCGACAGGGCCCCAAGCACACGATGGGTCACGGCTTCTTCGATCACGGACTCCGCGCACCAGCGCACGTATCGAAAATGGGGATCGTTCACCTCGATCGGCCAGAGACGCACCGACCCGGTAATGAGCAATTCTGCCGGCGCGGCACCGGCGCCGCGCCCGACCACCGTGAAGCCTTCCTGCGTGAGTCCGTCTACGAGCGCGCGCTCAAGCGGCTCGGCTTGATCGCCCGACAGATCGACGGCCATGACGAGATTTCCGGCAAGAAACTGTTCCAATTCAGCGGTCAATTCCGCCACACGATAGGGCGATGCATTGCCCTGACCGTTCAAGCGCACCACGCGAAGATCGGTATTGTAGGCCTCGCGAAGGACCAGATTCTTGGCGGCCCGTTTGAGATTACGCACGCGTGAGAGCTTGTCCTGGGTCTGATGCGCGTCCGTCACTTCGGTCTGAATCGTGCGATCGAGTTCAGTGAGGCGTTCCACCATCGCCGCTTCGGCTTGCGCCCGGTTCATGCCTGCCAGAGCATAGTACTGTCGCGTCTTTTGGTCAAACCAGGTATCCAGAACCTGCACATTTTCGAGGACCTTGTCGGTCGTCACACGGGTCACGTTATCCAACGTGAGGCGACGCTCCGTGCTCGTCTGCCCGCGGGACTCCACCACCAAGTAGGATTCCCAGTCTTTCGCCTGCGCCGTGATCTCGGCTTTAAAAATTCTGGAGACGGCGGCATAGGCCTGCTCCGTGGCCTGCGGTCGCGAATCGGCCTGGCCCACCCCTACCAGATACTGAACCGATGGAAACTGAGGACTTCCTCCATCGATCCACGACGGACGGGCCGTCCCGCCGAACCAGCCGCAGCCGGCCAGCACCAGCAGCAGTGCGGAAAGAACGATTCCTCGCCCTCGACCCATGCCCAGTTTCATAACACCACCCGTTCGATCAGGAAGATAGTCTGCCCGGCGCGAAGGACCAGCTGACGAGACACTCCGGCCTGGGGAGCCCCGCCGTGTCGAAGCACCGGTTGAATCCGACTCTCGTATTCGCCGGCCGGGACCCACAGGCGGGAAATCTGAATTTCATCCGGCAGGGTCCGCCAACTCCGCGTATCGGCGACTTCGGACGCCACCGCCAGACCATGCGTGAGCAGCCCCACCAAGAGCCCGACCCACGCCGCATCTCCCTTATTCACGGCATGTTGGGATCCACGGGTCGCCGCTTCGGCTGCGGTGAATTTCACAGCCGCGCGTGCAAGGGCTTTCGTGGTGATTCCGGGCATGCGATCCGACAGGGATTTGTCCGCCAATGCCGTGCCGTTATACATCAGCTGCGATTGTCCGGTGATCGGCTCTCCGTTTCGTGGCACCAGCGTGATCGATTCGTGCGAGACCTGCGTTTTTTGTGGCACCAACCGGGGCAAGGCCACCCGGACGACACGTCCGTTCAAGCCATACAACACACTGTCCGCCACGCGCCGTTCCTGGCGATTGGATGCGTGGATCACGCCTCGATTCAGCAGGACCAGTTGCAGCGCGCTCAGGCTGATCGGAATATCGAGATGCACCTCTTCCTTGCGCGGCGCGCGGCCATTATAGCCGATCACCACCACCTGAGCGAGATCGGGTTGCCCCTGCAGCGACACCCATCCTGTGTCGGGAAACTGCCGACGATACTCCTCGAACTCAGCCGTCATGTGCAGGGCATCGGTGGTTCGGAGCAGATCTGCGCGAAGCATCGGCGGCATGGGCGTCCTGGCCCACCCCCGCGTGGATTCATAAATTTCGTAGGCTTTCCGGTAGGCGATGAAGGCATTGTTGAGATCGCCCGTCGCCTCGTATAAGACACCGGTCAGGTAGCGGGCAAACGCATCCTCCCGATACCCGTCTTTATCTTTGGCGCTGTCCGACAGCACGTTCAAGCGATGGTCGATCTGTCGCGCCTCGACGACCGCTTCCATCAACTGCCCCATCGCCGCATAGTTGAGCGCCTTGACGACGTTGATCATCACGTGCTCGTACGGGTCGCCTTCGTAGGGCAGCATGGTGTCGTTGGTAAGGAACGCGGCGGTTTCGGTGCGGATAGTCCGGGTATACAGCCGTTCCACTTCCAGCGAGGCCTGTTCCAGCAGGCTGTTACTCTGCACATAGTCCCCGGCCAGATGCAGCGTCATCCCGCGATCCATGTCGTACAGCAGACGATTCCGCGTACCATATTCGGATTCGGCCTGCGCCATGATGGCGTCCGCCCGCCGAGGGTCGTTCGCCAGTAAACTCTGGTCGATGAGGAGATAATGATTGGCGGAGAGCCCGCACCCGGACAGGGTGAATAACAGACCCAGGAAGACCACGCGTATCCACGGGAGAGAAATGAAACGGCCTCCCGGAAGGGAGGCCGTGGTCGATGGGGAGTGGCGTCTCAACAGAATACGTCAGGCTAAAAAATCGTTCGTTTCTTC
>CABVRO010000107.1 GCA_902500715.1 uncultured Nitrospira sp. | reverse complement strand
TACAGAACTGGCCTGTTCCATTCTGAATCCGTTTTTGTTAAGAACAGACCATGGCAGAACCGACTCAGATTGCCGAAATCGTTTCACTCACGACCCTGACTCCGCACACGACGGAACTCGTGCTTCGCCCGATCGAGCACCCGCTGTCCTTCAAGCCCGGACAGTGGATCTCGCTTCAATTGCCGATCGGAGACCATCCGCCGTTGAATCGTGCCTACTCTCTGGCGGAACCGCCTGCTAACGCCGGCCACCTCACGTTGGTCTTCGACCATGTTCCAGGCGGGAAAGGCTCCGGCTATCTCTCATCCCTCAAGCCTGGCGATCGCATCCCCATGTCAGGCCCCTATGGACACTTTGTGCTACCCGACTCGGAACCTCAGCACTTGCTGTTGATCGGACGTTATTCAGGGCTTGTCCCACTGCGATGTATGCTCCGCTCACTGGCTAACCAGGGGTCGCTCCCTTCGAGCACGCTGATCGCCCAGGCGCCCACCCCTGCCGAACAGCTCTATCATGAGGAATTCATGACCCTGGCGGCAAACCAATCCAATTTCCGGTATCTCCCGTTTGTCAACGAAGGCCCCGAGAGCCCTACCGAGACTGTGGACGCGATCAAACAAATCGCGGGAAACGGTCGGCAGGTGACCCCCATGATTGCGGGAGTCAAGGCATTTGCACGCCCGTTACGGGCGCTTCTGATGGAACTGGGGTTGGATCGGCGGGAAGTGAAGCTGGAAACGTACGACTGATACGAGCGTTACAGGGCCTGTATCCGTTCTTGCCGTCAGTGCCCCTCTTTCGCCAGATTCTTGTTGATGGCAGGGATCTCTACCACGACTTCCACCGTTCCATTCGGCACACATTGGCAACCGAGTCGAGACTGCAACGTCGTGACGGGCGCTTCGTCTAACTGGTCGAACTCGTCATCCGTCCCTTCATTACACGTCTCCAGGCCTTTTTTCACCATGACATGGCAGGTGGAGCAGGCGCAGACGCCGCCGCACACATGCTCCAAGTCGATCCCATTGCCCATCGCAATGTCGAGAATGCTTCCCGGCAAGCCCGTAGGACCGTAGGGAATCTTGTCCGGTTGTACCTCAACCTTCTTTTCCGTCTTGTCGGGGAAAATGAAGGTCACGGTATAAGATTTTTGTGGCAGCTCTACATCTGCCTTTTCAATGTAAGGATTTGTCCCACCCATGTTGCTTAGCCCCTTTTGTCATGCATGTGGTGCAATATATCGTGCGGCGTCTGTCTCACCAGCCGCAGGCCTCCAAGGACCGACATTCTTACTTCTGCCCCCTCCGCTCGCTTGACAGGCCCGAAGACCGCATGATACTTTTTATACGACTGTTTTGATCGGAGACCATTATAGTCTCCGACTTGAAGGATCGGCAATAGGCCCATGCTGAAATTATCGAAAAAAGCTGACTACGGGTTGATGGCACTCCAGCACATCGCCTCCAACCAATACGGCGATGTGGCCCAAGCTCGCGTAGTAAACACAAAGGAAATCGCCGAGGAATATCACATTCCGGTCGAGTTACTTGCCAAAGTTCTCCAGACCCTCTCCAAGAGCGGAATCATTGAGAGTCATAACGGCCCCAAGGGCGGTTATCTGCTCGGCAAGAATCCTCGCGAGATCACGATTGCCCACGTACTCGAAAGCCTGGAAGGTCCACTCGGCATCATGGACTGTTCACACGAAAAAGACGGCGATGCCTGCATGCAGCGCGAGCACTGTAACATCCGGACCCCGTTGCTGAAAATCCAGAGCAGTATTTATCAGCTTCTCAACAATATGACCTTGCAAGATATGATGGGGGGCACCCCACTCATCACCATTCAATCCGTCGCGACGGAACAACAAGGAGTCGAGCGATGAAGTTCCCGATCTACCTGGATAACCATTCGACCACCCCGATGGATCCGCGGGTGCTGGAATCGATGCTGCCCTATTTCACGGAAAAATTCGGGAACGCCGCCAGTCGCAACCACGCCTTCGGATGGGATGCCGAAGAAGGTGTCGAAGCCGCGCGCAAACAGATCGCCAAGTTGATTCATGCGGACGCCAAAGAAATTGTCTTCACCAGCGGCGCCACCGAATCGAACAATCTCGCGCTCAAAGGCGTCGTCGAGATGTATCACGAAAAGGGCGACCACATTATTACGTCATCCACCGAACATCGCGCGGTGCTGGACACGGCTAAATCCCTTGAAGCCAAACGCGGGGTCAAGGTCACCTATCTGCCGGTCGACAAGTTCGGCATGGTGAACCCGGAAGACGTGCGGAATGCCATCACTGACAAGACCATCTTGATCTCCGTCATGTTCGCCAATAACGAAATCGGCACCATCAACCCGGTCAAAGCAATCGGGAAGATCGCGAAGGAAAAGGGCATTCTGTTTCATTGCGACGCGACTCAGGGCGTCGGCAAAGTCCCGATCGATGTCCAGGACATGGGAATCGACCTGATGTCCTTCAGCGCGCACAAAATCTATGGCCCCAAGGGCGTCGGCGCCCTGTACGTCAGAAAAAAGAATCCCCGGGTCCGAATTGCGGCGCAAATGGATGGCGGCGGACATGAGCGCGGCATGCGTTCCGGCACCCTGCCCGTGCCGCTGATTGTGGGCTTCGGAAAAGCCTGTAGACTGTGCGAGCAGGAAATGGCCGCCGACGCCGCGCGGCTCTCCGTCATGCGCGACCGGCTGCATGCCACCATCACCAAGGCGCTGGAAGACGTCTATTTGAACGGCCACCCGACAGAACGTCTCCCCCACAATCTCAATATTTCGTTTGCCTACGTCGAAGGCGAATCGCTGCTGATGGGCTGCAAAGAAATCGCCCTGTCTTCCGGTTCAGCCTGCACATCGGCGACCCTGGAGCCCTCGTATGTATTACGTGCCTTGGGTGTGGGAGCAGAACTCGCGCATTCCTCCATTCGATTCGGCCTGGGACGCTTCACGCTCGATGAAGAAGTTGACTACGCCGGGAAGAGAATTATCGAGACCGTGACCAAGCTGCGGGAAATGTCGCCATTGTATGAAATGGCCAAAGAAGGCATCGATCTGAAGTCCGTGCAATGGGCAGCCCATTAACCTGAAACATTACGTTTGTAATCGATAAATTTCGGAGGACACCATGGCCTATAGCGAAAAAGTCGTCGATCACTTCAACAACCCCCGTAACATGGGCAGTTTCAAGAAAGAAGAGGACGGGGTCGGTACCGGCATCGTTGGGGCACCGGAATGCGGCGATGTCATGAAACTCCAGATCAAAGTTGAAAACGACACGATCGTGGACGCCAAGTTCAAGACCTTCGGTTGCGGCTCCGCCATTGCCAGCTCCAGTCTGGCCACCGAATGGCTCAAGGGGAAAACGGTGGAGGAAGCCGGCAAGATCAAGAACACCGATATCGTGCAGGAGTTGAATCTGCCCCCCGTCAAGATTCACTGCTCCGTGCTGGCTGAAGATGCCATCAAGGCAGCCCTCGCCGACTATCAAAAGAAAGCCGACTCGAAGTAACGACAAGAAGGAGCGCAATATGGACGCCACCACGAATACGGATGCTCAAGCCCCGGTCATCACTCTGAGCGACGCAGCCTTGAAAGAGGTCAAACGTCTCATTAATGTCCAAGGCATCGAAGAAGGCGGCCTCCGCCTGGGCGTCAAGGGAGGCGGTTGCTCCGGCCTGAGCTACACCATCAATTTCGACGACAAGATCGGCCAGTACGATCAAGTGTACGAATTCGACGGCGTCAAGGTCATTGTGGATGCCAAGAGCGCCATTTACCTGCAGGGCACCCAGCTTGATTTTCAGAAGGACCTGATGGGCGGAAACTTCAAATTCGTGAACCCCAACGCCAACAAGACGTGCGGCTGCGGGGAATCCTTTTCGGCCTGAGCGAGCGACAGCCCATGAGCGGACATATTCATAACACCGATGATCGACGCGAGCTGCAGATGGCTCGCAGCATGTGCTGGCATTGCCAGTCCGAAATGGCCGGGGAGTATTTTTGCGACCGTTGCGTGAAGGTCCAACCGGTCTCCAAAGACCTGGACTATTTCACCTGCTTCGGGCTGCCCCGACGCCTCGCCCTCGACCCACAAACGCTGGAAACCAAGTTCTACGAATTAAGCCGCGCGTTCCATCCTGACTTCTATCAGAACAAAAGCGATGCGGAACAGACTATCAGCCTCGGCAACTCGGCCATGCTGAACACCGCGTATCGCACCTTGCGGGACCCGATTCAGCGAGCTGAATACCTATTGGACCTCGAGGCCGGGTCCGTGAAAGATATCCGGACAACACCGCCGGCCGATCTCTTTGAGGAGATTCTCGAGTTGCAGGACACGCTCGATGAGTTCCGCGCCAGTGATCGCGCCTCCGAAAGTGCGTCCACCCTCCGCACGAAACTCCACGCTGATCGCGCCACACTTGAGCAACGGCAACGGGATATGGAAGCCCAGCTGCTGCAGCTGTTCAGCCGGTGGGATGCGCTGCAGGATCGCGGCGAGGCCACCGAGCAAGCACGAGCCGAGCGTGGCCGCATTCTGAAGGAGATGCGGGACATCCTGTCCAACCGCACCTACGTCAAGAACATCGTCAACGATCTTGTCGCAACGATCGCCTAAGAATTATGTCACGCATTGTCGGCATTGACCTCGGCACTACCAATTCGCTTGTCGCCTACATGGATCACGGCACGCCGCGCGTCATCGCAGCCCGCCATGAACGCGCAATGGTCCCTTCTGTCGTCGCGCTGACGGATAACGGACTGATCGTCGGTGATCCGGCAAAAGAACATCTCACGAGAAACCCCGAGCGTACGGTCTATTCGGTCAAGCGCTTTATGGGCAAGAGCCTGGCTGACGTCCAAGGCGAGCTGGCCTACTTCCCCTACACGCTCACGGAAAAGGGCGGCGTCATCCGGATCCAGCTGGGGGAGAAGTCCTACTCGCCGCCGCAAATCTCGGCCATGATCCTGAAGGAACTCAAGCTCCGGGCGGAAGCCTTTCTCGGCGAAAGCATCACCAAAGCTGTCATCACCGTGCCGGCCTATTTCAACGACAGCCAGCGTCAGGCGACCAAAGATGCGGGCATGATTGCCGGACTTGAGGTCTTGCGCATCATCAATGAGCCGACGGCTGCTTCTCTGGCGTATGGACTGCAAGAAAAGACACAGGGCACCATCGCCGTCTACGATCTGGGCGGAGGCACCTTCGATATCTCGATCCTCAAGTTGAAAAATGGAATCTTCGAAGTGCTCGCCACAAACGGCGATACCCACCTAGGCGGCGACGATTTCGACCAGCTGATTGCCGATCTACTCCTCACTGAGATCCGCACGCAATACGGGCTCGACCTCAGTACTTATCCCGAGCATATGCAGGCGGTGCGTCTGGAAGCCGAGCGCGCAAAAATTCGTCTTTCGGACGAACTCAAGACGACCGCCAGTCTCGATCTACCCGACGGAAAAGGCCGATTCACCCGTGAACTCACGCGCGATCGACTTGATGGTCTCTGCACCGCCTTGGTTGAGCGCACGCTGGGTCCCTGCCGACTGGCCGTCAAAGATTCCGGACTGGCGCCCGGCGACATCGATGAAGTCGTCCTCGTCGGCGGCTCGACACGGATGCCACTGGTTCGCCAACGAGTGCAAGCCCTGTTCGGGAAGCAGCCGCACTGCGAACTGAATCCGGACGAAGTGGTCGCGCTCGGCGCGGCGGTGCAGGCCGACATTCTGAGCGGCGGCACAACCGACATGTTGTTGTTGGATGTGACCCCCCTATCATTAGGTATCGAAACAATGGGCGGGGTCATGAGCAGTCTGATCAGACGAAACACCACCATCCCCGCCAGCGCCAAGGAAATGTTCACCACCTATGTGGACGGCCAAACCGGGGTAGACATCCATATTCTCCAGGGCGAACGAGAGCTGGCAAAGGATAACCGCAGCCTGGCCCGCTTCCGTCTCAAGGTGCCGCCATTGCCGGCGGGAGTCCCACGCATTGAAGTGACCTTCCTGATCGATGCCAATGGCATTCTGAATGTCACGGCCAAAGACATGCGGACCGGCGAGACCCAATCGATCGAGGTCAAACCGTCGTACGGTTTGTCGGATCAAGAAGTCGAACGGATGATTGAAGACTCGTTCAAGTTCGCCGCCGACGACGTCAGCGCGCGAAAGCTGATCGAAGCCCGCCTCGATGCGGGGGCCCTGATCGCCACGACCGAAAAATCGTTGGCCGATGGCGGGCATCTCATCGCTAGAGGGGAAGTCGACGTCATACGCACTGCCCTCTCGGCCCTGGCGACCGCCAAAGACGGAAACGATCCCCGTGCCATCCGCGCACGCATGGCTGACATTGAGCAGGCAGCCAAAGGCCTCACCGTGGCCATGCTGGACGATTCCCTGAAGCAAGGGCTCCAAGGCAAAAAAGTCTCTGACGTGACGCAATCCTGAACACGAGGAACAGCAATGGATTTGAAGTGGAGTGACACTGAAGAACTCGCCATCCGTCTGGTGGAGGCCCACCCGACCACCGATCCCCTCACCGTCCGCTTCACCGACATGCATGCCTGGATTGTCGCCCTCCCCGAATTTAAGGACGACCCGAAGAAGTCGAACGAAAAAACCCTCGAATCCATTCAAATGGCCTGGCACGAAGAATATCAGGATTCCCAATCCTGATCGGCCAACCAAACATCCTTCACCACGCATCTCACAGCCAGACCGGCACCAGAGTAATGACCGTCTCAGTGTTGTGCTGCGCCCGAATGAGATGAGAAGACTTGGAAAGAGAACTTACCGGGCGTCGAGTTACGGCTCGACAGGGACTGGCGGGGGACTGTCCTGCAATTGGTCCAGCTTATAGAACTCGGTGGGATCGATCTTGGATCCCGCACTCTTGGTTGGCTCCGTGCCTTTCGTAAAGAGTTCCACGGTGCCATGCTGCTGGTCCTGATCCGTGAGGAGCGCCGTCGTGGGATCCACCTTCACGAACATCACCCCGTCGGGAATTTCAAACGGCACGACCGGCAGTTGCTTGAGCGCATCTTTCATGAACGCAATCCAAATCGGCAAGGCCGCATGTGCGCCGGATTCGGTTTCACCCAATGGACGCCGATCATCGAAACCCACCCAAGCCCCGGTCGCCAGATTGGGCGTCGAACCGATGAACCAGGCATCGGTGAAGTCATTGGTCGTCCCGGTTTTCCCCGCCACTGGCCGGTCGATGACAGCCTTGGCCGCCATGCCTGTTCCGCGTTGAATGACATCTTCCATCATATTCGTAATGAGATATGCCGTTTCGCGAGACACAACCTGACGCGGCTGAATGGCCGCCTGATCCAACGTGCGGCCGCCGCTGTCCTGCACGCTTGCTACCGCATAGGGTTCTACCCGCATGCCCTGATTGGCAAACACACCGTACACTGACACTAACTCCATGAGCCCCACGCCGGACGAACCCAACGCCAGCGAAAGATCGGCAGCCAGCGGACTCACGATACCGACCGTCCGCGAGAAATCGATCACGTTGCGAATGCCCACTTTATCCAGGAGACGCACGGTCGCGAGATTGTGGGAATGAATCAGCGCTTCCCGCAAGCTCACAATGCCGTGGAACCGCTTGCCGTAGTTTTCAGGCTTCCACGTCTTGTCTTCTTCTTCCTGTTCGTACACCACCGGAGCATCCAGCACCACCGTAGCCGGACTCATACCTTGGTTCATCGCTGTGGCGTAGATGATCGGCTTGAACGAGGACCCGGGCTGACGGCGCGCGAGCACCGCACGATTGTATTCGCTCCGCGCAAAATCATACCCGCCGACCAGGGCGCGGATGGCGCCCGTTTTGGGATCAACGGCAACCAGGGCGCCTTCGACCAACGGCGTCTGCTCCAAGCGCAGATGCACGGTCTCCTTCTCAAGCTTCTTCACCCCGACCTCGATCACATCACCCAGCGCCAGCAGTTGCTTGATATTTTTGACCGGAACGGCATCCTTCGTCGGATCCTTTCCTTTGAGATACTTGGTTGCCCAGGCCATATCGTCGAAGGCAAGCCGACCGGTGGTCCCACCGATTTGGACCAGTACGTGGTCCTTGGCGATCTTCGTCACCACCCCTTCCATCATATCCCCCTCCGCAAGCTTCACAGAGGGATCCGGTGCCGGCACCTCCAAGGTCGCCAGATCGACGGTGCGGAGCGGACCGCGCCAGCCCTGACGCTTATCGACCTCGCGCAATCCATTAAACACAGCGGCTTCAGCCGCTTTCTGCATATCGGCATTCAGCGTGGTGAACACTTCCAATCCGCCCTTGTACACCATCGCTTCACCGAACTTGGCCACCAACAATTGCCGGATATACTCCACGAAATAGGGCCCGAGATGTTCGCTGCCAGGACGGCGGAAGTTGAGCTTTTCGGCTACGGCTTGTTCGCGATCGGCGGCACTGATAAAACCCGCCTCGGCCATCCGGCTCAACACATGCTCCTGTCGCTTCTTGGCCCGGTCATAGGCCTTGAAGGGCGAATAGTGGCTGGGCGATTTGGGAAGGCCGGCGAGAAACGCCGACTCAGCCAGCGTGAGCTTCGACAGTTCTTTCCCGAAATAGGTCTGACTGGCCGCCGCCACGCCATAGGCGCCCTGGCCGAAATAGATCTGGTTCAAATACATCTCCAGAATCTGTTCTTTGGTCAGCACCAGCTCCATCTTGTAGGCCAGAATGAGTTCCCGGACTTTGCGATCGAACGTCCGCTCTGCCGAAAGGAACAGGGACCGCGCCAGCTGCTGGGTGATCGTGCTCGCGCCTTCGACTTTCCGGCCGCCGTGGCGAATATTGGTCCAGGCCGCCCGGAGAATCCCGACGATGTCCAAGCCCGGGTGCTCAAAAAATCTTGCGTCTTCCGTTGCGATGACGGCTTGGGTTAGGCTCTTAGGCATCTCCTCAATGGGCTTAAGGAAACGTCGTTCGATGAAAAATTGGCCGATCACTTGCCGGTCGTCGGAATAGACGCGCGTTACCAGGCTCGGCTGATAGTTCTGCAAGGGATCCAGCGAGGGCAGGTCTTGAGAGAAATACCAGAGAATGCCGGCCGCCCCGCCGCCACCGAGCACAATGGCCAGCAGTAGGCCGATGAGGGCAATCTTCCACCATCGCCAGCGACGGCGAGGCTTCTCCGGCTTATCGAGTAAGTGATCGAGTTCGGACATGGAGTTGGATGGTTGCGAGGAGAAGGGGTCAACCCGCGACAACCCCACCATACAATGCACACCCGACAAACTCAAGCAAGGTTCGAATCATCGTCCGAAGAAGTTTCCGCGGAACATTCGACAATCAGCTTGCGGGAAGACGTTTGAATCGGGTATAGTCCATAGGCTTAGACGCCTTCATAGGAAGGCGTCTTTTTTTTGGCACTTTCACGGCATTGGAGATTATGAACAGCTCAGCGCCCTCATCCACCACATCGGGTCTGCACGCGCCGCAAGGTCGTCGGACCGACATCCGCAACATTGCCATCATCGCGCACGTCGATCACGGGAAAACGACTCTCGTCGATGCCGTGCTCCGCCAGACCCACGTCCATCGCAAAATCGATGACATGGGCGAGCGCATCATGGACTCAATGGATCAGGAGCGCGAGCGCGGGATCACGATCCGAGCCAAGAACGCCAGCGTGACCTACAAAGGCGTGAAAATCAACATCGTGGACACGCCGGGCCACGCAGATTTCGGCGGCGAAGTGGAGCGGACCCTTCGCATGGTGGATGGCGTACTGATCCTCGTCGATGCCAAAGAAGGCCCGATGCCCCAAACCACCTTCGTCTTGCGCAAAGCGTTGGCTCTCGGACATAAAGCCATCGTCGTCATCAACAAGATCGATCGCCCCGATGCCGTCATCGACGATGTCGTCAATCGCACCTTCGATCTCTTCGTGCATCTGGGAGCCACCGACGAACAGCTGGACTTTCCTATCGTCTATACCTCCGCCATCAAGGGTGTGGCGACCCTCGACCTGAAACAGCCAGGGACGGAAATCTCTCCGCTCCTGGAGACAATTCTCGACAAGATTCCGGCACCGGCCATCAACGCGGATGCCCCGTTCCAGCTCCTCGTGCTGGCCCTCGCTCAGGATTCCTATAAAGGGAAAATGGGCATCGGAAAAATTCAATCCGGCTCCATCGCCCGCCGCCAAAACGTGGTCACTCTGACCAAAGACGGCGGCCAGATCCCGGGCAAGATCTCCGATCTCGCGGTGTTTTCAGGTCTTGAGCGCACCGATGTCGAAACGGCGGAAGCGGGTGAAATTGTCGCCCTCTCCGGCCTGGAAGAAGTGAACATCGGCGACACAATTGCCGATCCGGCGAATCCGGTCGCGCTCCCACGCGTGACGATCGACGAACCGACTGTGCAAATGACCTTCTCGGTAAACAATAGTCCGTTCGCCGGCCGCGACGGGAAATACCTGACCTCGCGCCACCTGCGTGAACGGTTGTTCAAGGAGCTGGAAACCAACGTCTCCCTGCGCGTGCAGGAAACAGACAGCGCCGACCGGTTTCTCGTGGCCGGCCGTGGCGAACTCCATCTCGGCGTGCTGATCGAACAAATGCGTCGTGAAGGATATGAGTTACAGATCTCTCAGCCGGAAGTCATCCTGCACCGAGAAGGCGATACGGTCACGGAACCCTTTGAAGAGCTGACCATTCAGGTTCCTTCTGAATATCAGGGGCCGGTGATTGAAGAAATCGGCAAACGACGCGGCGAACTCCGTCACATGAAGCTCGTGCATTCCGAAGGCACCGCCAGCGAAATGCACATTGAGTATCACATCCCGACGCGCGGCATTATCGGCCTGAAAAACATCCTGCTGGCGAAGACCCGCGGTACCATCATTCTGCACCACGTGTTTTCCGGTTATGCCCCGGCGGATGAAAAGGCGCTTCTCGTGGCACCGCATGGTTCGCTGGTAGCCTTCGAAGCCGGAACCAGCACGGCCTATGCGCTCTTCATGACTCAAGAACGTGGTGAATTGTTTATCGGCGCCTCGGTCGAAGTCTACCAGGGCATGGTCGTCGGCCAGAACAGCCGCGACGAGGACCTGGACGTCAACGTGTGCAAGCAGAAACAATTGAGCAACATGCGCGCAGCCGGCACGGACGAGGCCTTAGTGCTCACACCACCGCGTGAAATGTCATTGGAATTCGCGATGGAATACATCGGCCAGGATGAATTGGTCGAGGTGACGCCGAAATATCTCCGCCTCCGCAAGCGGCTCCTGAACCCGGATGACCGCCGGAAAGCGAAGAAAAGCTCCAAGTAACTCCGCAGGCGTTCGGCGCCTTGCTGAGCGGGCGGCATGAAGATCAGGAAAAAATCCCCGAAACTTGCGTCCGCGAAGTCTCCACTCTACTTGGTCGGCTATCGCGGGGCGCCTCCGTCTCTCGAGGAGCTCAAGATCTGGTATGACCTGCAGTACGGCGGGCCGCTGACCTGCCTCGAACATGAAGCCGGAAGCCGCATCAGCGCCAGCCACGGTCCATGGCAGGCATATCTCCTGACCAGCCTCCCTCAATCCGACGCCGCACAATGGCAGCCCGTCCTATCCTGGGATCACCGGCAGCTCGGAGCCATCTCACCAGCCGCCACCGCCCCAAGCACCATTGCAGATACGGTGCTCGTCGCTGCCCGGCTCGCCCGCGGCCTGACACTGCTCACCCAGGGCACGGCCTTCGATGTCCTGTGCCACGAGTACCTAAATCCGTCGGATTGGAATGACAGATCATTGAATGTCTTTTTACCCCGCGACCATGTCACCGTCCAGCAGAGCGAGAGTACCGATGAATCATCCGAATGGTTCCATACCTTGGGATTGAACAAGTTCGGGCTGGACGAACTGGAAGTGATTCGGCCCCGAGGCCTTCCGGGCACCGAGACCATCGCCCTCCTGAAGGCCGCGGCCGACACAGTCCTACGGTCCGGACAGAATCAAAAAGTCGGAAGCTCGTTGGACCTTCCGTCGCTCGCCCACACCATCCGATTCATCAAACATCGCACCGCAGCGCCGACCGGCCGCGTGATGGCATTCCGACAAATCACCACCGGCATCCTCTGACCCGCCACCTCACAAAGTCCGCAAAGCATCATGAAATCAAGTGATTGCGATTGCACCCGCTCTCCCCTAGGCCTTCTGGCCCCGTTGACAAGGTTTTTCCAGGCGTGGTACCACAAAA
>CABVRO010000106.1 GCA_902500715.1 uncultured Nitrospira sp. | reverse complement strand
TGTTGAGGATGTCATGTTCTGATCGTAAGCGCTCATAACTTTTCATCTGTTTCTTCCCAAACTCTATCCAAGGAGGCCGGTCCATGGATTGCCATTGGTTCACTCGTGTCACATCGCGCACCCTCAGCGTCATCGCTGGTGGTGCGCTTGTGTGTCTCCCGCTAGCCGCATCGGCTGAAACGCAGCCGCATGCGGACCATGCGGCGCCGCAACAAACAGCGATGTCCCATCAACTCCCGTCTTGGGCGGAGAAGTTGAAGGGGCAGACGATCGTCGAAGATGCGATGGCTGGAAAGCCGGAGCGTTCTGCGATGGTTGAGCAGCAGCACCAACGGGTCATGGAGCATTTGAGCCATGACCCGCAGGCGCAGCAGGTCAATACGGGTATGTTCAATACCCAGACCATGATGCACCAATATGGGGCAGGCGGTCAGGATCTCCTGTTGATGTCCGACCCACGAGTGGAGCCAGTGGCACTTGCAGGGGGCGGGAAGTGCCCAGCCTCCGCACCAGTCAGGCAGTACAATGTTTCGGCGATCAACGTCGAGATCACCCTGAACCAGTGGCTTGATTTTTATCCCGGCTACATGTACACCCTGGATGAAAATCTCGACAAGGTTCGGGCGGAGGAAACGAAAAATCGGGAAGCGCGTGAGAAAGAGGGTTTTGACCCCGGCGCGGTGATTCCCGGTGTGCAAGCCCAGTGGATTCAGCCGTTGACGATTCGCGGCAACCAGGGGGATTGCGTTAAGATCAAGTTGAGCAACAAGTTAGAGGGTGGCGAAGACGTCAGCCTTCATATCCATGGCTCCAGCATGGTGGTGAGCGCCACCGGTGCCGCAGCCGCCACGACGAACTCCGACAGCATCGTTCAGAAGGATAAGAGCGGAGAGTTCGAGTGGTACATTCATCCGAGCACCCAGGAGGGTGTCCGGCAGTTCCACACCTTCGCCAATGACCGCGAGTTGACCGTGATGGGCCTCTTCGGGTCCTTCGTCGTCGAGCCCCGCGGATCCGAATACCTGGAAGCGTTGGGGAGCGGGGCGCCCACGCCCGCCTCAAGCGGCTGGCAGGTCATGATCAAGAACGGGACCGGTCCGGATTTTCGTGAATTCGTTTTGATGTATCACGAAGTCGGCGATGAAGCCTTCCGCCCCGTCAATAAGAAGGGTGACTTCTTGCCGCAGCGGGATCCGCTCACGGATGCCTACCGTCCGGGCGGTCGTGCGATCAACTATCGCAGCGAGCCGTTCGGAATCAACAACATGCACGTGCAGCACGAGTACTTCGGATTCGAAGACGAGTCGATGGGGTATAGCTCGTACACTTTCGGCGATCCGTCCCCCACGATCCCGCGCTCGTACATGGGCGACCCGGCGAAGTTCCGCCTGGTCCACGGCGGATCGGAAGTGTTCCATAGCCACCATCCGCATGGCGGCACCATCCGGTGGCCGCGCAGCCCGCGCGCCATCGATGACATGAATCTGTGGACGACCGCTGGAAACGGACCGGTCAAGTATCCGGTGATCCGTGCCAAGACGGATCGTGTCGACGTCGAAGTCATCGGGCCGTCGGAAGCGTTGGACCTCGAGACGGAGTGCGGCTCCGGCTTGTGCCAGCAGTTGGCCGGCGATTTCCTGTTCCATTGCCACGTGGCGCACCATTATGTGGCGGGCATGTGGGGATACTGGCGGGTCTACAACACCCTTCAACAGGGCGACATGCGTAATGACGTCATGCCGGATCTGCTTGAGTTGCCTGATCGGAAAGGTCGTATCAAGGGCCCGATTACGTCGGATAAGTTAGTCGGTCAGACTGTGGATTGGTTCGGCAAGTCCTTCAAGATCGTCGAGAAGGGCAAGAGTGATTGGAAGTCCAATCCAGCCACCGTCACGATCAAGGATTGGGTCGAAATGCAGCTCCCGACGATGGGCAAGCCGGGACACAAGAACGATGAGAAGGGACAGACGGTGTCTTACGATGCCACGGTGTTGGATTGGGCCTGGGAAGGCACCCGTGCATTGAGCGAACCGGAAAGCGCGATCGACAATCCGAAGTATAAGTCGACCCATCCTGGCAAGCGGCATCCGATCACGTTCGAGCCGTTGACCGGGAAAGTGGCCTGGCCTCACCTCACCCCGCATTTCGGGAGGCGCGTCATGTTCTCCCCGAACCACGTGGGTGCACCCTGGTTGGAGATGATCCGTCGTGATGCCAACGGCGAGGAGAGTGTCGATCAGGCGTTGCCAGGCGAGAACGGCAACTGGAGTCTCTGCCCGGAGAATGCCGGACGGAAGCACTACAATGTCCACTTTATTAAGCTCCCGATCACCATCGCCAAGAAAACGGGCAAGGAGCCGCCGGTCATCGATCCGAACGGCTTGATCTATGTCTTGCACGAAGAAGAGGCGGAGATTCGGAAGAACGATGATTTGAAGTATCCGTTGGTCGTCCGCGGCAACATCTACGATTGCGTGGACTGGACCCTGACCAGCGAGTGGGACGACGATGACTACACCAACTTCCAGTCGTCGAAGATCAACACCCACTGGCATTTCCTGCAGTTCGACAACCAGGCGTCCGACGGCGTAATCACCGGATTCTCCTATGAGCAATCCGTGCGTCCGTTTACGATGCTGGAGAAGAAGAATGCGAAGGGGCTTCCTGCCCCGATGAACACCGTCGTGACCGCCGCCGCTAAGAAGGGCGCGAACACGATCACGGTGAAGAATGCGAAACAGTTCCATGTCGGGACCCTGCTTCTCGTCGGTGCCGACAATGTGAAGGGGAATGAAATCTCCCGCATCAAGGCCATCAACGGCAATACGATTACGCTGGCCAAAGGGCTGAAGAACGATCACCCGGCCAATGACATCGTCACGGTCGAGTTCGTGCGTCAGCGGTTCTGGGTCGATGCGGACGTGGGGACCGTGTTCTGGCACGATCACGCGTTTGGTGCGACCACCTGGCCGCACGGCGGCTTCGGCACCTTCATCGCCGAACCGGTTGGATCGACGTATCATGATCCAAAGACTGGAAAGTTGATCCGCAGCGGACCGATCGCGGACATTCACACGAACGAGCCCGTTGGTCATGGCGTGAACAACAGCTTCCGTGAATTGATGGTCCAAGTGCACGACACCGTGCCGCACACCGTCAACATCGTGACGGCGGGCAATCCTCCCGGGCAGCCGATTGAAGTAGCGCTTGAGGCAGGAAAGACCGTCTCGTTCATGATGCCCGAGAAGATCTATATGACGCCGATGCCGTTCTTGAACGGTGGTACGCATACCACCGGCAGCGGCTTGAATTTCAGGGCGGCGCCGGTTGCGCAGCGGTTGGCGACCAACCCTGATTCGTCACAGATTTTCAGCAGCCTGGTCCACGGTGATCCGTACACGCCGACCTTGCGTGCCTATGTCGGTGACACGATGGTCTTCCGTCTGTTGCACACCCTCATGAACGAGTCGATGGTCTGGACCCTGTCCGGCCACACGTTCTGGACCGAGCGGTATGCGTCGGATGCCAATCGGAAGAATTCCATCCATATCGGTATCGCCGAGCGGTATGACCTGGTGGTTCCTGAGGCGGGTGGATCACGACATCAAGCCGGCGATTACATTCACTTCAACGGTCGGTCCTCGAAGTTCTCCGAGGGTGGCTGGGGCATCATCCGGGTGTTGGATAAGGAGCAGGCTGATTTGAAGAAGTTGCCCGCGGGCTTCTCGATCAAAGGGGAGATTCCAAAGCCTCTGCCGATCTGTCCTGCCGATGCTCCTGTGAAGCAGTTCAACGTCGTCGCAATGGACTACGCCGGCATGAAGTTTAATGCCAAGGCACCGGAGTCCATCGAAGTGGACTTTGAGCGGCGGATCCTCATGACCAATGCCGAAGCGAAAATCTATGCATTGGAAGAGGACACCGCCAAAGTCGCCGCCGGCGCGCATCCGATGCCGCTGACGCTGCGTGTGAACAGCGGTGATTGCGTCAAGGTCCATTTGAAAAACAAGATGAAGGATAGCAAAGCCTCCTTCTCTGCGATCGGCCTGGCCTTCGATCCGAAGGATTCCATGGGCGCGAACGTAGGGAACAATCCGGGTGACCAGACGGTTGCACCGGGAGCCGAGCGTGAGTACACGTACTACGCCGATCCGTTCAACGGCGAGACGACCTCGTTGGTGTGGGATTGGGGCAATGTGATGACCAATCCGCGGAACGGGTTGTTCGGTGCCGTCGTGGTCGGGCCAAAGGGATCGAAATATCGTGATCCCAAGACCGGTGCGGATTTGTCCAATAAGAATGCCTGGGCGGCCGATGTCATCATCGATCGCTCGGTGCCGGGCAATGAAATGCGGGCGAATTATCGTGACGTGGCGTTGTTCTTCCAGGATGAAGACAACATCATCGGCACGAGCTTCATGCCCTACGTGCAGAACGTGGCGGGTTTGACCGGCGTCAACTACCGGTCGGAACCGTACAAGTTCCGTGAAGAGCAGGGTTGCTCGCTCGGCAAGGTGTTCCAACCTTGTAAGGCGGACAAGCCGGAAGATCCGGCCACCCCGCTCATCGAGGTGCATGCCGGTGACCCGGTGCGCATCCATGTGTTGGGTGTGAGCAATGAGCAAAACGGCATGTTCAGCGTCGAGAAGCACGAGTGGCCGATCGAGCCTTTCATGCGGGGCGCTGACCAGATCAGTGTCGTGGAATTCTCCGGATCCGAGACCATCGATGCGTTCATCCCGTCGGCGGGTGGAATGTATCGGATGCCCGGGGATTATGTGTATAGCAACCAGCGGTTGCCGTACTCGCAGTCGGGGCAGTGGGGCTACGTGCGAGTATTGCCGTCCGGTGATACGCGACTGCTGCCATTGGCTGGCGCGAGCGCCGGAACCAAGAGTGCCGAGGTTGAGCAGCCGGCTGCGCACGCGATTCCTGTCGCGTCGAAGTAAGCTGATCACATCTCACGCGAGGTGAAGAAGGGGGGAGTCCATGAGGGCTCCCCCCTTTTGTTATGAGATAGGGATTGTGTATGATCACCTCAGTGCCTGCAATCAAGTCGACCGAGATGCCCTGACCAACCTACTATCGTTGGAGGATTCATACACGCGAACGGCCGGACTCGCTCTATTCACAGCACTGATTTTTTTCTCTTCTCCTTCATGTGACCGTCGAGGCGCGGGATTGCCGGTTCCTTCCTTTTGTTACGGTTGTGAAAGATGGTTCTGAAGTAGCGGTTAGGAACATGGATCCAGTCATGTACGACATTCAGGCCTATGGAACCTCGCAACTCGGTCCCCGCGTCCTCTTCAACACCCCGTTGCCGATGAATCCCCATCATAAACGCCTTGTGAGCGCGGAAAGTCATGAGTGTCTAGCGGGGGAGCCGGTCACGGAGGCGATTCCTACGACCAAAGGCCGGCGGATACTCGTGATACAATGCGGGTTCCATGCCTATATGGAGAGCTGGGGATTCGCCGTCGATAATCCTTACCTCGCGCTGACGGGCGATGATGGCACCTTCAGTGTGACGGATGTCCTGCCTGGCGACTATACGTTGATGATATGGCATCCTGGGGTTGGCACGATGTGCCAAAAGAAAGTGACTGTGACGAAAAATGGCCTCTCGACCGTCGATTTCGACTTGAAGGCTCCAAGGGGGCGGCGAAGCGTGCATGAAATCCAACGGAACCCGCACTACGGCGCTGAGTCGCTTGGAAAGGTTGTGGATATTCGTCCGACATTGCAGCGTCAGGTTCCGTAAGATCTGCTCGAAGAGGAAAGAGGGAGATCATGAGATTGATTCGTTCCAGCCTATTCCGTTGTCTTGCGCTCGTTGTCTGGTTGTGTCAGGTCGTGCCCCCCATCTCTGCCTATGATATTGTCGAAGTTCAGCATGGCGGGATGCTTGAAGGACGAGTGACCTTGTCGGGCGCCGTTCCGGACCCGAAGGCGTTCAATCTCATCACCTTCCCGGACCCGACCTATTGCGGTCGCATCTCGAACGGGAAGGGTTGGCGTCTGCTGCGCGATTTCATCGTAAACGCCGAGAGCGGATTGAAAAATGCCGTGGTCCTTCTCGAGGGGGTTGAGTCCGGCAAGTCATTCGATCTCTCAGTGCCCTTGATCGAGGCGCGTGATTGCATGTTCGGTCCCTGGATGACGATCGTGCGCAACGGCCATGCAGTGGAAGTGGTGAACATGGATCCCGTGATGCACGACATTCAGGGCTATGAAACTTCTCTCGAGGCCGGAGCCCGCGTGTTGTTCAATACCCCCCTGATTTTGAATCATCAGCATCAACGTGGCAATATGCATGCGAATCATAACCACGCACCGGGAAAGTCTCTGGTGGGACCGGTGTATCTGAACAAGGGGCGGCGGACGTTTTATATGCAGTGTGGGTTTCACGCCTACATGGAAAGCTGGGCCATGGCCGTCAACAATCCCTACTACGCGGTGACGGATGACCAAGGCGCGTTCAGGATCGAGAATGTTCCGCCGGGGACGTACCAGATGGTTGTCTGGCATCCGCAGGCAGGGCCCGGTGTGACGCGGACGATTACGGTCGGTCCGGATGGGACTACGGTGGAACAAGTGGCGCTTCCTGCTCCGAGGGGAACCCGGACGGCCTACAGAGTCATGGACAATCCTCGATTCGGGCTGGAGTCTCTCGGCCATCCCGTGGAGATTGAGCCGTTGGTGGAGCATCAGCATTAAGCGCAGATGGGGGTGCTCCCCACGGTGGTGCCTGGGAGTTGCTCTTTCGGCCTGTCTCTGTGGGGCAGGCGTCAGCGATGCCGCGGAGGGTGGTGGCGCATCCCCCACCGCTCCGGCTGAATTCTCGGCCTCTTTGGTAAAGCGGGTTGAAGCGCGTCGTTTCGAGGCTCAGGTTTTCGCCAAAGGCGATCGTATCCGACTGGAGTACAAGTACGCGGTCAAGACCGAGTTTGGCTATTCCAGTATAGAAATCATTCGATTGGATAAGCACGAGTCATGGTTTGTGCTGGCCCAGCGCCGGCAAATTCTTCCGGTTCCCGTCAAGCCCGAAGAAATCCTACCGATTCAGCCAAGCCTTCCGGGAGAAAAGTGCCGGACATTGGTGGGCGATGCTGCGACCATCGGCCGTGCATCCAAGCTCTTCGAGGTGCGGGTGGACTATAACGGCCGGGATGAGCGGTTTTACGAGTGGGTGGATGTTGAGACCGGCGTGGTCTTGAAGTTAGTCAGCCAGGATCGGGACTGGTCGATTGAGTATTCCCGAATTCGTTTCTCTCCTCAGCCGGACTACTATTTTGAGGCACCGACGGGATATCAACGCAGGACGCCGGTAGCTGCGACACAAGAACGAGGATAGACCTCGTGGTAGGACCAGGAAGGGATGTCATGGTATTGCAGAGTGAGTCGCGTAGGGGTGAGACTGTGAGTGGATGGATGGCGGCGGCGGTGGCGACCGGAATGCTCTTGTGCCTCTGGCCGTCGGCCGCGTCCGCGCGCTCGCTGAAGGAGGCGCAGGCGGCATTCGACAAAAAGCAGTACCAGGAGGCTCTCGATCTCGTCGAGCAAGTGACCAAAGAGCAGGGGCCTCAGCCGGCCGCCCGCCGGCTCAAAACTCGTTCATTGATTTTGTTGGGAAAGCCCAAGGACGCATTAGTCGAGTACGAGCGTCTGGAGCAGGATTTGAGACAGGAGGACCGGACGCTGCTGAAAGACGTGGCGCTGGGTTTCGTATATGTGCTGATTAAGGACATGCGGGAGCAGATGCGCGGGGCGGCCTACACGGCGCTGAAAGACGTGGATTCTGCGGAGACGATTCCCGCGCTCGAGGACGGATTAAGCGACGGATCCGGGCTGGTGCGCGCCTTGGCGGCAGAAGCCCTGGGAAAGCTGGATGCGGGGCGGCGTTCGCCGCGCTTGCGTACTGCCTTGGAAGATCAGGCCGGGCTGGTCAAGGCCACTGTGCTGAAGGTGTTGGGGAAGAGTGGGGACCGTTCGGTGATTCCTCTGCTTGAGAAGGCCCTGAAAGACGAACAGCCGGCAGTGAGGCTCGCCGCGGCGGGAGCGTTGTACCATACTGGGCAGACGGCGATGTGGGACACGATACTGAAGGCCGCCTCCGCCCCGAATCCGGAAGAGCGCGCCACAGCGTTGCGGATGGTGGGGGAGCTGAAGGATGCGCGCGGGCTGGCGGTTCTGTTGGAGGCGATCACCAATACGCAGCCGTCTGTGCGCGGGGCCGCCGCTTCAGCGTTGGGGGAACTTGGGAAAGTGCAGGGGATCCCTGCACTGGAGCATGCGCTGGAGGATAAAATTCCAGCCGTAAAAACGTCGGCGGCGATTAGCCTGGGCGAATTAGGCTTGAAAGATTCACTGGTTGCTTTGAGGAAGGCGCTGGCCGATCCGAACCCGGTGGTCAAGGCGGCGGTTGTGTCGGCGCTGTTACGGGTCGAGGAGCCGTTTGAATCCGTTGGCGAGGAACTGTACGAATTGGCACAAAATCATGATCCCGGCACTCGCTCCGCAGCTGGTAAGGCAGCAGGAAGGGCGCATGGCGCCAATATGAAGGCAGCGATAGAGTTTCTTTCCGGCATGCTGAAGGATCCCATTCCACGCCCTCGGATCGCCGCGGCCAGGGCGCTCGGGCAGATTGGGGGGGTGGAGATATTGCCGATGTTGAAGTTGGCCTTGCATGATGAAGATGATGCCGTTCGGGCCACCGTGGGTGGAGCGATTGCTCGCATTCTCAATCATGCCAAGCCATCACCTAATCACGCGAGATCATAAGTGCCAAGGGAGCCTGGATTTCAAGTTGACACTGCGAGTATGATTCCAGTATAGAAACATGTTTAGAGGCCTAACCGCGGTCGAGGTGTAGTTACGTCAAGTGGACAGATTGTCATAACAAGGGGCAATGGTCACCAGCCCTTGTGATTGAGTGGTGACGGAGTAGTTGTTCGGTTAATGTTCATTACAAGGAGGCAGTGACATGAAGAAGGGTGCGATGAAAGTAGTGTTCGGCATTGCGGCCGCAGCGTTTTTGGCTGCGCCCCTCGCCTCGTTTGCCGGAGGCACGATTGCAGGGAAAGTGACTTATGCCGGGAAAGCCGAGCAGAAGGAGTTCTCCTTCTCCAAGTTCCCGAACCCGAAGTTTTGTCCGAAGAACCCGAACAAGAGCCTCATGGATGGCGACAAGCGTTTCCTCAAGACCATTGAAGTTGCCAAGGATGGTGGTCTGAAGGGTGCGGTCGTTTCCGTGGTCGATATCGAAGATCAGGCGTTCCAGGATGGATTCAAGGGCACGGACGTGGCGGCGGAATTCTGCGAATTCCTGCCTTTTAGCGGCGTGGTTGTGAACAACAAGAACTTCCGTGCGGAAAATAAGGATGCCGATCCCGATGATCCCAAGTCCGTGCTCGGCGTGTTGCACAATCCACACAGTTTCGTGGTGAAGGGCTCAAGCTCGGCCACCGGTTTCAACATCGGTTTGGCGAAGAAGGGCGACAAGTTGGAGAAGCCCGTTGTATTCCGCGGTGGCGCGGAAAAGCAGGGCTTCTATCGTTTGCAGTGCGACCAGCACGAGTTCATGCAGTCCTTCTTTCTCCCTGTCTGGAATCCGTACCATGCAGTGGTGAAGGACGATGGATCGTTCGAGATTCAGGGCGTTCCTGCCGGAAAGCACAAAGTGGTGGTGTGGCATCCGTTTGTCGGCAAGGGCAAGCTGAATGAATTCGAAGTCGAGGTTGCAGAGGGTGGATCGGCTAACTTGAAGGCTGAAATCAAGTAGTCTCGTTTTTAACGGCGGGGTAGCTCGCTGACTGAGGGGCAGTGGTTCACATCGGACCATTGCCCCTTTTGTTTGTGGCGCACCATGAGCGATCTTCCCCTTCATCACATGACGGAGTCCTGTCTCTGAGTCCATCGATTTCATCAGCATCATCCAGCCGGCCAATCCGCGTCGTTATTGGTTTTCAGGGGTTGTTCCCTGCCCGCCACTCGCCTTGCGTTTCCCTTTCTGAACTGGGTAAGATGCCAAATTTCAACACCACATTATCTGAGTGGGTGATCTGTGCCTCGTGAATTGTCTCTCGCCGAAGTGTTCCAGTTAGGGTACTACTGGGAAACCAAAATCCTTTTGACTGCCGTCAAGTTAGACGTCTTTTCGGTGCTGGATGGACGAGGCCGTATCGCCTCTGAGGCGGCTGAAAAACTCGGCGCCGATGCGCGCGCGCTGGAGTTACTTCTGAATGCGCTGGTGGCGATCAGGCTTCTGTCGAAGACCGGCGATTTCTATGCCAATACACCGGTCGCCACGACGCATCTCGTCAAGCATGGGTCGCAATATATCGGGCACTTGCTGCTGTTGCACGATGCCGAATGGGGCAATTGGGGCAAGCTCGAGGAGGCCGTGAAAACCGGTCGATCGCCGGTGACACAACATGTCTTTGAGACGGATCCTGCGCTTGCTGCCAATGTGTTGTCAGTGTTGCACCGGATCGGCCAGCAAAGTGGTCCGGATTTGGCGAAACGCCTGGCGCTTGGCCAGTCTCGGACGATGCTCGATCTCGGGGGTGGGGCCGGAACCAACGCCATTGCGTTTTGCCAGGTGTACCCGCAACTTTCGGCGACGGTTTTCGATCTGCAGACTACACTTCCGTTGACCGAACGGACCGTGAAGGACGCGGGGCTTGAGGGCAGGATCTCCCTGAAGGCCGGCGACTTCAACCGCGATTTTCTGGGCGGCCCCTATGACGTGGTGTTGATGTCCGATATCCTGCACTATCAGGATCTGGCAACCAATGCCGCCCTGGTGAAGAAAATCTCTAGCCATCTGACTCCCGGTGGGCGCTTGATCATCAAAGACCGGTTCTTGGATGCTTCGGGTACGAGCCCTGCCTGGACAGCGGCGTTTGCCGTCCATATTCTCGTCAATACGGAACAAGGCGCCTGCTATCGTACCGCAGAAGCCATGCAGTGGATGCACGAGGGGGGATATGTCTCGGTTGAGGAAATCGAGCGCACGGCGGTGGTGCAGGGTGTCAGGCCCAGTGTCGGGTAAGATGTACCATGTTTGAATTTTTGCGGCAGCCGGGATTCTTCGGTACCCATGCGACAATGGGGGCCGACCTCAGTCAGTTGATGGCCACGCTGTTCACCGGCCTCTTCATCGTCGGATGGTTGCAGGCCAAGCAGCATCGTGGACATCACCATCACTGGCTCATGTTGGGCGGGATGGTAACCATGGTCGGATTCTTCACCGCCTACTATCTGTTTCGGCAGTTGGGGGTGTTGGCGTTCGAAGGAAAAGAAGGATTCGGGGGTTCCCAGGCCCTGTACGACTACGTGTTCATCCCTGTGCTGACAATCCATATCATTCTGGTGATCATCGGGTTGGTCATGGCCGTGTACATGATTGTGCTGGGGTTCCGTTCGCAGCAATTTCTGAGCGGCGCACGGGTGCTGAGTGCCGCTCGGCTGCTGACATCGTGGAAAAAGGTGAGTCTGATATTTGCGGCGCTGCTGGCGGTGGTGATGCTGTTATTCGGAACACGCGTCATGTCAGCCGGATTTTCCATGCGAAAGCTGGAGGTCTATATCGGGTTTCTCACCCTGGTCGCGATCGTGTTTGCGGTGGAGATGGGCATTCAACGGATCTGGCCCGATGGCGGGCAGCGGCACCGCGCTCTCGGCCGGTTCACCATGATCGTCTACTGCATCCTCTTTCTGACCGGAACTTTTACCTATGCCATGTTGTACATCCTGTATCCAGGGAAAATTGGGTAGCAGCGTCGAGCAGAGATGAAGAGCTGAGGGGCCGATATGCTTGTGTGTGGGTGCGGCGGATGGATGCATACCGAGGGCGTTGAGGAGCGGCTCTCTGGAGATGGCGGTCCCACGTGGTTTGTCCGTTCAGAATGTCGGCCCTGCCGATGGGTAGTCGGGGTCGATGCGCCGGTGGGGCAGGTCGAGGGGTTGGTCGATCGTCTGATGTGGACTGATGATGCTCGGCATCGGCTGGATCGTGTTCCGCCCTATGCCGTTCCGGTTCTGCGTGAACTGGTGGAAGGGTTTGCCCGGGCCAGACGACAGCGAGTGATTACCTACGATTTGATCGATCAGGCGAAAATGGGCGATATGGTTTCATGGGATCCTGACGCCGAGCAGCGCCTCGCCAACGTGCCGGCGCCGGTTCGGGCCATGGCCCGGGTTGAGTTGGAACGAACGGCGGTGGATCGTGGCGAACGCTCTGTGACCGTCGCGCTGATGGAAGAAGTGAAGGCGCGATATTTCGGCA
>CABVRO010000105.1 GCA_902500715.1 uncultured Nitrospira sp. | reverse complement strand
CAATGGCGCCCCGCAGCGTCCAATAGATGTTGAACAGTCTTGTTCGCAAACTCATAGCGCCTCTGTATGCTGAGTGAGATTCCGTGACGGTTTCAATACGGGCATCGTATATAAATTCCCAATTACCTAGGGCAACAGGGCAGCAACATCATCTTAGGTAAGGTGCTCCTAGTGTCCTGTCTCTGAAGTGCGTGGAATAAGTTGTGCATTGCTGGTGTCCTCAGGTATCGAAGGGAGGACGCCATGCGAACTGGACGACCGACAGCTCCGCTGACCTTGACGACGACCGAACGAGAGACCTTGCAGCAGTGGACGCGCCGCCCGAAAACTGCTCAGGCGTTGGCGCAACGGGCCCGGATTATTCTGACCTGTGCCGAGGGGCAGACGAATCTCGCCGTCGCCCGTGCCGTCCGTGTGGCGCCGCAAACGGTCTGCAAATGGCGGCAGCGCTTTATGACCCACCGCCTCGATGGGCTGCTGGATGAGCCCCGTCCTGGCGCACCACGCACGGTGACGGATGCGGCCGTGGAACGGATTGTCACCCAGACCCTGGAGATGACGCCCACCCACGCGACGCACTGGAGTACCCGCGCCATGGCGCAAACGAGCGGGGTGAGCCGCAGTACGGTGCATCGCATCTGGCGGGCCTTCGGCCTGCAGCCGCATCGCACGGAGGCGTTCAAACTGTCGGCCGATCCCCTGTTTGTCGAGAAGGTGCGCGATATTGTGGGACTCTACCTGCAGCCCCCCGACAAAGCGCTGGTCTTGTGCGTGGATGAGAAAGCCCAGATTCAAGCCCTGGACCGCACGCGCCCCCTGCTGCCGATGCGCCCGGGACAGGTCGAGCGTCGGACCCATGACTACCATCGCCATGGCACGACCTCGCTCTTCGCCGCCTTGGAAGTCAAAACAGGCCGCGTCATTGGGCAACTCCATCAACGGCATCGGGCGCAGGAGTTCCGGCAGTTCCTCGACACGATTGAAGCGAATGTCCCCGCGCAGTTGGACGTGCATCTGATCCTCGACAACTATGGGACGCATAAAACGGCCCTGATCCGCCGATGGTTGCTGAAGCGGCCGCGCTTCCATCTGCACTTCACGCCTACCAGCGCCTCCTGGATCAATCTGGTCGAGCGCTGGTTTGCGCTGCTCACCGAACGCCAACTGCGCCGGGGCGTGCATCCCAGCGTCCGAGCCCTCAAGGCCGCCATCCGGCACTACATCACGGTTACCAATACACACCCCACACCGTTCACATGGACCAAGACCGCCGATGAAATCCTGGCCAGCGTGGCCCGATTTTGTCAGCGAACTTCAGAGACAGGACACTAGCTCCATCCAAGTTGGATCGCGACCCAGCACCAACTAGCAAAGACACATGCGTATAAGGCTAGCACAATCCTGACTCTTTGTTCCTCAAAGCTGACAGACATTCGCAGCTCGCGCCAGTGAATTATCACATATGCTGTGTATGGCAACAGGAGGTAGTCAATGGAATCACGATACCGAGGGGCCCCAGCCACAACGAATGTAACAATCATTGAATATGTGAATAGCAACATGCAGGTCCACCAAAACCAGTCACGTTTACTCGTCACGAAGCCAAGCAAACCCAAGAGAAAGATACAGGCAGTTGTCATACCACAAAGAAGACTTACCGCTAGTGACAAACGTGTCCGGACTCCGTAGACTGTGTCAATATCTTCCCTGAGGAATCTAGGCCAGAGGAACCAAGCGATTCTTTTTATTCCAAGGACAAAGAATTGTTCTGGGTTCTCTATAATAAATGCTATCGCTTGTTGACGGTGCCACGATTCGTATTCCGGCGTGCCCCATTTTACATCAGAGGGCATTCCCGTTTCCGGCGGATCTACCCATTTCCCAGTTGCTTGCGGGTTATTACCAATGTGTAGGTTCACTCCGGAAGTGTAGCTAAGCGGCAATGGTTTTCCCCAAACAACAATGTTTCGCCACATCCAGGGAGACAATACAAGGATAAGAGCTGCCGTGAATACAATGATGTGCTTTGTCTTTTGTTTCCCGCTTCCTGGCATCAGCAGAAACAATCCTGCTACGAATATCGGATAAACAATGGCAACCTCACGTGTGAGCATACTAGCGCCGATAAAAATCCCAAGAAAAACAGGCCGAATGGATTGGAAATCATCACTCCTACGGAAGAGAATCACCAAAGCGGACAACAAGAATGTTCCAAACAAGGGCTCGGATAAGGCAAATGTATCGGCAATAACAAATGAAGGAAATACACCTCGAATCCAAAAAGCAAGTCTCGCTGAGCGTTCGTCAAGAACTTTTCTAACTAAAAAATATAGGAGTAGGCAATTTAGCGCCCCAAGCATTGCTGACGCAATTTGAGCCACCAGGTATGGAGGGGCAGAAACAACAGCATAAATTGCTGCTAGAAATACAAAGTACAATGGAGCACGATAGCCAAACTCACCTCCGGCTTGAAACCAAGCCTCACCATTGAGAGCAAGATTCCTTGCGGTAGTGTAGTATACGCCATGGTCCCCACCCTTAGGATTATCCGAATCAGTGAGCTGATGCCCAACGAGAATTATAGAGAACCTAAGCAAGAATACCATCAATACACTGCTGACCAAAATTCGACGGCTCACCTAGTTATACCTCATGAACGTACGATTCAGAGATGGCTCTAACTGCGGGAAACACATATTTCTGAACTAGCACCGTTGCGCATCCCGCAGCGTCCAATAGATGTTGAACAGTCTTGTTCGCAAACTCATGTCGATGCCGGGCCTCCCTTGATCCTTGCCATCTGCTCTCGCATTTCGATCAAATCAATTCGATCCTATCCTTGCTTGCCCGAGGCCAACATCTGCATCACCAATACATCACAAGCCTGCTTGATCATCGAGAAGCAAGTCTGAAAATCTTCCAGCGTTCCACTGTAAGGATCAGCGACTTCTCGCACCGACTGATCGTAAAACTGCCGAAGCAAAAACACCTTCTGCCTTGCCTGGGGATAGAGCTTGAGCATACGGCGTCGCTGCCGCCACTCCATCACCACAATCATGTCCGCCCGCTCAACCTGTTCCTTATGCAGCTGTTGCGTGGCATGTTTGGCGAGTAAAAGTCCCCCCTGCGTACCCACGACTTGCGCCAGCGGATGCGCCGCCTTTCCAAACGATGTTTCAAGGCCGGCCGACTCAATCGCAATCGGCAACCCATGCTTTTCAACCCGATGCTTGAGATAGGCCTCTGCTAACGGACTGCGACAGATATTGCCTTTACAGACGACCAAAATGGCACGCACGGAACTCGGAAACGCTTGGCTATTAACCAGGCTCCGATAGCGCCAGTGATCTAGCGCCTCGTTCACAGCCCTCTTCATCGAACGAGCTACTCCTCGCAGGGAGGCAGAATCAACTTGGGACATCACCACTCCCTATGCCAACTTAACATATCGCATGACCTCAAACCGGCTCGGGCCAAGATCATCAATACGCTCAATCTCATAAAATGTATTTCGTTCAAAAAACCGGCAGAAGGACAGGACTGCTTGAAGCCTGGATGGGGCGCCAGGCGGAAGATTCAATGCACGATCACTCTTCCTGATACGCATGACCAATTGATCCAAATCACCAAGCAACCACCTGGACTTGATTCCGACTCGATATCCATTTTCAGGTATCGTCTCGCACACTCCCATTGCCATATTGAGTAAGTGAAGGGGAAAATTGACGCCCGCATCCACAGCCAGCTGTAAAGAGCCCCAAAATCGCCCGTTAATTTCCATAAGCAAGGGGCGCTGAGTGGCGGTATCTACTTTGAATTCCACCATGGCCACACCATGCCACTTCACAGGCTGCAATAGCTTGAGGGTAGCCTCAACCATGGCTTTCGGCAAGGCAATACTTTCGCGCAGCACGCTGACTCCGCCAGAAGGAGGTCGTTCTCGAAGCCTCCGGTGAGCAAACATACCCAGCGGCATCCCCTCCTGCATCAACACAAACAATCCCTGGCCTTCACCGATCACACGCCGTTGAATCAATGACGGTTGCCGTAAGTAGGGCCTCTCGCGGTAGAGTCGTAGGAGCTCCTCGGGAGACTCGGCATAACACACACTCGTTTTCGTCCATCGCCTGCCGTCTTTTACCAATGAACAGCCGGGCTTCACCACCACGGGAAAATCAACAATTTCCTGCACGACCCGTTCGACCCGACCATCAGGAACAAAAATGGTATCGGGAATTGCTACACCCTCCGTAATAGCCTGTTGCATCAATCGATACTTATCGGAGATTTCTTGAAATGCCTGGGGACTGGGAGCCGGAAAATGCGTATATTTTTCGAATTGAGCCTTCTCTGGTCCGAGGACATGCATGGCAATATCAGACAACGGCATTAAAGCATCGACTCGATGGGTTCGCACTGCCTCCATCAATGTGGCGATGAAACGTTCAGGTTCTTGATAAGGAGACGGATAGGCAATGCTCTGTCGACAGTAACGCGAGGAACCTGCAAGGGATCGTTGGGACTCTGCCCCAACAATCACCTCTACTTGTTCACCTCCAAGTGCCCTGGTGACCGCAAGCGCAGCCCGCTCATTTCCGTCGGTAATCAATACTTTCACAAGTATTCCCGCCCCAAAGCGATTCCCCTCATATCCATTGCCCTTGTTGACTTACATCGAACTCGGTTGGGGACCGAACAATCGGAAAGAAAAAAGCGGGATGGTGTCCGATATGTCGTTGTGGATTCCTACCCGGCGAATGGCATACCTATTTTCTGGGCAGCTCCCTTCGAAGCCCATTCGCACCGACACTGCAGCCTCATATCCATGAGCTTTCACTAGATCTTCAATTGAAGCGTCGCTGTTCCCATTCGGGTAACAATAGACCGGCACAAAGTTGACACCCTGATCAAAAAGAACCTGTTTTGACCTCACAAGCTCTTCGGAAACCTCGTCCAATGTGATGGTCGTCATAATACGGTGTGTGCAGGAGTGGGAACCGAATGACACCCCTCCCCGAGACATTTCACGCACCTCGTCCCAATTTACAATCACCCGATCCAGCGGTAATGTCACTCGTAGTTCTGTAGCCAACGCCTGCACCAATTCTCGAATGCGCTCTATCGGCAAATGCTTACAGCGCTCGATAATTTCGTCCGCTAGTTGCTCTGGGCGAGTCGACGCTTCAACCAACCGAGAAGCATCTTCACCCAGGAAACCTGACAACACACCCTCAACCGCTACCAGAGGTTCCTGACGCTGCTTCCAATCCGCAATAACCTTCCACAAAACCGCCAACTGATCAGGCCAAAACCACTCGCTTTTCCCGACATAGTCAGTAGGAAGGAATATCGTCGCGGGCATATGCAGCTGCTTCAAAACCGGATACGCATGGCGATAGTTGTCCAACCAACCATCATCGAAGGTAATCACGCAATACCGCGCCTGGGCACTCCACTCGCCCCGTTGCCACAGATCCAGAAGTTCCTGGAGCGACAGCACCGTAAAATTACTCCTTACATAAGACATCTGCTGAGCAAATACGCTGTCAAGCACATACATTCCTGGCTGAACCGGATAACGAGCAAGTTCATCTTTCGTCAACACGCGGTGATACATCAGCACCGCCACCTTGCCTCGGTGACGCCATCGATAGACAGATGACGCATGGAAGGCCCTTGCTATCGCAGAGCGAATTGTCTTTTTTAACAGTCCGACCGAAGAATTCATCTCAACATCTGAGTCTTCAAAATCAGAACAACGTGTAGATAAACGGAGCCACCGCTGATCCTTGCGTCAGCACGATCAAGCTGCCCAATAGCACGAGCATCACAATAATCGGCAACAGCCAGAATTTTTTCCGTTCTTTCATAAAGGCCCACAGCTCTGTTAGGAACTCGCCCATACTGCCTCCGTTGGTTTAAAATTGCCTGGTCATGTGGTTGCGTGGCCTCGCCTGCCGCACGACTCGATAACTTTCGGCATCTCGGCTCAGCGCTCTTCGCATCGAGTCCCAACCAAACATCCGCATGATCACCCCCATCGGGGTGATGAGTCCAAAATACAGAATCCCTAAAATGATCCTGGTATTGATCCATCCCATCACGTGGCCGACTTTCATCCACACTTTGAAAAGAGGCGCAAGAACGGTCGGCGCGGCTAATCCCAATGGAACTAACAGTGATCCCGGCACGATGGCCCATAGACGAATCCCCTCACCATAGCGGATCAGAGGCCAGACGCCGATCAGAATGAAAACACCACCGACAATCAACCCAAAGTTGCGCAACTCTTTCTTTTCCACCATCGTATCCATTCAGTACCCCGCTGTAACTATGTTTTCTTACGCGACCGTGCCGATCCATCTGCCCACCCTCGCTTAACGTTTGGACGGCTCCCAACGAAACACCCGGTCTCCCCGAAAATACCGCATCCAGGCATCAATAATGGACAGGTTGACAAGAACAAAAAACGAGGGCAATCGAAACACATTGCTCTTTGGCATCCAGGTACAGCAGGCATAGGCACCTGCAACGGCATAAAAGAGGACTTGCCCCAGCAACAGAATCCGGTACGGCCCGGGATCTATTGCCAACACGATATTGGAAACCAGCGCACCGATCATCGCAAATGGCACCAACCATCGGCACAACTTGTGGCTGAACAGCTGCCAGGCAAAGATGCCGTACCGAAACGGATTGAGCATGGGTAGGCTGCGCATCAACACCGCGATTCCCCTTAAGACGGTTCTGACTTTCCGTTGATATTCCTTCTTCTCATCCGTCAAGTTTTTATAGTAGCCGACACTCGCCGGATCCGACACACCGCGTAGCCCGGCCTTCATTGAATTCAGCAATGTATTAAAATCGCTTTGCAGATCATCCGCCCAGGGACTGCACACGCTTCTGCGCGCAGCGAAAAACGACCCACTCAGCCCCACCAGCGTATTGACTCTGGTCTCTAATCGGCGCAGCAGCATCTCATATTTGACATACGCGCCTTCCCCGCTGAGATTGCCCTGCGCATCTACAAACTGGTCCACACTACTGACACAGCCGACCGTGGGATCATTGAACGACTTCACAATATTGGCAATGCCATGAGAAGGCAAAGTCGTCGCGACGTCCGAGAACACCAGTATTTCTCCATTCGTCTGGCTGACCGCCAACTTTTGGGCCGCTTCTTTCCCTCTTCGTTCCTGGGCGCGCACAAGGCGCACACCCGAGGGCGCATACGATCGCACAATGTCGTCGGTTCGATCCGATGAGCAATCAGAGGCTACAACTATTTCGAGCCGCTCACGGGGATACTGCTGCTGAAGACTATTCTCGATCTTCTCTGTGATGCGCGCCTCTTCATTGTAGGCCGTGATTACGAACGAGACCATCGGCTGAATATCGCCGACCAGGACGGGTCGATTTCTGAAACAGGATAGGACTACCAAAGCAAGCAAGTAGCCGGCATAGGCATAGAACATGAAAACCAATGAACTCCAGAATATCCACTCCACAAGCCACATGATTCAGCTCTCTACCGTTTTAACAACCTGCCGTCGCTCAAACCAAAATCGCCCGATCACCTAAATATTTCGAGGCAGCTCGGGGGCATGACGCTGCCCGTTCGTAATATCCGGCCGCCGAATCGTCGCTGCGCCATCAACCCGCTGAGCCGCTTGAATAACACTGCAAATTCGAACGAGGTCGGAGTCAGACACCAATTCATGGGTTGGGAGCGTAACAAGCCGCTCAGCGATCATAGTCGACTGCGGCACATTCTGAGATGAGAGCGTGTCACGGAGTTCAGCGATGTACTGAAGGGATGACGGGTACAGGGGACTGATTCCCAGCCCCTGATCGGCGGAGGTCCGACAGACCGCGTCTTTTTCCTGCTTCGATCGCATCAACACAGGTAGTCGCAGATACACTGACTGTGCTCGTCCTGACGGCTTGATAGTCTGCACCTTCGAGAGCGCCAGCGATCGGAGCATCTGCTCTGAATGCCCTACCCGACTTGCGGTCGAATTGGCGAGCCGCCGTTTCCAACGACGCAACAAGCCGGCACGTATCGGATCCAGACGAGCGACTGGAAAATCCGTGTAGAACTTTGTCTCTCCCAACTTTAAAAACGGAAGCCCAACCGGCAGCCAATAGAGGGACGGGTTAATCAAGACCTTCGTGAGTGCCACCTCGAGCCAATTCCTGAGCATGTCCACCAGCGAGACCTCGGGAAGCTGCGCATATTCACCCGCCAAGGCTTTACCAATCCGATCATCATTCGTAAGAATGGCGCCCCCCGAACCGCAGGTTATATTCTTCCCTCTCCCAAAACTCAGGAACGAGACATCACCCATCGCCCCGAACGGCACTCCATTGCATTCACCACCAAAAGCCTGCGCCACATCTTCCACGACAAAAATGCCTCGCTGACGACACAGGTCGACGATCCTGGAGACGTCAACGCCAATCCCCAGCAAATGGGTCACCACCACGGATAACACGCTCGAATCGGACACCTTCGAGAGTTGCGCAAAGTCGAACTCCAACGACAGCGGATCCAGATCACACAGCGCCACCGACATCCGAGCACGAACCACGGCCGACGGCACGGAAAAGCATGTGTATCCTGGAAGAACGACCTTGCTGCGCCCAGACAGACTATGCAGCGCCCGGAGAATGAGGCTAAGGGCGGCCTTTCCCGATGACACAAACCAGACATGTTTCACGCCGAAGTGCTGGCGGAATTCATCCTGTAGCCGCTCCACCGTCACCTTCGGGCGCACAAGTCCCAGTAGCCCCTGCAAGAGGTCTTGCCATTCGATAGGCGCAGCTGACGGAGGAAGCGTTCGCTGAACTTTCATGGAAGATGCTTCACAATGTGAGGGCCTATAAGATTCGCGACCGACACAGGTAATTTCTGCCATAAACCAATTGCCAGAGCATATTTTGGATTCTGCGGATTGAGCTGGGGAACCGCACGCCCGTCTTTCATCCAATAGTACCAATACAACTGGTGTGGCTGAGCTCCCCATTGCTCTTTGAATCGATACGTTCCGCTGTCGGGACTCGAACGCCCAAAATCAAACACCTGAAATCCTTGCTGACAGGCGAATTCCAACACCGTGCCGTAGAGCAACATGTTGGGAGACAGCTTGTTAAAACGCTTGTCGGATGCGGCCCACGGAATCTCCAGCGAAGAACGGAACCCATATAGAAAGCCTGCGGCAACTGGTGTCTCGCCGTGAGAAACAATGCAGATGCGCGTCTCCTTGGGAAACACCTCGAGAATCTTTGCAAAAAATCCTTTCCCATAAACCGGTGTTCCTAAATCGCGCATGCATCGGGAAAAGACTGTGTAAAATTCATCCAGACACTCATTCCCACCTACGCGCACCGTCATCCCCTCTTTTTGAGCCCGCCGAACCTGGCTTCGCAATTTGGAGGGAAATCCTTTGACCAACTGCTCATAGGAGCTCGGCAACGGAAGTCGCATGGACACTTTTCGTTCGGTGGCCACCCAAGACGTGACCAGCATCGCCTGGTGTCGGAGCTCGATATGATCCGCGTTCAGCTCCCGCGCATGCTCAACAGCACGTGCCTCCAGCAAGCGATATGCTTCCGCTGAACTCGCAACCACCCCGCCGTAATTTACGAACGGCAGGGATACCAGGAAGCGTCCAAACCCTCGGCTTGCCAGAAGAACCAGCGGCAGAACCCCCTGCACTACACCATCCTGCCCCTGCACCTTCAGATAGTATGTGGGATGTCCAAAAGCCTCTTCAATCACGCGGCGCCAGCCGGCCTGATGATACCCCGTCGCGATAGAAGAACCTAGCACATAGCTTTCCCATGCGAGGATTTCGGCATCGGTTCGGCCGAGGATTGAGGCGTCCATCGTACTCATAACGACCACATTAGGAAGATTCGTTCGCCCCAACGGCCACATCGAGCACAGCTGCCATTTCACCGGTCAACGATCGATAGTCGAAACGATTCACACTTGTCACATCAGGCTGAACAAGCTTCCGCACTCCTGTTGTTAACTCGTCGAGGAGCACTTTAATCGCTGCCAGCTGATTCGGGCTACTAACGCCCAGGGCATGCCGAGTGACTAGATTGGCGGTTGCGCCCTCTCCACCGATCAGTAGCAACGGACGACCGGTCGCGACATATTCATAAATTTTGGCCGGTACCTGTAACGGAGAGTCAGGCTGAAGCACCAAGAGCACGCTGGATCGTTGCATCTCTTTTAAGCATAGACTGTGTGAAATCGGAGGCTCGCGTCGCAAAAAAGAGTGTTTCTCAAGCTCTGCCGCATAGCGCTCACATTCCTGATCGGTTGAGTCCCACCCGCCTACGAAGCGCAATCGGATCGATTCGGGTTTCAAACGGCCCTCTTGAAATAATTCCCACACTGCCTGCAGGAGGATCCGAGGAGTCCTCTTCCCGTAGACTGTCCCGAAATGACACAGTTCGTATCCTGTCGAGAGGGACTGACCATCCAATTGGTCAACAGTTGACTGCCCGACTGGGAGGACCTCCCGATCGAATCCATTGGGAATCCAAGTACAGCGACCTCGAAGTTCGCCAAATTCTTCAAGGAGTCGTTGGCGTAGCTCCTCGGTGTTGGCGATGACATGACTCGCAGCCTTACAAACTTTCGCTTCAAGCCATTGCGATTTCTTGGTCAAGAAGCGGGAACTAAAGGAATAATACGGGTTACAGTTCCATGGATCGCGATAATCCAGCACCAGTGGCCGATTGAACTGCTTGGCAAGGGTTGCGCCGACCAAAAAACTTGTCCACGGCCCACCTGTCGCAAAGACAACGTCCGGCATTTCCTTTTCTCCGATACGCTGAAAGTGTCTCACGACCTGCGAGAACCAGCCACATTGCCGGTCAGGAAATGCGAATGCCCAATCCAGGGAAAAATCCTTCACCGTTGAGCGACCTGTTCCCGGTTGAGGTGACGAAGCAGATGCCTCACTTTTCAGGTCCTTCCTGGCCCTACCCTGATTCGCGTTCCCTTTTAGTATTCCCCGGAGCACCTCGCGATACTGCAAGATCTGCTGCAGTCGGTCGATATAAGGCACACGAATCACCTGAACAGTCTCCGGCACACGCGCACCGAGCTTCTGATCAACCTGATGTACCGGATAGACGCACTCTGGCGTTGTCGTGAGCACTTTCGGCTGCCACCCAAATGCCGGAAGGTTGCGGCAAAAACCAAGCGGACGCATCGCCCCGCTCGCCGCAACCGGCGGAAAATAGTAGGCGACGATCAGAACTTGCTTCACAGTTTCACCATCGACTTCATGGCATCCCAAGGCATTCCATGCATGCTCGACAGCCCGCTACACACGACCTTGATCACGCACGAGTGGATGTGACATCAATGATGTGGCCGGCACACACTGGAGAACCCACCAGGGTGCAGCAGGGGAAGCCGCTCCAGGCTATATATCACACAGCAAGACCGGGGTCTTGACTCACGAGATCCGACAAGATCTCAAATTCCGCGACGTGGAATAGCCTGTTGGCCAAATCTATTTCACCTCTGCGGTGACGCTCCAAATCATTGATCACGGCATCCGCGTTATAAATGCCTCGTTCGCGAACAACCCGACTCCCCAGAATATCGCGGAGAGGCTCGTAGAGATCATGCGCAAACCATTTTTTACTCGCAGTAGGAAACCCCATCTTGTCCACGCGCGCTCGCACAGACTCCGGGATCCGCCCTCTCATAGCTTCTCGGAGCACATATTTATTCAACGGTCCACGGACTTTCCAGCCATCGGACAGTCCTGCGACAAACGACACCAAACGATAATCTAGAAAGGGGAGGCGTGCTTCGACCGAATGGGCCATGGAGTTGCGATCCTCAATGCGTAGATACAAGGGCAACGGGGCAGAGCGCACCGACTGCTTCAACGCATTCGACAACGTCATAGCAACCGGCGAAACATCTTCATCGATAAAATGCCTGGTGAGGTCCTCTGAAAACCACGGATTCTGGCGGAGCCGTGCTTGTCGACGCGCCTGTGCCCAGCTCCGGTACGCGTTGATCTTATACATTTCCCATGAAAGTCCGCGCGCTGCGGCCGCGGTGAAACGTTGACACGAATTTCCACCATGAGCCGCCGTGTAGGCTGCCACAGACTCCCAGGCTTTTCGTACGCGTCCCTCTCGAAGAAGCGACACCCAATAGTCTTGGAAATAACTGGAATAGCCGCCAATGGTCTCATCCGCACCCTGCCCATTCAATACGACACGAATCCCGTGTGACGCGGCAAGATGCATGAGCTGGTAGCCTACTACGGCCGTCATTGTATGCACCGGCTCGTCTTGAAACCAGAGGAGTTGTCGCAAGTCACTCCATAGCTCTG
>CABVRO010000104.1 GCA_902500715.1 uncultured Nitrospira sp. | reverse complement strand
TCATGCAGAAGCCGTGGATCTCCACTACGACGACATTGCTTGCGGTCTTTGAGGCCGCACAGGGACTGGGATCGGCAGAGCGTTCTGGTATTGATCGCCGAACCGGGTCTTTTCGTCCGGGTTGGCCCGGCATTCTCACCCGGTTGACCGCCGTCGAAGCCGCGATGCTGCAAGACGTTACCTGGTGGGGCCCTCAGATGGAGCGCCGACTAACGCAACTCGCAGACGTTCAACCCACAACCTAAGCCGATCCAGACGCGGGTGAACTGATGGAGCAGCCGACTGGTAGAAGCGGACAGCGAACCGTGAAGCGGCCCACCGTCGCCGTGGTGTACGAAGACCTCACGACGGGTTACAAGTGTGCCGATTGGTTTGCCCTGCACGGGTATCAAGCCACCATGACGTCGGCCGCCCACCACCTGGAGCGCAGCCTGAAGGAACTTCGCCCGGACGTGATCGTAGTGAGATTGTCCTCTGCACCGACGCCTCTGCACAGTACCGTTCCCAGACTCAAAATGACCTGCCCGCAAGTGCCGATTATTGCGATGGTGGACCCATCAACGGATGCCAGAGTTGAGATGGCTCCTGATCTGACCAAGGCGTTCGGCGCCGATGTCTTTATGTGCGATTCTCTGGATCCGCCGTCGCCGCTCTCGTAGTACGCCTCCACGCCTGACTTGCTCAGACACCGCCTAGCAGAGACAGTGCGACGATGGGGCCAGCTGTCCATCGTGCCAGTGTCTCACCAGCTGAAAGGAGCCGAATCGTGGCGAAACCCAAGGTATTTGTTCTCACCGATGATCAGGCAATCGTTGCCGCCGTGCGCAGCTCGATCGAGAGCGAGTGTGAGGTGTTCGTGGCCGCATGGGATCGGACGGCGGTAGTTCAGATTCACGAACAGGCCCCGTTGGTCATGCTGCTGGATTTGGTATCCTCCTCCGATCCCGCTGTCGAGGACCGCGTGCGGGTTCTGCAGGAAGTGCGACAAACCGGCCATGTCGGAAAGGTCATCGCCTGCACGGAACAGACGGAGCGCCGTCTCGCCGTCCGCGCGATTCAGTACGGAGCGTACGATGTGTTGTCTAAACCGCTGGATGTCACCCTCCTGACGCAACTCATCCGGCGGGCTGCGCGAGTGGCTGATCTGGAGCGGGAGGCCCGAGGCGTCATGGTTGGAGGAGGCCCTGAAGAATTCAGCGGGATGCTCGGCACCAGTGCCAGCATTCACCGGATCTTCGATGCCATACGAAAGGTTTCCACGAACGATGCGCCGATCTTGATCACCGGTGAAAGCGGCACAGGCAAGGAGCTGACGGCGCGCGCGATCCACGAAAGAGGGTTACGGCGGCAGGGACCGTTCGTTCCCATCAACTGCGGGGCGATTCCGGAAAGTTTGCTGGAATCGGAGCTCTTCGGGTACGAGCGTGGAGCCTTTACGGGAGCGGTGAGCCAAAAGAAAGGCAAGGTTGAATTTGCCCAAGGGGGCACGCTTTTCCTCGACGAAGTGGGCGAACTCCCGAGTGCCTTGCAGGTCAAGTTGTTGCGGTTTCTCCAGGACCACACGTTTGAGCGGGTGGGCGGGCATCAGCCGATCGAAATGAACGTTCGAATCATCGCCGCTACGAATGTGAATCTGAAGGAGGCCATTGAAAAAGGAACGTTCCGTGAGGACCTCTACTATCGGCTGGGGGTTGTCCATATCAATGTGCCTCCGCTTCGGGAGCGCGGGGAGGATGTGTCCTTGATGGCCATGGCGTTCCTGCGTCAGGCGGCCGCGCATTACGGTAAGCATCTGGAAGGTTTTACTCGCGACACGCAGGAGGCGATGCGTGCCTATGCCTGGCCGGGGAATGTGCGTGAATTGTCGAACAGGGTCGGTCGTGCGGTGGTGATGGCGGAAGGCACACACGTGACTCCTACGGATCTGGATATCCCGCACGAGGCGGCGCGAGCGGACGGCAGCTCGATTTCTCTCAAGGTGAATCAACAGCGGATCGAGACCGATCTGATCATAAAGGCCTTCACGCTATCGCAGGGTAACTTGAGTCGAGCCGCTCAGGAATTAGGCATCAGTCGTTCGACGTTGTATCGACGGCTGCGCCAGTACGGGATGGATCGGACGCTTGATGCACGGCGTGCGTTCGCGGCGTTCTCGCGGGCCTCGCTGTCGGAGCATTGATGAGGGGCCAGCATCGTGAAGTTGACCAGGGGTGATGTGCCGTGACGATATAGCCCTGTCCCTCTCGCGGGTCGAGCGAGCGCACAGGTGTGTAAAACGGTTGACCGTCGTACAGGTATTTGATACATACAACAGTCTCCGATCACCGCCGATATTGCTGTTCTCCGAGGCACTGATCCTCATCTCGGCTTGTGGCTCATCCTGTGACAATGGTCTGCGTGAATTGTTTGTTTCACGCATGTCAGGTTGAGAAATCAATGGGCGCAGCCTTGTCGGCGACGTGCTGACGGCGCGAAATGGTACGTATGGGTTCGAGTCAGAGTCAATCGATGGGTTCCGAGGCACCAGCCCTCTTGAGCCGGCGCGGATGGTTGCGCGCGGCGACGGCCGGGATGGCGCTGGCTGTGGTTCGCCTGGCCTTGCCGTCGGAGACGTGGGCGGCACGGTTACCCGATGGCCGGGTGAGTTTGTACAACCTCCATACCGATGAACGGTTGTCGGTGACGTACCGAGACGAGGCCGGCGCGTACGATCGGGATGCGCTCAACGCGCTCAATCATTTCCTGCGCTGCCACCATACGAACGAAACCACTACGATGGACGTGCAGCTCATCGAATTTATCAATTTTGTTCAAAAGCGGGTCGGCGGCCGTCGTGAAGTGCATATCGTGTCCGGTTACCGCTCCCCCGAATATAACGAGCAGCTCATCAGAATGGGCACGCGTGCGGCGCGTCACAGCTACCATGTGTCGGGGCAGGCTGTGGATGTGCAAATTCCCGGTGTGCCGCTGCGGACCTTGCGCGAGGTGGCCCTACGGCTCGGCTGCGGCGGGGTGGGATATTATCCGCGTGGTAAGTTTGTCCATCTCGATTCAGGTCCGTTCCGTCACTGGTAATGACTCGTTCGTGCCGTTCCCTTTCAGTTCGCGGCTAGTTTCACGGCCCACCGGACCGCTTACTCTCGGTGTGCAGATCCAGATCGCCCGCCGGCCTGAGCATCATCCCGCTATTCCCATGACCCCACGATCCCGTCGTGATAGGGTACGTCTGAATACCATCTCCAACGCATTGCTGTCCGTTTCCCGAACAGAAAGACTGCCGGTCAAGGGGGCTGAGTGATGAACGTATCAAAGGGCGATCTCGTTTCAGTCGAATACACCATTCGCCTGGACGATGATCGCGTGATCGAAACAACCGTTGGTGAGGCGCCGCTGAGTTATACCCACGGGCAGAATGAGATCTTGCAGGGATTGGAAGCCGGGCTTGATGGAATGGGGCTTGGGGCAGCCAAGGTTATCACCGTTAAGCCGGCCGATGCCTATGGAGAGATTCACCCCGAGGGATTTTTCGAAGTGCAGCGAGATCGTGTCCCGACGGAGGCGCAGCGGCTCGGGACGAAGTTGGAAACGACGGCTCCGGATGGCCGAGTGGTGTTTCCCTACGTCGCCGAGATCAGGCCGAATGTCATTGTGCTCGACCTCAATCACCCGCTTGCCGGCAGGACGTTGCGGTTCGATGTGAGAGTGGTGGATATTCAGCGTGGTGAGCGCCAGCTGGTCACGGGGGGAATGCGAGGGAGAGAGACAAAGACTTAACCGACCAGGTCCGGGTTCATCCTGGCCATAGACTGGACCGACGTGGCCTTGATTTCGTTATACACAATGGCGCGGCCGGCCTGACGAAGGCGGCTGAATATCCCTTCCACCACCACGTAGTCACCTTCCCGCACATCCGCTTTTCCAAGGCCCACCACTTTCACCGTTCCTGCGGTGTCTTGCAGCAGAAATCCGAACGCCGGGTGACCGTCGCGATTGGTGGCAAGCTGAAAACTGCTGACCCGGCCGCTGACGGTGACGACTTGATGATCATAGTGATCCGGATGGGCCAGAAGTTCCGTGACTTCGACTAAGGCTGCGGCGTGCGGGATGCCGACCGGCAATGCCCAGGCCAGTATCGTCAACGTACTGAGCAGGCACAGGCCACCGATGGCGGTGGTCCGGAAAGACCGTCTGTCTCTGCGTTGCAGCATGGTAATGGGATTATACAAAATTCGCTCCGGCCTGAGAAGGAGGATATGAAAAAACTTTTCTGAACAACTGGAATGACGTGCAACCAACGTAGTAAGCAGGTGCCGGCGTGCTACCGGAGTACCCGACTACCGCCTTAGATCCTCGTGCGCTTCACCCATAAAGCTTGTCAGCACATGTTGCTTCATCTGCCCGACTTCTTCGACGACCGGTTGAGCGGCGTCATCGGTCAGCGCCAAGGATTCCTTGCTGATCGGGGTCGTACGGGTCAACATTTCCTGCTCGAGCGCGTCCGGGCTGGTATCGATTTCGGACAGCACCGCCATCAGGCGCTGCAGGCCGAAGAGCGAGCGGGTATTCTCAGAATGGACGGCATTCGAACTGGCGCCATGAACGAGTGACAGCCAGAATTTCCCTTCGAGATCCTCCCCCAGGGTGCCCCACGCGAAGGTTCGAAGCTTCTCCACGAGCGCATCTTCGGTCCGCTCTAACCCGTCATACTGCGCAATGGATCGCTCCACCGGTCGTTCCCCCAGCACGGCGAGGGTTTCTTTCCAGAGGTCAAGCGGCGCAGTCGCCGGAAGGTCCTTTGCCGACGACCGCTGGAGAGAATTTTGAACGGCCTGAAGGTACTGGTGGAGATGTTTGACCTTCCTCGCGGCGAGACTTCCGGCCGGAATGCCCCAGATATGCCCGATTTCGTGATCCTGCAAGGGGGCGGCATTCAGCGATTTCCATTCCCGTTCCGAGAGTTCGAACCGTTTCCGGTACTTTTCCAGTAAACGCAGCTGCGTCTGGATTTCAAGGCCAAGCCGGGCTTCCTGGTATGCTTCGGCTGAAATGTCGTCTTCATCCCAGCGACGGTTCAAAAGCCGGATTGCCGGCTTGGGGACTGCCGCACGGGCCTCCTGTTTGAGGGCAGTCAGGGCTGCGGCGTCCACCTTATGCTGTGTGAGCAGCAGGTCCGACCCGGCGCGAATCAACCCCTCAGCGAGCGCCGTCATGCGCTTCATGGCTTCCATCTGAAGCCAGAGCCGTTCTCGTCTCAACCGGACCCGGCGGCGATACTCGTCACGGCGGCTGGTCACATCACGTAACGCATCCTGTTTCACAACCTGGTGAATTGGTTTCGAGCCGGCGACGCAACGCGGATCGGGTCGATCAGCTGCGATGTGGATGATCTCTTCCTCCGTGATGTCGAAATGCTGTAACAGCAGCAGCTTGAGCATGATGCGGCCCTGAATCGGGGCCTGCTCGATGGTCGAGGCGATCAGTTCTGGGGTGAGCAAAGCGGTCATAGTGTGGCCCCTCGTGCGACGTAAAAGGTTCGCTCAGGCCGTGCCCTGATGGCTGTTTTCAAGGTAGACCGCGACATATTCACGGATTTCCTGGATGCTGCCGTTCGCAAACAACTCACGAGGAATCTCGACCCGCACCAGCTTGGCAGGGTCGACGCCCCGGTCGATGGCATATTCTTCGTCGATATACAGAGTCACGGAACCGTCAGGAAAGCGGATGGCATAGACCGCGCTGTTTTCGGCCATGGAGGCTGCTCCGTCTGATGTTGTGGAACGGTATGACTATTACAGGTAACACAGCCCCAGCCCGAGTGTCAAAACGCGTCGGTGGCTCGGTATGGGGGTGCTCAGAGACGGAATACGCCTCTTCGCGCGATCACGTAACTCGTAAAGACGATGAGGGCGATCAGGAGGGTGTTTCGGATCCGGCCGGGGCCAAAACAGGCCAGATTGACGAGGGCATTCGTGGTGCCGTAGGCGGCATAGACCAGATAGATCAGGAGGGACCATTTCTTGATCCGCAAGAAGCCGTACCCGACCAGCGTATGGAGAAGCGGTGATAGTGCTTTGGTGACGAACCCGGCTGAGCCGTCCAGTCTTGAACAAAAAAACGGCAGCAGGTAATCGGGATTTCGTGCGATCAAGAAAGTGTCGTTCCCAGCACTTACCAAAAAGAGAAGTCCGAGAAACCGGATATCGTGTCCCTGCGCCCAGGCGGTGCGGATGCTGCGGGCAAGGTCCGAACCGCTCTCGGACGGCCCGAGAGCGGCGTCATAGCTCTGAAGGGCCCACCAGGGAAGGGCTAATAACATAAAGAAAAAGACTTCGGCGGCTCGACCGGAGACCCGCCCGATGGCCAGGCTCGGGAGGATCAGGAGAATGGTGCCCAGGCTGTAAAAGAGTCCTGTCGCATATCGTCCGCGAATGAGTTGTCCAAGTCCGGGAAGTAGGGCTGAGTAGATAGCTGCGGCACGATCCGGGATCGCGGAAGGAGGGGCCTGAGTGGACAGGGATGAGGAATGTGGGGGCTGCCTGCGCATGTGGATGGAAACGGCACGGCCTTCGATCAAGTGACCGAAGGCCGTGCCCACAGACTGCTGCTCAACCGTTGTTAGCCGCCCAGGGTGTCCAAGGCTTCTTTCAGGCTCTTACGGATGCAGGTGAAAATCGGGGTGTCGCGCAAGGTGTATCGGCTGCCTTCGGTTTCCCGGAGTGCCATGACGAGGTCCAGGAAGTCTTCCGGCTTGTCGCTCTCGAAGGCCACAACCCATTCCTGATCGTCGAGACCGAAGGAATAGGTGGTGTTGAGCTTGACCGAGGGGAAGCGATGGCCGACTTCAATGTGCTCGTCCATCATGCCCTGCCGCGCCGCCTTGGTCAGGAGGAACCATTCGCGGGTTTTCACGAACGGATAGACGAAAATGTACTTGGCTTTGCCTGGGACGACCGTGAGCCGCTTGCTTTCCTGGTTCTCATGCGTGTGGTGGTCGACATAAATCGAGCGTTTGGTGATCGCGAGGTACGAATAGGGATTGTACAGATACTTGCCCAGTCCGGATGCCATGATCTTTGTGCTCATTTCCTGGAACAGTTCAAGCTCGTAGCTGATGCGCCAAAGCATCAGGTCGCAGTCACCTCGAATGCCTACCGTGGTGTACGCGATGACGAGCACTTTCCCCTGATACTCTTCGACGGCACGGAGAAACTCTTGCTTTCCGCGTGTGCGTTCGTCTTCAGGAAGCCGACGCCAAGCGGGATCGATCTTATAGAAGGTGAAATTGACGTATTGACGGCGGGGTGCTTGTTCGGGGCTGGACATGACGAACCCTCCAGGCAACTTCTTGATAATGTAAAAGAATAAGAGTTAGCTCTTTAGCATTTCGTCTCTGGGGCTGTCAACAGAGTCCGGGGTGCGCGGGGCTCGAATTGACAGGCCTAAATCGATCTGATACTGCCTGCGTACGATGCGCGATGTTCAAAGATTGCCGGTCGGATTCTGGCTCGTGGGAAGCCTTTTGTGGGGGATCGCCGGATCATCCTATGCCATCGAAGTCCAGCCGACGACCGAACAGATTCAGGCGACGCTGGAGCATGGAAAACTGGCTGCCGGCCAAGGTGTCTCTCCGGATCAGCTGCATACCTGGTTCGGTGCGACTGAAGACCTTGCCCCGCGCGGTTTCATCATGACGAAGCTGGGAAGTCTGCTGGTGATGGCCAATCACCTGGCGTTGCGCGCCTTGTCGCCGACCGACCAGGATATCGCTCAGGTTCTGGCAAACGAGCATGTGCTGGTCAATGTGGTCTTATACGGGGACCGTGTCAATTTTGCCGCCGACAGTTACATTGTGCTGGAGCAGGCCGGCCGGACGGTGAAGCCCTCCACCGTGCGATTTGACGCCAGGGGCGATCGTACGACGGTGTGGCCGCAGCAGCCTGCCTACCGTGCGAAGGTGATCGCGCAATTCGCTTACGCGGAACTCGACCCACGTGCGAAGACGACGCTCACGGTATTTCCCTCCAGCGGAGGCCAGGTCAGCTTCGAACTGGACTTCTCGCGGATCGAATAATATCAGTCCCTCTCCATGGCACTGCCTTTCGCAAAGGTGTATTCCACATGAGTAAGACCACAACCTGGACGGCTGAAACCATCGCCGTCGGATCGGAGTTGCTGCTCGGCGGCCGCCTCGACACGAATTCGCTCTTCATTGCCGATCGCCTCGCCGCTTGCGGAATTGAGCTTCGATATAAGACCACGGTCGGCGACGACCTGTCCGACATGGTAGCTGTGTTGAAGACGGCGTTACGGCGCGCTCGCGTGGTGGTTCTCACCGGTGGGCTGGGGCCGACGATCGACGACCTCACGCGGGAAGCCGTGGCGAAAGCGACGGGCCACCGCTTGAACCGGCGCAAGGCCGCTCTGGAGGGGATGATTGCACGGTTGGCCGAATGGGGGCGAACCCCGACCACCACGCAGTTTCGCCAGGCCATGATTCCCGCCCGTGCGGAGATTCTCTTCAATCTGGTCGGAACGGCGCCGGGGTTTTCGCTTGTCTGGAAGGGTACGTTTCTCGCCGCCTTGCCCGGGGTGCCGCGTGAGATGGAACCGATGGTGCGTGATGGCGTGTTGCCGCAGTTGCAGGCGTGGATGCGCACACAGAAGAGGCTCAGCGCGTCGCCCATGATCCGGCGGGTGCTCCACACGTCCGGTGTGCCGGAATCAGTCGTGGACCAGGCCCTGGTCGGGCTTGTTCCCAAAGGTTGTACGATTCAACTCGGCATCTATGCTTCTCCAATGGAAGTCATGGTGTCACTGACTGGACCGGCTGGGACACAGGGGGGTGTCACCATCGAGCAGTTGTTGAAGGAAGCCAAGGCGCGACTCGGTGACATCGTTTATGGAGAAGAAGATGACACCATGGAATCGGTGGTCGGCCGGCTGCTCAACGAGCAGAAGTTGACGCTCGCCGTCGCCGAATCCTGTACCGGTGGATTGATCGGCCATCGGTTGACGCAGGTGCCGGGCTCATCGGCATACGTTGACCGGGTGGCTGTCACCTATAGCAATCGTGCCAAGGTCGAGATGTTGGGTGTGCCGTCGGGAGTCATCGAACGGCATGGGGCAGTCAGCGCGGACGTCGCCGCCGCGATGGCTCGGGGCATTCGTGAGCGGAGCGGCGCCTCCGTCGGTGTGAGCGTGACCGGCATCGCCGGGCCCGGTGGCGCGACCGAGAGTAAGCCGGTGGGCCTGGTCTATGTGGGGCTCGACGGCGCGCAGGGCGAGGCGATGACGAAAGAGTTTCGTTTTCACGGCGGTGACCGTGCCGTGATCAAGCAACGGTCCTCGCAGGCGGCGCTCGATCTGCTTCGTCGCTGGTTGATCAAGAAGGGACGCTAAATGGTCCGGGCATTCCTGGCCATTGAGTTGCCACAGGAATTGCGCGCGACGCTCGCCGCCATTGAGCAGGACATGAAGCGACAACTCGAACGAACGGTTGATCGCCATGTGAGGATCAGCTGGGTGCGGCCGGATTCGATGCACCTGACTCTCAGATTTCTCGGCGACACAGCCGTCGAATCGATCGAACCGCTCCGGGTAGCTATCGAATCGTCCATGTCAGCGCATCGGGCGATTCCTATTCCTCTCGAACGACTGGGTTCGTTTCCGCGCCCGCAGGCCCCACGGGTGCTGTGGGTGGGACCATCAGCGAGTTGGGAGCAGGGTCGTGAGGCGCAGCGGCTCGCAGCCCTCCATTGTGCGGTGGAGATTTGTTGCCGGGCTGCGAACTTCGCGCCGGAAGAGCGGCCGTTCAGTCCGCATTTGACCCTCGCGCGGATCAAGGAAGGGGAGCGGCAGGTCGGACAGGTGCTGGATCAGAACGGGTTGTTGGAACGGCCGGTGACGATCGGTATGTTGCCGGTCGAAGCCATTGTCCTCATGAAAAGTGAACTGCGTCCCACCGGCTCGGTCTATACGAAACTCTGGGAGTGTCCGCTAACCCATGCCGCGACATAGGAATGCCTGACGCGTTCCTTACTTTGGCGGAAGTAGCGCGATACTTTGCTCGCACCTCACTGTCGCTCGGCCTTGCCCTCATAGGGAGGTTTTCCGACACTCACGGTCCGGAATGGTATGATGATCGATAGCTACGCCGTATCCACCACGGACAGGATGCAGATCTAGAAGGTTGATCTATTCACATGCCTCCGTTCAAACTCGAAGCTCCATTCAAACCCTGCGGGGATCAGGGGCAGGCCATCGAGAAGCTGACATCCGGAATCCTGGCTGGGAAACAGCATCAGGCGTTACTGGGGGTTACCGGCTCCGGCAAGACATTCACGATGGCCAATGTCGTCGAACGTGTCCAGAAGCCGACGCTCGTCCTCGTGCATAACAAGACTCTGGCCGGCCAGCTCTATCAGGAGTTCAAACAATTCTTTCCCCACAATGCCGTCGAGTACTTCATCAGTTATTACGATTATTACCAGCCAGAAGCCTACATCCCGCAGAGCGATACCTATATTGCCAAGGATGCCTCGATCAACGATGCGATCGACCAGATGCGTCATGCGGCGACGACGTCGTTGTTGCAACGCAACGATGTGCTGATCGTGTCCTCCGTCTCCTGCATCTACGGCCTCGGATCGCCGGAGGTGTACCACGACATGTTGGTGTACCTGGAGGAGGGGATGGAGACGCGGCGCGAAAAGATTCTCGCGAAGCTGGTCGACATTCAGTATGCGCGCAACGACGTGGATTTCCATCGCGGGACCTTTCGCGCGCGCGGCGATGTCATTGAGATTTTTCCGGCCTCGTCGGAAGCGAAATCGGTGCGGATCGAACTGTTCGGCGATGTGGTGGACGCCATCCATGAGATCGATCCGCTGACCGGTAAATCCTTGGGCAAGCTGCCGAAAACCGCTATCTACCCGAATACCCACTATCTCATTGCGCCGGACCGGTATGAACGGGCGATCACGGGCATCGAACAAGAAATGGACGCCCGAGTGGCGGCTTTCAAGAAGAACGGCCAGTTGTTGGAAGCGCAACGGATCGAGCAGCGCACGAAGTTCGATCTCGAAATGATTCGTGCGATGGGGTATTGCCACGGGATTGAAAACTATTCGCGCCATTTGAGCGGGCGCGCGCCGGGCGATCCTCCCCCGACCCTGTTGGATTATTTCCCCAAAGACTTCCTGTTGATCATCGACGAGTCGCATGCGACGGTGCCGCAGGTCGGCGGCATGTACGAAGGCGACTTTTCGCGCAAACGGACGTTGGTGGATTACGGGTTCCGGCTGCCGTCCGCGGTCGACAATCGTCCGCTGAAGTTTGCCGAATTCGAGCGGATGCTGAAGCAAGTGATCTACGTCTCCGCGACGCCGGGTCCCTATGAGCTGGAACATGCCAAGGGAGAGGTCATCGAGCAGATCATTCGTCCGACGGGACTGATGGACCCCTTGATTGATGTGCGATCGGCGAAGGGGCAGGTCGACAATCTGCTCGCCGAAGTGCGGGCGGAGGCGGCGAAGGGAAATCGAGTGCTGGTAACGACCCTCACCAAGCGTATGGCCGAAGACCTCACGGAGTATTATCACGATCTCGGCGTGAAGGTGCGTTATCTCCATTCGGACATCAAGACGCTGGAGAGGGCGGAAATCATCCGCGATCTCCGGCGGGGGGTGTTTGATGTGCTGGTCGGGATCAACCTGTTACGGGAGGGGCTCGATCTTCCTGAGGTCAGTTTGGTTGCGATCCTGGACGCGGACAAGGAAGGTTATCTCCGGTCGCATCGGTCGCTGATTCAGACGGCGGGCCGTGCCGCCAGAAATCTGGAGGGGCGCGTGATTTTCTACGGTGATACGATCACCGATTCCATGCGGCGGGCCATGGACGAGACGGCGCGCCGGCGTCATATCCAGGAAGCCTATAACGAGGCCCACGGCATTGCCCCCGAGAGCATCAAGAAGCAGATTCCCCTGCTGGACTATGCAACGGGTGGCGGGAATGAAGGGCAACTCGAACTGGCGGCGGAGTCAGTGGGCGAGTATGCAACGACGGGCGACACGGAGCAGTTGATTCGCCGGCTCGAGGTGGAGATGAAGGCGGCGGCCAAAAAATTGGAGTTCGAGCGGGCGGCGGAGTTACGAAATCGGATTCGAACGTTGAGGTTGAAGGCGTTGGAATTAGCACAATAGCGGCTGCTAGTGGTCCCGCCTGCGCCGGAAATTCTGTTACATCTGTTTGTAGAGATAAGCCCCGAGAAACATCCCCAACACGCTGAGGAGGCTCACCTTGATGCTGAAGCCGAACGTCAGTTTGAGGAGCACCAGATCGACGGTGAGCGGCGGGTTGATTCCAGGAGAGAAATTACTGGCAAAGATGTTTTGAATCGCGCCGTTCGGGGCCATCACGCGCAGAATTTCGCCGAAAATCCCGCCCAGCATTCCGCCGATCAGGATAAAGATCAGCAGCACGCCGA
>CABVRO010000103.1 GCA_902500715.1 uncultured Nitrospira sp. | reverse complement strand
GCACCGTCTTCGAATCGGCCAGGTATCCCAACGAACCTCCTCTCCGCCTGGTCTCCGTTCCCATCATCTATCGCGGCTCCCTGCTCTATATCGTGCAAGTCGGCACGACGCTGGAAGGGGTCGAGGAAACGCTCCGCCGATTTTTGCTGGTCCTGGTGGTGATGGCGCCGATCGCCCTGGTGATCTCATTGGTGGGAGGATGGTTTCTGGCCGGACGGGCCCTCCGGCCCGTCGATTCCATTACCGTCGCCGCGCAACGCATCGCCGCAGGCGACCTCACGCAGCGCCTGACATCCGAACGTTCCACGGACGAAATCGGACGCTTGACCGACACGTTTAACAACATGATCGCGCGTCTGGAAACCTCCTTCGCGCAAATCCGCCAATTCAGCAGCGATGCCTCGCATGAACTCCGGACCCCGCTGACCGTCATGAAGGGCGAAAGCGAGTTGGTTCTCCGTCGTCCCCGTCCCGTCGAAGACTATATCGCCGTCCTGGAAAGCAACCTGGAAGAAATCGACCGGATGTCGCGCATCGTCGAGGAACTCCTCTTCCTCTCGCGGGCGGATCTGGGCCAGGTCAAAACAGAATGTGAGCCGGTCCGCCTGGAAGCCTTGGTGGAAGATATCCAGCGTCAAGCCTGCCTGCTCGGTCAAGAGCGTGGGGTAGACGTGATCATGGGCACCATTCAACCGGCAACCGTCCGTGGCGACGAACTCCGCCTGCGGGAACTCATTCTGAACATCGTGGACAACGCCGTGAAATACTCCTACCCGCAAGGCACGGTGGATATCGACCTGCTGGTGGAAGGCCGCACCGCGCGACTTTCAGTGCGGGACCACGGGATCGGCATCCCCCAGGACGCGCACAAACAAATTTTCGACCGGTTCTTCCGCACCGACGACGCACGCGCCCACACCAAAAAGGGGACCGGACTCGGCCTGGCCATCTGCGCCTGGATTGCCGAGGCGCACCATGGGCACATCGAAGTCCAGAGCGAAGTCGGCAAAGGCTCGACCTTCACCATTGTGCTGCCCCTCGCTCCCCCGACAGCTTAACGACTTTTAATCCCTCCCTAATTGGTTTCTCATCCACGGTTGCTACCTTGCAGAGTGTCTGCCGCGGGATCTTTCCCGCGCACACCGATCACCGACTTGAGGAGGAGCCCCATGAAACGACCTACGCAGTCCGTCAGTGCCATTGCCGGCATCGCCGCCCTGGGCGCGGCCTTGTTATGGAGTTATCTCCCGCTCACCACCTCACACGCCTCGAATCCCTCACCGGCCGCAGAGGAGCGCCCGACCACGATGACAGGGACCCTGCCCGCAGCCGGATTCGCAGATGTCGCCAAGACCGTTACACCGGCCGTCGTGAACATCACCACAAGCGGCGCAGAGGAAGTGTCTGATTCCTCACGCCCGCGCGGCCGAATGGAAGACTTTTTCGGATCACCGTTCGGTCCACGGCGATTCGGACCACCGATGGAACCACGAGAACGGCGCGGTGGAGGGCAGGGGTCGGGCGTGATCGTCACCCCGGACGGCTACATATTGACGAACAACCACGTGATCGCAGGAGCGAAGACCGTTACCGTGACACTTCCGGACAAGCGGGAGTTCAAGGGGCGCATCGTGGGCCGTGACCCCAAGAGCGATATTGCTGTGGTCAAGATCGACGGCACCCAGCTTCCGACCGTCACCTGGGGCGACTCCAGCCGCCTCCAGGTCGGAGAATATGTCCTGGCTGTCGGGAACCCGTTTGGTTTGAACTCCACAGTCACCCTGGGCATTGTCAGCGCCCTCGGCCGCGGACACATGGGCATCACGCAGTACGAAGATTTCATCCAGACGGATGCCGCGATCAATCCGGGCAACAGCGGTGGCGCGCTCGTGAATACCAAGGGGGAGTTAATCGGTATCAACACGGCGATCTTCTCTCAGACCGGGGGCTACCAGGGCGTCGGTTTCGCCGTCCCCACGGGCATGAGCAAACCGATCTATGAGAGTCTGGTGAAAACCGGCAAGGTCGTACGCGGGTATCTGGGTGTGGGGATACAGGATCTGAATCAGGAGTTGGCCAAGTCATTCAACGTCAAAGGAAGCAATGGCGCCATCGTCACCGATGTGAAGGAGGAGGGGCCTGCAGACAAGGCCGGCCTGAAGCAGGGAGACGTGATCCTGTCCTTTCAGGGAACCCCGATCGAAGATGCCGTCACCCTTCAGCGCGCCGTCACACGAAGCTCGGTCGGCAGCAAGGCGACGATCACCGTGATGCGGGATGGTCGCGAAAAGGACCTGACCGTCACGATCGGTGAACTGCCGGACAACCCGCAGGTCGCCAAGGCGGAAGCGGGTCCGTCGGAGCAGCCGCTGGCCGGACTGGCCGTGCAGGAGTTGGATCAGGAGACAGCTCAGGAACTCGGGATCAAAGGAAAAATTCACGGCGTCGTCGTCACGACCGTCGATCCGGAGAGCGACGCGGAGCGTGCCGGATTGATGCCGGGCGACGTGATCCGGGAGATCAACCGCAAACCGGTCACCTCGATGAAGGATTTCGATCGGGCGGCGTCAGACCTCAAGAAGGGGCAAACGGTGCTGGTACTGGTCAATCGGAGAGGCGCGTCCCTGTATTTGAGCGCGAAGATCTAAGAGCGCCGGTAGAGCGGGGCAGGCTACGGATGAGCGCAGGCTTATCGGTAGCCTGCCCCGGATTTCTTAGGCATGAGCAGCGTAGGAACGGCCGGAAAAGAAGCAGGATGATCGACTCGACCGGCCGACTGGGCAATCAAGTCGTAGCCGGCCACATCGGTCACGGTGGCCGAGACAAACTCACCCGGCTTCCCGGCATGACGATCACAGAAGACCACCCCGTCGATCTCAGGCGCCAACCCTTCGTGTCTGCATTCGAGCAAACGGTCCGATTCTTCAGAGATCCCATCCACAAGGACCTCCATCGTGCGGCCCAGATAGTCTCGATTCTTGGCTTCTGAAATGGATTCCTGCAGAGCCAGGAGCTCGTTGCGCCGTTCCTCCATCACCGTCTGATCGACTTTCCGATCGAGATCGACAGCCGACGTGCCTTCTTCATCGGAATAGAGAAACACCGCCACCCGATCGAATTCCATATCGAGGATGAATTGCTTCAGCTCCTCGAACATGGCATCGGTCTCACCGGGAAACCCGACGATAAACGCCGTCCTGAAAAAGACGCCGGGAATCTTGGCGCGGATACGTTCGACCAACTTGGTGACGTGTTTGCGGTCTCCCAACCGGTGCATCCGCTTCAGCATGCCGTCGCTGATATGTTGCAACGGCATGTCCAGGTACTTGGTGATACGCGCCTCTCCGGCATAGAGATCCAGCAACTCATCCGTCACCTGTTGCGGGTACAGATAGAAGGGCCGGATCCAGCGCACATCCTTCACCGTCACCAGTGAGCGAAGCAGCGCCGTGAGCCCCTGTTTGAGTCCGAGATCCACTCCGTAATTGATCGTGTCCTGGGAAATCAGGTTGAGTTCCTTCACCCCTTCCTGAACCAACCGTCCAGCCTCGGCCACAATCGATTCAATCGGGCGGCTGCGCTGCTTGCCCCGCATGATGGGAATCGCACAGAACGCGCAGTTCCGGTTACAGCCTTCGGCAATTTTCAGATAGGCGCTGTGGGGAGTCCCAAGACGGATGCGCGGGGTCTCGGCATCATACAGATAGGGTGGTTGCCCAATCCAGAGTCGCTGCTGACGAGCTTTCGGCGCCAGCAAACTGCGACAGATCTCCGCAATGCGCCCGAACTCGCCCGTTCCCACGACGCCGTCTAGCTCAGGCAATTCTTTCAACAGTTCGCCCTGATACCGCTGCGCCAGACACCCGGCGGCGATCAGGACGCGACAGGATCCGGCCTTCTTCAACCGTCCATGTTCAATGATGCTGTTGATCGATTCCTGCTTGGCCTCTTCGATAAAGCCGCAGGTATTGATAATGACGACTTCCGCGGCGCGCGCGTCGCCCGTGAGTTGGAAGCCCCCGGCGACCAAGGTGCCGAGCATGACTTCGGAGTCCACCTGGTTCTTTGAACAACCGAGGTTCACAAAACCGATCGTTGGCTTGTTGCGTTTGGCGCGTGATGGGGCAATCAATGACGAGGCCATAACCCGGCAGTCTACGAGACGCCGGAAAACTCTGTCAAACGAGCTCTCTTGCTATTCCGTCTGCAGCTATCCTAAATTGAACGCATGATCCGGACATTTCAGGGCATCACCCCGACCATCCCCCAGTCCTGCTTCATTGAAGAGACCGCCGTGGTCATCGGCGACGTCGTCATGGGCGAAGAGTGCAGCGCGTGGTTTCATGCCGTCATTCGCGGCGATGTGAACTACATTCGCATCGGGCACCGCACGAACGTGCAAGACCTCTGCATGTTGCACGTCACACACGACACGCATCCGCTCATCATCGGCGACGACGTCACCATCGGGCACAACGTCGTCCTGCATGGCTGCACCGTTCAGAACCGCGTGCTGGTCGGAATGGGCGCCATTATCATGGACGGAGCGGTCGTCGGGGAAGACTCGGTGGTCGGCGCCGGAGCCTTGATCACCGAAGGCACTGTCGTTCCGCCCAAGAGTCTCATCCTGGGCTCACCGGCCAAGGTGAAACGCCCCGTTACCGAGCAGGAACTCGCCTGGATCCGAGAGTCGGCGCAAAACTACATCCGCTATTCCCGCCAGTACCTCTCTGGTCCCGATAAGCCTCGCCCTGGATTCTGGGTCTAGCAGGATGCGGAAAAAATCCCCCAGCGGCGTTCTCGCGGCACTCAGGGGCTCACCGTACGGCGCGCGTACGATTCGCCTCTTCGCTTGCTGCGGCCTTGCTGGACGGCCTTTTTGCGCAGCCTGCTAACACTGCCGGTTCGCTTCTCACCCGAGCCGTATGAGACAAATGGGATCACCCACCGTCGGTGAGGCATACGTGCGCTGGTCGATCCGGTAACGAACGCCCCGCCGATGGCACCACTCGGCAACCCAGACGGCTTCCTCCACCGTCGTCGTCACCGATCCCGGAATGACCAATCGAGTCAAGCATCGATCCACCAATGTGGCAACCGTGCGCTGCTGAGGCAGAAATGTTCGCGCATCGAACGTCACCGGATTCGCACGACCGTAGGACAAGGCCGATAACTCGGGAAACCGCTCGGGATCGTTCAGCACGCTGACGAGCCAGAGATGATCCACCCGGTCTTTCACGGACCCGGCGTCCTGATGACGGAACCGGATCGGGAACCCAACACAGGCGCGATTGAGCACCTGCACTTCCTGCTTGCGTAGATTACAGGCCAGGACCTGTCGCCTGAGATCAAGACTCTCCATCAGAAGGAGCGGAATTTCCGCCACCCCCGCGCCCACATATAAACTGGTGCCGCCCGGCTGAAGCCTCGGCAGGAGCGCCTTCGCCAGCTTCAAACCAAGCCGCTGACAAAGCCCGCGCTTCGCCGCCCAGAATTCATCTCCGCCTTCGTCGCAATAGATCGGACCCAGTCGCCCGTAGTCGAGGCGCGCGAAGATGTCCTTCATCGCCCGCCGCGCGACCGTCCCCACGTTCATCAGTTTACGGGCCATGCTGCTCCATCCCGACCAAACCTGTGGCCGTTCTCCCGGCGCCAACGGCCACCGGGCGCATACAATTGAGAGTCAACTTATCTCGCCTGTCTCTTGATTAACGAGAATGTGGGAGGCCTGAGATTCGCCGTGACTGGACACGACCGGCCGGCACGGCACTATGGCAGCACCGCAGAACGCCCTCCACCACGACTCCCGTCTGCGGACGTTAAGGCGTCGCGTCAAGAACGACTACGCGACGATCTCTGTGCCGATCCCCTTGTGAGTGAAGATTTCCAACAGAATGGCATGGGGTGTACGACCGTCAATGATATGCGCCTTTCCCACACCTCCGGCCAATGCGTCCAGACAGGCGTGAACTTTGGGCAACATGCCCTCGCTGATCGTGCCGCGCTTGACCATCCGCTGCACGTCTTTGCGGGAGACCGTCGGCAAGTGGCGGCCGTTGGCATCGCGGATGCCCTTCACATCGGTCAACATCACGAGCTTTTCCGCCTTCAACGCGGCGGCAATCGCACCCGCCACGAGATCGGCGTTGATGTTATACGTATTGCCTTCCCGGTCCGTTCCGATCGGCGCGATGACGGGAATGTAATTGTCTTCCTGGAGCTTCAAGAGCAGCGTGGGATCGATCGATTTCACATCGCCCACAAACCCGAAATCGGCATCCGAATCGTCCGAATCGAGGTCCTTTTCAATGCTTTCCGCCCAGGCCTTCGCCGTCAGCGGCTTGGTCAACATCAACCCGCCGTCCTTGCCGCTGAGGCCGACCGCCTGTCCGCCGTGTCGATTCAAGAGATCGACGATTTCCATATTGATCCGGCCGGCCAATACCATCTCCACAATTTCCATCGTGGCCGCGTCGGTCACTCGCACCCCGTGCCGAAACTTCGCGACCATTCCCAGTCGATCCAGCATCTGATCGATTTGCGGACCGCCGCCATGCACGATCACGGGATTCAGGCCGACATACTTCAGCAGCACGACATTCTGGGCAAACCGTTCTTTCAGGGGCGCATCGGTCATGGCATGCCCCCCGTATTTGATGACGACGGTCTTGCCCTTGAAGGTCCGGATGTAGGGCAGGGCCTCGATCAGCACGTCCGCTTTCTTAATCAGTTTGTTCATGCTTCCCCCCCGCTCCAGCCTGCCGCCTACAGAATATAGCGGCTCAAGTCTTGATCCTTCACAATGTTCTGCAAGCGCTCCCGCACATACCCGGCATCCACGACAATGGCCTTTTCGTTCATCTCGGAGCCTTCGAACGACACCTGTTCGAGCAACCGCTCCATGATCGTAAAGAGCCGCCGCGCGCCGATGTTTTCCGTCCGTTCGTTGACCTGCACGGCTGTCGCCGCAATCTCCGCCAATCCGTCATCCGTAAACTCGACCGTGAGGCCTTCCGTCGCCATCAACGCCTGATACTGACGCACCAGCGCACCCCGCGGTTCGGTCAGGATACGCACGAAGTCGTCCTTGGTGAGCGGTGCCAACTCAACGCGGATAGGAAAGCGGCCCTGCAGTTCGGGAATCAAATCCGACGGCTTGGCGACATGAAACGCGCCCGCGGCGATGAAGAGAATATGGTCGGTCTGCACAGCCCCGTGTTTCGTGCTGACGGTGGAACCTTCCACAATCGGCAGTAAGTCGCGTTGCACCCCTTCGCGGGACACATCCGGTCCCATCGCGCGCTCACGCCCGGCGATCTTGTCGATCTCATCCAAAAAGACAATGCCGGTCTGCTCGACCTTCGTGATGGCCTCCCGAACGACTTCGTCCATATCGATCAGCTTTTGCGCCTCTTCCTGGGTCAGATGCTTGAGCGCATCCGGCACTTTCATCATCCGTTGCTTTTTCTTCCCCTGGAACATACCGCCCAGCATGTCGCGGAGATTCCCTTCAAGGTCCTCCATGCCGCCGGCATTAGAAATCACCCCCAGCGGCAATGCCCTCTCTTTCACCTCTACTTCCACAGATCGCTGATCGAGTTTGCCCTCGCGCAGTTGCAGGCGAAGCTTGGATCGCGTGGCATCCGGCGATTCGATGGGCTCCGAAACATCGGCACGTGCTCCGGAAGGTTCAAATCCAGGAGAAGTCTGACGGGACGGCGCACCAGGCAACAGAAGATCGAGCAGCCGCTCTTCTCCATGGCGCGACGCCTTCCCCTGCACCTCTTCCAAGTGTTTAGTCTTCACCAAACTGATCGCCAGCTCGGTGAGATCACGAATGATGGATTCGACATCCCGGCCGACATACCCGACTTCCGTAAACTTCGAGGCCTCCACCTTGATGAAGGGCGCTTCGGCTAGTTTCGCCAGACGCCTGGCAATTTCGGTTTTCCCCACGCCGGTCGGCCCGATCATAATGATATTTTTCGGCATGACCTCATCGCGCAGCTCCGGAGCCAGCTGCTGACGGCGCCAGCGGTTACGAAGCGCAATCGCGACCATGCGCTTGGCATCGTGCTGGCCGATCACATAGCGGTCCAGCGCTTCGACGATCTGCCGGGGCGTCAGACTATTCACATTGAGAGGACGGGACGTCGATTCGGTCGTCATGGCAGGCAGATCCTAACGCGAGAGCGATTCGATCACAATCTGTTGGTTGGTATAAATGTCGATCCCGCCGGCAATCATCAGGGATTCCCGCACGACCTGTTCGGCAACGAGTTCGGAATGCCCCAGTAATGCGCGAGCGGCGGCCAGTGCATAGGGCCCTCCCGATCCGATCGCCAGGATGCCGTCTTCCGGCTCAACGACATCTCCGGTCCCGGATATGATGAAGGAGTGATCGAGATCGGCAACGGCCAGCAGCGCCTCCAAGCGCCGTAACACGCGATCGGTCCGCCAGTCCTTCGCCAGTTCCACGGCGGCTCTAGTGAGATTTCCGCGATACTCGGCCAATTTGGCCTCAAACTTTTCAAACAGGGTGAAGGCATCGGCCGTGGCGCCGGCGAACCCCGCCAGCACCGTATCGCTGTGCATACGGCGCATCTTCCTGGCATTGTGCTTCATAACGGTGGTGCCGACCGTGACCTGTCCATCACAGCCCATCGTCACCTGGCTGCCTCGTCTCACACACAACACCGTGGTGGATCGAATCATCATCGCGACCCCTTCTGCTTGGTGGACTCACTCGCCTCCGGGGCACTCACGGCACGAGGGTGAGTGCGATCGTATAACGCGAGTAGTTGGTCCGTCGCAAGATGGGTATATTTTTGTGTCGTACTGAGCGAGGCATGTCCCAGCATTTCCTGAATGGCGCGCAGATCGGCACCTTCATCCAGCAAATGGGTGGCAAACGAATGGCGCAAGGTGTGGGGATGGACCGCGCCTCCTGTCAGTTGCCGCGAATACTTGGCCACAATGCGCGCAATCGTCCTCGTGGTCAATCGTCCTCCGCGGCGGTTTCTAAAGACGGCCACGGTGTCCGACGATCGCCCTGAGGACGATTCCGCCACCATCGAGAGCTGCGCGTGGTAGGCATCGATCGCCTCCAGAGCAAGGCTGCCCAACGGAATCACGCGTTCTTTCCCCCCCTTCCCGCGCACGCGCACCAGCCCTTCGGACCGGCTGATATCGTCGTAATTCATACCGACCAACTCACTGACGCGAGCCCCCGTGGAATACAACGTCTCGAGGATCGCGCGATCCCGTAACCCTTCCCGCTCCGTTCCACCGGGGAACTCCATCAACGCGCCGGCATCGTCTTTCGTGAGGACCTGGGGAAGGTATTTGGAGAGTTTCGGAGCCCGCACATCCTCTGCGGGGTTCACCTCCAACTGCCCGATGCGCACCAGATACCGGAAGAAACTGCGCAGACAGGCCAGCTTTCTCGCCAACGAGGTCTTCTTTTCCCCCTTGCGATCACGGGCGGCGAGAAATTCGCGAATCAGAGCCGGTGTCACCGCGTGAGGAGCCAGCGGCCCGCCCGGCTTCAGCACCCCCAGCGCGAAGGCGTGGAACTGAGCCAGGTCGGACGCATAGGCACGAATAGTTTGGAGGGACGCGCTCTGCTGGACAGAAAGGACGTCTAGGAAAGTCCGGATTGCGCGATCCATGCGTCAAAATCCTCAACGGCTCGTTGCTGGATGAGACGCCGCTTCTGATCTTTGTCGCGCGTCTTGACGGTGAGGGGCGGGAACAGCCCGAAGTTCGTATTCATCGGCTGAAAATGGGCCGGATCGCTCTTGGTAATATGCGCAATCAAACAGCCGTGGGCGCTGTTCGGCGGCGGAGTCACCAACGACTGGCCCGCCAGGCCTCGCGCCGCATTGATGCCGGCAATCCCTCCCATCGCGGCCGACTCGGTGTACCCTTCGACCCCGACCAATTGTCCGGCAAAGAATACCGTGCCACGGGACTTGAGCTGAAGCGTATCACGCAGCAGTTGCGGCGAGTTGATAAAGGTGTTGCGATGGAGACTGCCCAGTCGTAAAAATTCGGCGTTCTCGAGCCCGGGAATAAGACGAAACACCCGTCGCTGCTCCGGATACGTCAGTTTGGTCTGAAACCCGACCATGTTGTAACAAGTCCCGTGCACATTCTCGGTACGAAGCTGTACCACCGCATAAGGGCGCTTTCCGGTTTTCGGATCTTCCAATCCAACGGGCTTGAGCGGCCCGAACTGCATGGTCTGTCGGCCCCGTTCCGCCATGACCTCGATGGGAATGCAGCTTTCGAAATACGGAACTTTCTCGAACTCTTTTGGCTGCACCTTTTCAGCCGCCATAATCGCATCGTACAGGGCGTTGTAGGCCGCTTCATCGAGCGGGCAATTCAGATAATCCGCTCCGCCTTTCCCGTATCTCGACGCCCGGTACACGATATCCATATTGATGGATTCGGCATCGATAATGGGCGAGATCGCATCAAAAAAGTAGAGGTGCCGCTCATGGGTTAATTCACCGATAGCCTTTGATAACTTTTCCGACGTGAGCGGACCGGTCGCAATGATGCAGACGGCGTCCTGCGGGATCTCCGTGACTTCCTCACGCATGATCCGGATGTTCGGATGCCCCTCCAACTCCTGGGTAATCCGGCAGGCGAATTGCTCGCGATCGACCGCTAATGCCGAGCCGGCAGGCACACGCGCCTCCTCCGCCGCACGAATCACCAGCGAGTTCAGGCGACGCATCTCCGTCTTCAGAATGCCGGGCGCATTGAGCGAATCAGCGGATCCAAGGGAGTTCGAACACACCAGCTCTGCCAGATCGCCTGTTTTATGTGCTTTGGTCATCTCTTTGGGACGCATTTCGTAGAGCGTCACCTTGGCGCCACGATTCGCTGCCTGCCAGGCAGCTTCTGTGCCGGCCAGACCACCCCCGATGATCACGATGTCTTCACGCATGAATGGGAAACCTTTGAAAAAATGGAAGGAGGCCCATTGTAAGAATCGCCTTTTCTCGATGTCAAGAAACGGGAAGCAGACCAATCGGCAGGCCTGCCGGAAAAGGCCTTCTGAGTTTGTTGCTCCCTTTTGCCAGACCGTGCTAGACTCTGGCCGCGTGGGCGATTAGCTCAGGGGGAGAGCGCTTCCTTCACACGGAAGAGGCCACAGGTTCGATACCTGTATCGCCCACCAATTTTTCAACGACTTCCAAGACCGCACCCTCCGACACACGCAGCACTGTGGTCATTTTTGTGTCACGGTGTGACCGTCGATCCAAAATCTCCACTCCATCTCGCAGGCTTTCCGGGTAATGATGCGCATACCGTTGCGTCATCATCGGCGACTTGTGCCCGAGTAGCCGTTGCACCTTGTAGAGATCGACTCCCGCTTGGACCAGCCGTGTCGCAAAGGTGTGGCGGAGGTCATGGAAATGGCAGTTCACAATGCCCGCCTTTGCCATCGCAGGCCGTAACGCCCGTCGCAGATGGTTGGGATCTAACCGTGTACCGGCGAGACTTGGAAAGACCAGTGCGGTTTTGATGTGCCGCACCTTGGCCTTCTCAGTCAGAAGCGCCATCAGGGTGTGATTCAATGGCACGGTCCGCCGTTCCCCGTTTTTCGACTCAAACACGGTTGCCGTTCTTCGGAACAGATCCACGCCGGTCCAGGTCAGTGACAGGATCTCGCCCAACCGCATCCCGCTATGGAGTGCGAACACCACGAGCTCGCGCAACCACGACGGACAGGCATCGAGCAATCGCGCTTCCTCGTCTTCCATCAGCCACCGGTCTCGTTTCGTCACTCCCTTTTCGAGAGACACGCGGCTGACCGGATTGTCTCGGCACCATTCCCATTCCCGCTTCGCCAGGTTGAAGGCCTTCCTCAAACAGGTGAGCTCTCGATTGATCGAGGCAGGTTTCACGCCGGCAGCATACCGCCGACTTTTATACTCCACGATCAGCTTGGGGGTAATCTCGCCGAGCGTCCGCTCTCCGAAGAAGGCACGGAAGCGCTTGACGAAGGCATGCCCGGTTTGTCGGCTGGCCAATTTCACGAGGTGCTCTCGCTCGAAGCGATCCATCAATTCCTTGAAGGTTCGGGATTTTTCTTCAGCCCGATCGAAATACTGCCCCTCGATCAATTGCACCTTCACCTTCGCCATGATGGCGTCAGCCAAGGCTCGATTCGATGACCCCGTCGACCGGCGAATGCGCTGCCCCTGAAACACCATATTCATCCACCACACATTCCCTCGCTTAACGAGCCCCATCGTTACTCTCCTTTCCAAGAGGGCTCGCTGTTGGTCTGGTTTCCCCGTGGCGAGGAGTATAGATGGCACGTTTGGCCTGCACAATCAGGTGGTCTACGTCGTCGGGGTGATGCCGGAGCAGACGAGGAGGACTGTGACGAGAGGTGGAAGAAAAGCCATTGAGCCACGCCTGGATGGCCTCAGGTTCAAAGCGGACGAGACCGTGAATGCGACGGCAAGGAATCTTGTTCTGTGAGACCCAGAGGTAGAGTGTGGACGGCTTGATATTGAGCCAAGCCGAGAGCTCTTTGATGGTAAGCATGTGCAGATACACCGGGGGAGTCTGCCGACACCCCCAGTCCCCCTACCATGGGCTGCCCGCGTGACCGCCGGCAGACCGGTGAAAGCGATTGGGTGGTTGTTTGAGCAAATTGCGGTGTCGGTCTTTCCACCGAGCAATGCCCCTGACAATTTC
>CABVRO010000102.1 GCA_902500715.1 uncultured Nitrospira sp. | reverse complement strand
ACGTGTCGTATTCCTTCTTGAGCCGTTCCGCAAACACCGGCATCGGGGCCGACGGTACATGGAGGGGACTCAAGGTCCGGCGAAGGGCCTGGATGGCGGCAAAGACCTCGGCATCCTGTCCGTCGCGCCGGTCGTGGAAATAGCCGAAGGTGACGACTTCGATGAGGTTGAACAGCGCGGCCGCCTTTTCGCCTCCCGCCACGCTCAGTTGCCGGTAGAGTTCCCGCCGGACCGGGGCAAACTGCTCGCCCAGCCGCTTCTGCTGATAGTCGCTCCCGGCATCGAGATAGTCGCAGTCAGGAGGGCAGGAGATTCTCGTCAGTCGATGTTCCCCGCAGCATTGGCTGCAGATCAGACCGGTGAGGGCAGGACAGGAACGTTTGCCCTTGCGTTGGTTGCAGTAGACACATCGGCTCATTTGCGAGGAGATCCTTCCTTGTCGGATTTCTTGGGTTCGACGAATCCGTAGTCCGCGAGTGTGCGTTTGGCCCGATCACCCGAAGCAGCCGTCGGCGATTCGAGGCCGTTGACCTCGGCGGCATTGGAGTCTTGGTAGGGGACGAGAATCAGGTGGTTGACTCGGTCGATTCCCACATCGGATGGGCCCGGCAGGTACTCCGCGATCACTTGAAACTTTCCATTCGGGAGCATGCGCCAGATCTTGCCCTTCGTCCCATCCGAGACATACATGCTGCCCCACCGGTCGAAATCCACGCCGCTGAGATTCTGGAATCGGGCGGTAAAAAATCCGTTCGATGCCAGTTCTGTGAGCGCACCTTCCGGGGTGATGTCGAAAATCTTTCCGGAATCATAACTCACCACCACCACATGTCCGGTCTTGGGATGCACGGCGACTCCGGAGGGACCGGCCAGGTGTGCGCCGGAGACATACAACGACAACGTCAATGTCGGCGCTAGATCCACTCGGTAGATCGCGTTGCCGCCCTGGTCGGCCAGGTAGAGATGGCCTTGGCCATCGGAGGCCACATCGATGAGGGACTGGATGGCGCCGCCGGCTGCGGGGCGTGGAAGCGCCAGAGTGGCGAGAGGTGTACCCGTCGTTTTGTCGAAGGCGCGCAGGGTATCCAGATCGGTGACATAGAGGACGTCATCCACGACCACCATGCCCTTGGGGGCATGGAGCGTGACGTTTCCGCGGCCGCCTTCAATGAACTTGAAGGCGGTGATCCGGCCGTCGTCGCTTAGCTTGGTAATGAATCCATTGTTATCCCGAGCATCGGCTTCCCCGTTGATGTTGGAAATAAAATAGGATCTCGTCGCCGGGTCGGCCAGAAAACTATGCGGAGACTCCAGTCCGCTCACTTGAAGAGCCCAGGCCCACGGGCTATGGAGTAGGACTCCAATGGCCAGGGCGAGAGCCAAGCCAAGCCTGCGGCGGCGCTGTGGCCGGAATACCCCAATGTGGCGGATGGTCTTGGGAATCATTAACGAAGGTATCGCACAGAGGATTCTGTAGATGCATCGTAGCCAAGGGCCTCAGAGACTGTCAAGGAAGCCGTAGGTCGGTGCAAGGAGGAGCGCCTGATTGCGGAGTGGCTGCGACAGAAGCGGAGCGTTGGAATATCGATTCCTAACGGGGCGTTGTCGGTGGTCTGCGCGGAGCTGCCAGCGTTGACTTGTTGAAAAATTGCCTGCTATGGTGCCGACACTTTTTGCTTCTATTCAGGCCAGGGAGGATATCGTGGCAGCTCGAATTATCGATGGGAAGGCGTTGGCGCAACAGGTTCGTGAAGGACTCGTCAAAGAATCCGCGGCGGTACTCGCTAAAACAGGGATGAAGCCGGGGTTGGCCACGATCTTGGTGGGTGACGATCCTGCCTCGCATCTCTATGTGAAAAGTAAACAGAAAGCCTGCGATGCAGCGGGAATCTATATCGACGATTCGAAGTTGCCCGCCAGTACCACTCAGGCCGATCTGTTGTCCCTGATCGCCCAGAAGAATGCCGATCCGAAGATCCACGGCATTCTGGTGCAGTTGCCGCTGCCCAAACATATCGACAGCAAGGTTGTTCTGGACGCGGTGTCCGCTCAAAAGGATGCCGACGGGTTCCACCCGTATAATTTCGGCCGGCTCGTCGAGGGAAGCCCCATTTTTGAGGCCTGTACGCCGAAGGGGGTCATTAAGATGATCGAGTCGACCGGTGTGTCGATCGAGGGCAAACGGGCGGTTGTGCTCGGCCGCAGTAACATCGTGGGCAAACCCCTCGCCCTCATGTTGCTCCACCGTAATGCCACCGTCACGATCTGCCATTCCAAGACCAAAGACCTGCCGGCGGTCTGCCGGGAGGCGGAATTGCTGCTGGTGGCGATCGGAAAAGCCAAATTTGTGACGGCCGATATGGTGCGCGAAGGTGCGGTGGTGATCGATGTGGGTACCAACCGCCTGCCTGACGGCAAGGTGGTGGGCGATGTCGATTTCGAGTCGGTCAGCCAGAAGGCCGGGTGGATCAGCCCGGTTCCCGGCGGAGTCGGGCCGATGACGATTGCGATGTTGCTCGACAATACGGTTGAATCTGCTAAGAGAATGGCAGGGATGAAATAGGCGGACCATCCGCCTACTCATCGCGCTCGCGCACCGCGCGGCCTCGGAAGCCCCTCGTTGGACGCGCGCACTGATGAGCAGGCGAACCGCCCGCCATTTCAGGGCGGTCGGGGAGAGGGACAAAGTGAGGAGAGACTGATGAGTCGGGAGCCAAGGCGGTTACGAGAAGTATTGGCGCAGGGGCAGTTCGCCGTGACGGTGGAATATAACCCGCCGAAGGGCACGAACCTGACCCATGTGGTCGAGAGTGCCAAGGCGCTCGTCGGACGTGTGCATGGAGTGAACGTCACCGACAACACGGCCGCGATCGTGCGTGCCGGGTCCTTGCCGGTCTGCCGTGTGTTGTATGAGTTGGGGCATGACCCGGTGATGCAGCTGACCTGTCGGGACCGCAATCGTATCGCGATGCAATCCGATCTCATGGGGGCCCACATCCTGGGCATCCGGAACATCCTCTGTCTGACCGGGGACTATCCCACCGTAGGCGACCATAAAGAAGCGAAGCCGGTGTACGACCTGGATTCTGTTCAGGTCATGCAGCTGGTGACGGGATTGAATAACGGGAAGGACTATGCGGGCAATAAGCTCGACGGGTCCACCGCCTTTACGATCGGCGGGGCCGTGACTCCCGAAGCCGATCCGCTCGGCCCGATGTTGGTCAAGTTCGAGGTCAAAGTGCGGGCGGGCGCGGAGTTCTTTCAAACCCAGGCGATTTATCAGCCGGAGCAGTTCAAGAAATTCATGGAGGCGGTGCGTCCATTCAAGGTCAAGGTGCTGGCCGGAATTCTGTTGCTCCGTAGCGCGAAGATGGCAGAATTCATGAACGCCAACATTCCCGGCGTCTGTGTGCCGCAGGACATGATCGACGAAATGCGCGCGGCGGGGGACAAGCGGGCACTCGATGTCGGTGTCGAGATTGCCGTGCGCACCATCAAAGCTGTGCGGCCGTACTGCGACGGAGTGCACATCATGGCGATCAAGTCGACGGAACGGCTGCCGGAAATTCTCACGAAAGCAGAGCTGGGGTAATGACCGTTCCCGACTTGCAGAAGTGCAAGCGCGACAGGCGGAAGATCGCGGTTGTCACCGCGTACGACGCGTTGTTTGCGCGCATGGTCGAGCAGGCCGGGATTGACGTGATCCTGGTGGGCGATTCCCTGGGGGTGGTGGTACAGGGCAAGTCGAATACCCTCTCCGTCACGATGGAGGAGATGCTGTACCACACGAAGCTCGTAGCCGGAGCCGCTCAGCGGTCGTTGGTCATCGGCGATATGCCCTTTCTGTCTTACCAGGTCAGCCAGGAGGAGGCGCTTCGAAACGCCGGCCGGTTCATTCAGGCCGGAGCCCATGCCGTGAAGCTGGAAGGGGGAGCTGCGGTTGCGGACCGTGTGTCGGCGATCGTGAAAATTGGTGTCCCGGTAATGGGGCACCTCGGTATGACGCCGCAATCCGTCCATCAATACGGTGGGTATAAGGTTCAAGGGAAGGGCAAGGACCGGGCGCAGCAATTACTCGAAGACGCCCAGGCGTTGGAAGCCGCCGGGGTTTTGGGGATCGTGCTGGAAGCGATTCCCGCGGGGTTGGCGAAGAGCGTGACGGAGGCACTCACGATTCCGACGATCGGCATCGGGGCCGGCCCGCATTGCGACGGTCAGGTGCTGGTGCTGTACGACCTGCTGGGTCTATTCGATGAGTTTGTGCCGAAGTTCGTCAAACCCTATGCTCATCTCAAGGTAGACGCACTGCAGGCTCTCCGCCGGTACAAGGATGAGGTTGAGCAGGGCACCTTCCCGTCCGACTCCGAAAGTTATCACTAGCCCGCATTATTCGTGAGCACTTCTCCTGCAATCGCCGATTCACTGCTGCGACGAGCCCTCGGCCGGCGGGCTCGCCCCTCGGCCCCTCGACGTCCTGCACGAGTACGCCTTGGGTCCTCCCCGCTCCGCACGCCGGTCTCGCAACGTGACTCGGCGATTTCGCGACGAACCGTCATGAATATTGCAGGCTAGCCGGTTGCCGGTCCCCAACTGCGATCTCGGCTCGAATCAACCCTTAACGTACTCGGCAGCGACGGTGCTGGTTACTTCTCACCTCGGAATTGTCGCAAACCTGCTTGAACCAGCTAAGATGTTCCTGACCCTACCGGGAGCGATGGATTGCTCAGGGGGGCCTTGTTCACTGATGGCCCGTTGCCACAGCTTTCCAAACGAATACGCACGCCTGGCCGGCTGTTGTCGCCCATCCACGATGTGATGTCATGGGCGAATGTGACGGTATCAAGCCCCATGTAGGAGGCGGGACTGTTCTGCAGGCGCAGGAGCCCGCTATGGGCAAGCTTGCGCACGGCTGCCTCATTGCCGAGCGCGCGTTTGAGATGGGCGGCGGCGAACTGAATGAGGGCTTGGAAGAAGTTGCCCGCCTGAGTCTTGCGTCCGCACGCGTGCCACAACCCCTCGAACACTTCGTGCGCTTCCCACCAATAGAAAAAGTTATAGAGATCGACCGCATACAAATAGTCTTCTGATCTCGACCATTGGTGCTGTTCAAACGGGCGCGGGCGCGGCTCCGGCTCTGCGAAGGAATGCCCCAGTGGATCGCGGCGTGGATGCGGAGTCAGGCCCGGGAGGAATCGGTAGGTAGGAAGCGCCCTGCTAATGTAGCGGGGCCAATCGACCGTCAGCAGAGGCTCATTTACCTCCACGTGTCTCCTCGCAACGCACTTGGAAGACCTTCCGGTCCTCCAGCCGCACAGCGGTCAAGTGGCGTCCGTATACGCAGCCGCTGTCCAAGGCCAGCAGATTCGGGGCGATCTTCAGGCCCATGGCCGCCCAGTGCCCGAAGACTACGGTTGATGTCGCACTGCGTCTACCGGGAATGTCGAACCAGGGGAGGAAGCCTTCCGGTGTCAGATCAGGCGGCCCGGAAAAGGATGATTCCATCACCCCATCGGCGGAACAGGTCCTCAGGCGAGTGAGCACCTTGATGATGGCGGCCAGGCGGGTGAGACCGGTGAGGTCGCTACTCCATTGCAAATGGCCGCTGGGATGGAGCGCGCGTAAGGTCGCAATGAATTGATCGCCCCTGAGTGCCGTTTGGGCCTCGAGAGCCAGAGCCTCCGCCTGTTCGATCGTCCAGTCCGGCAACAGTCCCGCATGCACCAGCAGGAAGGAGTCTTTGCGATACAGCAGCGGTTGTTGGCGCAGCCATCCCATCAGTTCATCGCCATCCGGTGCGTCTAAGATCTGGGTCAGGGTATCACGCGGGCGGACAGGCGTAGTCTCGGCTGCGACCGCGAGCAGGAAGAGGTCGTGATTGCCCAGGACGGTGACGGCGGCGGACCCGAGGTTCCGGATGTAACGGAGGACGTGGAGCGAATCGGGTCCCCGGTTGACGAGGTCGCCGACAAACCAGAGCCGATCCTGCTTCGGGTCGAATTGAATGGTCTTCGTGAGCTGCGTGAGAGATTTGAAGCAGCCTTGCACATCGCCGATTGCGTAGGTAGCCATGGGTGCGCCCAGACTAGCGCGGACCGGTCTGGTTCGCAAGTCACGAACGGATCTGCGAGCAACGAATCAGGCGGCCGTGCGCTGTAAGAGCTCGCTGGTCATTGCGGCGCAGGCGGCCTGATGGGCGTCCGTGAGTTGTGCGAGTAGGCCGGGCGCACCGTCGAAGCGCCCGAGGCGCCCCAGGTGTTCCAATTCTTTGCAGTGGGCCACCGTGGCCAAAGCGCCGAGTTGCGCGCTGCTGGACTTTAATCGATGCGCCGCCTTAGCGAGCGCGTCGGGGTCTTGGGTATTCACTGCGGTACGAATGTCCTCCACTAGCACCCGGGAATCCTCAAGATAGGCCGACAGTACTTTCGCCAGAATATCGGGACGCCCCGGGCGTTGGAGTGCCCGTATCGCATCCCAGGCAGTTTTGTCCATCTCGACGACGCCAGGTGGCGGTGGTTCGAGCAGTAGCTTGGTCAAAGTGGTCGGGGTGGTCGCTTGCGCAGCAAGAGGCGTACTGGCGGCCGGCGGCGTTGAGAGCCACTGTGCCAGTATGGTGTTGAGCTGTGCCATAGTAAATGGCTTCGCCAGGTAATCGTCCATGCCGGCGGCGAGACATCGTTGGCGGTCGCCCTCCAGTGCATTGGCTGTCAGGGCGACGATGGTGGTATGGCGGGGGCGCTCTCGTCGTCCTTCATGGGTACGGATCATTCGTGTGGCGGTCAGGCCGTCCATCTCCGGCATATGACAATCCATGAGGACCAGATCAAACGAACCGTTCTCGACGGCGGCCACCGCTTCCTTGCCGTTTTCCGCGACGGCGGTGGTGCAGCCGAGGAGTTCCAGCATGGTGCAGGCCACCTCGCGATTCACAGGATTGTCTTCCGCCAGCAGGACATGGCCGACAAACGTGTGCGTCTGATCCTGGGGTTGGATCATTGCCGGAGCCTCATCCTCCGGCGCTTTCCGGCAGAGGCGTGTCAGGCAGTCCTTGAGTAACGATTGGTGGACCGGCTTCCTCAACCAGGCATCGAACAGCGCGGGGGTAAGGCGGGGATCCTGTTCCGGTTGTCCGACGGAGCTCAATGCCACCAACAGCAGGTCATGCGGTCCCGCGGGGTTCCTGATGGCCCGGGCGAGATCGATGCCGTCCATGTCCGGCATATGGATGTCCAGTACCGCCAGCCGCACCGTAGGATGGGAGGCCTTCTGTTCGTCAAGGATGAGCAAGGCCTCACGGGCCGACGCCGCTGAGCGCACAATGGCGCCCCAGCCGGTCAAATGGGCTTCGAGAATCTGCCGATTCGTCGGATTGTCGTCCACGATGAGGACAGGCATGCCGGCCAACGTAGACGGTGTCGCGGCCGATGCGGCGCCGGTTTCCGCGGCGGTTCCCAGCGCTACGGTGAACCAGAAGGTCGAACCTTGTCCGGGTACGCTGTCGACTCCCGCCTCGCCCCCCATTAAGTGTGCCAATTGTTTGACGATCGCCAGACCGAGTCCGGTGCCGCCGAACTGTCTGGTGGTGGAACCGTCGGCCTGGGAGAATGCCTGAAAAAGTCGCGCGCGTGCGGTGTCGGAAATGCCGACGCCGGTGTCGCGAATGGAACATTTGAGCCTCACGCTGCCGGCCTCCTGCGCCATGAGCGCGAGCGCAACCGAGACCTCGCCGGTCTGCGTAAACTTGATGGCATTGCCGACCAGGTTCAGGACAATCTGGCGGAGTCGCACAGGGTCTCCGATTACGGCATCGGGAATCTCGTCCGGTACGAAGCAGGTCAGCTCCAAATGTTTGCGATTTGCCGATTCCGCCATCAGGTCCACGGCATCTTCGACGGTCTGTCGCAAGCCGAATTCAATCTGTTCGAGCTGCAGTTTGCCCGCTTCGATCTTCGAGAAATCCAGGATTTCATTGATGATGTCTAAGAGGCCGGTTCCGGAGCGATGAAGGGTTTCCGCAAGTGAGCGTTGTTTCGGCGTCAGTGCGGTCGTCAACAGCAGTTCGGCCATCCCCAAGACGCCGTTCATCGGTGTCCTGATCTCGTGACTCATATTCGCGAGGAATTGAGACTTCGCTCGATTAGCCGTCTCCGCGGTTTCCTTGGCCCGGCGAAGCTCGGCCGTTCGTTCTCGTACGGTATCCTCCAATGAATGCGTAAACGATTGGAGTCGTTGTGCTTGAGCGGTGAGCAGGGTAGCCGTGGTTTCGACAAGCGACACCATTTGCTCGAGTTCACCCGCGTGCGCCTTGCTGGTGGTGTCGGTGTCGTACGCGAGGGGCGGCTTGTCTCCGTGCTGTTCCTGCCCCACGGCGTGATGAAGCGTCTGAAGTGTGTCCTGCAGTTTTCCGGCTGTGTCTCGAAAGAGCGTCGACATGCGTCTGAGCCCCAATTGGCTGACGACAATCGTGACTGCCATCAGCAAGGCGGAAAGCAGGAGTAACTGACGAAACTCCCGTGCCACCTCCTGCCGCATTGCCGCGAGCGAAAACTCAAGTCGGACCCAGGCTGCGACGGTCTGTTCGTCGAACAACGGCGTGGCGACCACCAGCGTTGGTGTTCCGTCCGGCCGCAGATCGTGAGCGAGGATTTCCGCTCCCTTGGCTTGAGCTTGCGACAGCGTGGAATCCGTGAGCTGTCGACCGATGGTGCCAGGGTCGGTTGCCGCCACGATCATCTGGTCAGGATCGACGAGGACGATGCTGACGATGTCGGCGTCCTGGGCATAACGAGTCAGCGCCTCTTGGATGCGGAAGAGATTATCCAGTACGGCCGCCGCGCCCATCATGGCAAAGGTGCGACTGACCGCCAGCGCACGGGCCTGTGCGGCCTCGCCGACGGAGCGACGGATTTCCATCAGCCGATAGGTTGCGACGAGGGTCATGCCAAGGGTGATGATCACCGCCATCCCCACGCTGAGACGGAGACGGAGACTCCCTTGCCACATGGCCCAAGGGCCGCTGAGCCAATGCCTCTTATTGTTTCCTGGCGTCCGCATGGTTCGGATATTCGAGTGTGACGTGAGTTTCACCCTGTGCGGCAATGGTCACTGACTGTTGGACTGTGCCCAATGTGTCATGCCAGATGGTCACCTGATGTTCGCCCGGGGGAAGACTGGGGATACGGAATGCGCCCGTCTCGTCCGTGAGACTAAAAAAGGGGTGCGTGAACGCGAGGATGTGCGCCTGCATGAATTTGTGCGCGTCGCATTTGACTGTGTAGATCCCGGACTGTTTGAGGGGTTTCCCGACCGGTCGGCTTGCAGGAATCATCGCGACATTCACGAGGGTGCGCGGCCCCATCGAGATATGCGTGTTATGCATGATCGGGTCGTCGTTGCGGATCTCCACCTGTTGTCCAACGACGCCGACCGCGAGGCGAGGGGTGAAGGCGCAGCGTGTATTCGTCAAGACAAGTGCTGGGACGGCAGGGTTGGATAGGGGACTTGCAACTCCGTCGATGCTGACGACTGCGCCTTCGAGGCCTCGGGTTTTCGGATGAAGGGTCATTGGGCGAAGGGTGGCCTGTGTTCCGCAAAATGCCGAGTCTCGAGTGACCTCGACCACCTGTTCGGGGATGGCGGGGCCCATATAGACGACACGACCGACCAACATTCCGGTCTGTGGTTCCGCGTGCAAGGGCGAGAGGTCTTGCACAGCTGACAGCACGAGTGCAAGAAAGAGTATCGCTTTCATGACGCCTTTCCCTTCGCCGGCGCGGGGTATGCTGTGTGCACAGGTCGACCTGGGTTGTGAGCTGCTCATGGCCGTGGATTATTTCCTTTGTTGGCCTGACAACGATTGGATGTACCAGACCAATTCCCAAAGCGCCTCCTCCCGACCGGCAAATTCATTGGCGTATGACGGCATCGGTGTGCCGTCCAGTCCGGTCATGAGGGTGCGGAAGAGATCATGGGCGGATGCCCCGTTTTTCCATGCCGACGGGTCGGTGAGATTCGTCGCCCTGATCGGAAGATTGTTCCCATCGCGCAGGTGGCCGGCGGTCGCTTCCGGCCCGTCTCCCTCGCCGTTATCTCCGTGGCACACCCGGCAGTCGTATTTCACGTAGAGATTCCGGCCATTGTGTATGGCGGTTTCAGTCGGTGCGGACGGAGCTTGGGGGAGGGTGAGTGGGACGGGTTTCTCCTCCTCGAATGCCGGGTTCCATGATTTGAGATAGGCAATGACCTGCCATCGCTCCTGTTCGTTGAGTGCGCGGTAGGCCGGCATGACGCCGGGAATACCTCGCGTGATGAGTGTGAAGAGGTCTTGGTCCGTGGGAAGGTCGCCCGACGCCGTGCTCCGCAACTTGTACCCGTCCTTCAGGAAGTTGCGAGGACGCGGGCTGGAATAGCGGCCGATGAACCACCCGGCCGGTCCGTCTGCTTCGCCGCCGATGCCGTGACACCAGGCGCAGGTCTGTTCGTAGATCCGGCGTCCCTCTGTGAGCGTGTCCCGGTTAGTGGTGGGTTTGACGGCTTGCGCGGTCGATGCGCAAAGCCCCGTTATGATCAGGATAGCGACGTATTTTAGGCGCTTGGCGTGCATGAGCTTCAATGTCCTGGGCGGCTAATAGGCGATATCGATTCCCGCGAAGAAGACCTGTCGTAAGTTACGGGCCGCGGCGCTGCCGTCTTCGGCCCGTCGCAGGTTGAGGTCATGTCGTGCAAACAGGGCGATATTGGACCGCACGTATTGTTTGAGTTGAATGCCGGCGAAACTTTGGGAGGTGCGTTGACTGAGATCCCCGCCGGCGTCCATGTTGTCGTACCGCAGGGAAAGGAGTGTGCGATCGGTCACATACGTATCCAACGCCACCGATAGCCCGCTGGCGCTTGTATCAAAGGTGGACAGCGCAGCGGCCGGCACGTGGGCAACCCTGTCGAGGGTGTACAGTCCATACAGATCGAACATGTTGTAGCGCAGATGGGCCGCTATGCCGTAGCGATGCCAGTTCACGTCCGCTTGTCCCGTTCCCGTGAGAATGGTTGCATTGCTGTTGCCGAGGTAGGCAAATCCGGACAGGCTCGCTGAAAAGTTTGCGGCGCGGGCGTAATCGAACCGCACGGCTCCATAGAAATCTTTGCCCTTATTGGAGTCGCCGAATGCTTCGTTGGCCCCGTTCAGCACGCCGACTTGATACATGAACCAATCGCCGAACGGGCGTCCCCGCACTTCAACCCCGGTTTCCGCGACTGCGTTATAGAGCGAAGGCGCGTAAGGGGAAATGGCGGTACCGGACCGGTTGCGCAGGCCGTAGAACTTGGCAGCGGCCGCGAGTGGAAATAGTCCCGCGCGTTGCACCGTGTCGGTCGAGGGGTTGAGGTTGTCTCCGACAAATTCCAGTTGTTGTCGGAGTGTGGAGAACGAGAAGGTTGCGGAAGGGTCGATTCTGCCGACGCGAATGTTGGCGACATTGGTCCCGCCCAGATTGTTGAACGTGACGAACGCTCGCTCGATGCCCGTTGACGACTCTTCGAGGTTGGATTCCAGCTCGGCAAAAAACCCGATGTTCTTCGTCAGTGAACCAGCGGTGAAGAGGCTGAAGATTTCCGGGAACCCGAGTTCGACGTTGTTCTGAACGACTCCCGCTTCTGCAGCCGGGGGATTCTGCTGCTTGAACTGGTGGCCGCGCAGCACGTTGCCTCGGAGCCGAACCCCGGTGTAATTGGCAAAATCGTCCAAACTCAGGTCGCCGAGGTTCTTCTTGCCTGTGATGCCGCCATCCTCTGTTCCGGGGAGCTGATACCCGTTTTCCAGGAACCGTTCCCCGAACGTATTCAGACGAGGCGGTGCCGTATGGCAGGCGGTGCAATTCAGTGAGTACTTCCTTGCGAAGGCAGGAATAGCCTCTACGCTTGGAACGGACACCGCATAGGTTGTGGATACAACGGCGAGCAGGGTCATGGCTATTCGGACAAGCGCCGTTCTCCTCGACGATGTGCGCAAAAGAGCGTCCTCTCTGCCCGACGGGGTGCGGTCACGTGACAACGTAGACGGACCCCGGGCCTGGTGGTCATGCAACTCGACACTGCGATGTCGGTGGATTCGGCGTAGGACTTGAGGCGTGCAATCGGGGTCGTAGCGCACTCAGGGAGGTGTTGGGGCCCAGGATTTGGGGAGTGTGGTGTGACAGGGAGCCCTGTGGGTTACCGGATTGGCTGGCTTCTCTGGTCCGGAGACGGGGCGAGCTACTCGGGGTATCTGGCTTCGATGACGCTTCGTAGGCCGCCGCGAGCCGCGAATTCACCCGTGACTTTTGCCCAGACCGGTCGGCAGGAGGCTACAATGTCGCGAAGGATGCGGTTTACGGCATTCTCGTAAAAAATGCCGATGTTTCGATAGGCGTGGATATACATTTTGAGCGCCTTGAGCTCGAGGCAGGCCTTGTTCGGTTTGTAGTGAAGGGTAATCGTCCCGAAGTCCGGCAGATTGGTCTTGGGGCAAATGGCTGTGTACTCTGGGATGACGATTGTAATTTCGTATCCCTTGTATTGATTGGGGAATGTCTCAATGTCGGGCAGAGGAACAGAAATTCCACTCTTGGCGTGCCGCTCGTTGTATCCCAGCCTTGTCGCTGATTTCCGTTTGTTACCGCCCTTCGCTGCCACCCGTTCACCCCCACCTTCTTGTTGTCAGACTTGCTTCATCCAGTCCAGTTGGCCCAGTTCGTTCAATTTGTTGTAGAGCGTGACCCACGGACAGGTCATGTCTGGGTAAACTTCGCAGAATCCACCCTTGCGGACGCCGCCGCATGGACCATGGCTCATGAATTTGGGGCACTCGGCCTTGAGTGAGCCATCCGGGATTGGTGGTCGCTTGTGCACCCCTC
>CABVRO010000101.1 GCA_902500715.1 uncultured Nitrospira sp. | reverse complement strand
ATCTTGATTCTGATCGCTCACCTTCATTCCTCCCTTGCTACGTATGCGCGGAAAAGTTAAGACTTTGGCCCAAGATCACTTCCGTTCTTGATTCCCCCATTGGCTTCCCGGGAACCTCCGTCGACGCTCTGGCTCCACACCTGAGAAGATCCGCCGCGTCGGCGGCGGCGCTCCGGCTCGCTTCGTGGTGCATGGCCATCCGGTCGGGGCAAGGCGCTCATAGAGGCCGGGCTCCCCTCGGCGCGAGGCACTGCCTGCCCGAGCAAACGTTCGATCGCCCGCAATTGCTCCTGGTCCTCGGACGTCACAAATGTGGTCGCGCGACCGGTCGTTCTCATCCGAGCTGTCCGCCCGATCCGGTGTACATAATCTTCGGGACAATTCGGCACGTCATAATTGATCACATGGGCGATATTTGCCACATCAATACCGCGCGCGGCAATATCCGTGGCCACCAACACTCGATAGGTACCTCGACGGAACCCTTCCAACGCCGCGCGGCGTTGCGGCAGGGTCCTCCCGCCATGGAGCACTGCGACGCGGTGACCGGCTGAATCGAGCAGATTTCCCAATCGATCCGCACGATGCTTCGTCCTGGCAAACACCAGCACGGTATCGGACTCGGATTGGAGCAACGACATCAACAGCCCGTTCTTCCGATCGTGAGTGGTATGGTGCACGGCTTGAGTCACACCGTCGGCTGTCGTCGCCGATTTCGTGACCATGACCCGTACCGGGTCTTTCACGCTGGCCTGCGCCAATCTGGCGAGATCGTTCGGCATCGTCGCGGAAAACAGCAACGTCTGCCGCTCCTCCGGCATAGCATCCAGGATCTGGTTGATCTGCTGGGCAAATCCCATGTCCAACATCCGATCGGCCTCATCAAGGACCAAAATGGACATAGCAAGCAGGCTGATCGTACCGTTCCACATATGATCGAGTAACCGCCCCGGAGTCGCCACGATGATGTCGGGACGCTGCCGCAACCCTCTCACCTGCGCCTGCATATCGGCGCCGCCCACCACCGTCGTAGCAAACAATTGCAGATCGCGCCCCAACGTATCGATCGTCGCTTGAATCTGTATCGCCAACTCGCGTGTCGGCGCTAAAATGAGCGCGCGAGGCTGCCCTTTCGGAGTCCCGCCGAGCCGCTCCAACATCGGAATCACAAAGGCCGCAGTCTTTCCCGTTCCAGTCTGCGCGCATCCCAAGACATCTCGACCGGCCAACGCATGGGGAATGGCCTGAGCCTGGATGGCCGTCGGTTCCGCAAAACCAGCCTTGGTCAGATTTCGCAACAGAGTGGGAGACACACCAAGGGAGTCAAAACTCGTAAACGCAGTCGTGTGCACGCAGCTGTCCTTTCGTTGTGGATCGCATTAAGACGGGATCAGAGAACCGAGGGGAGGGTGAATCCGGAAGGAGTCAGCTCCAAACTGGACCTGGTCGCGATGCGATCGCGCGGTCCACGTTGAGGAGGTACAGCATCGGTGGACCGATACAATGCTGCAGTAGACGCTTACTGTACCGCATGGTGCCCCTACCGGTCAACAGGTCAGCGAGTTCCGGCGCGCTCCCACTGTCCGGTCGGCCTGCCGGCAAGGGTTTGCCGAAGAGCTCGGATAGCCTATACTGGAATCTAGTAAGCGAGGTCCACGATGCGAATGGTAGTCATCATCATCTCTCTGTTCCTGTGGCTTAGCGCACCAGCACTGACGGCAAATGCCGGGTCGGAATCTTCCGGCACGGGCAAATCCGGACCCAACCAGGGCTTGACGCTCGACGAAATCGGGCGAGGGCTGAAGAGTGCCGCGAAAAACATCGAGGAGGAGATCCCGAAAATCGGGCCGGCTATCGGCAAAACATTCAAGCAAGCGACGGGCGGCGAAAAAGAAACATCTCCACCCAAGCCTCCCACGCAGAACACGAGCAAGGATAAGAAGTAGCGCCGAGGCGCAGCAGGAGGCTGCATGAGACCGTTGATTCCTATCGTACCTCTACTGTCCGCACTGATACAGACGGGTGGCTGCCTCTCTGCGCAAGCACCGGCCTGTCTACCGGGCGAGCAGCCTGCGGTGCTTGAATCGCTGTATTTCGGGACGGCCAAGCCCGGCGGACATGTCAGTCCTGAGGAATGGGCGGCCTTCGTCAAGGACATCGTCACCCCAGCATTTCCGGAAGGCCTGACCTCATGGCAGGCGTCCGGTCAGTGGCAAAAGAGTACCGGCGCGATCGAATACGAGGCCTCACGCATTCTGCAACTGACTCACGAACAGAATATGGCCAAAGAAGCCGCGATCCGACGCATCATGATCATCTACCAGCACACCTTCCAGCAAGATGCAGTCATGCGAGTTCGCTCTCCGGCATGTCTCTCATTCAAAGGGTAACTCGTGCTCGCTGCACGTTCCTACCGATCTTTCTTGCCATGGCCCCTTCCGCCCCTTCCAACTTCGGTCAAGATTTCCCGAAGCAGGTTTCGGCTGTTCAAGCCTCCTGATTGCGCAGGCCCTAAACTCCCGACACCGGCGGTTTGAACGGGAGGCACTGCCGGCGGAGGTAAGACGGCCGGCACACCGGTCGATGTTCCAGTTACAGAAGCAGGGCTGGGCGCTTGGCTGAGGGGAACCACCGGAAGCCCGATACTGGTTGCGAGAATAGTTCCTTTGCTCGAGGGACCGCGAAGCTCTTTCTCCCCTCCGGCAGAAGACGCTTGCAGAATCTCTTGCTCCAATTCAAGTGCGTGCCCGACCTGGGTTCCGACGATGTGCCGCGCGAGAGGACTGGGAAGGACTCGATGCTCCTCCCTGACGGCAAGAGGCTGAAGAATGTGCGAGCTTTCTGGGAACTCGGAGAGAGAACCGACCATCCCCTTTCTCAATGAGACCTCACTCCCTGCCTTAAGGGGAACCGCCTTGCGGTCTCCGGTCAATGGCTCAACACGAACCTGCCCCTCCAACACCCGCAACGTATCGCCCGGAGGCGCGGTGACCAGCCTCGCCAAAAGCGACTGTCGCTCTTCCCCCACTACCGTGGCTTCCACAATGCCCCCGCGGCTGACGGCACGCGCCAGCGGTGTCCGGAGCGTCAGAGTATCGGTCATTCTCCCCGCGTTGTAAGACAATGCGACCCTGACCGTACCCTGGTGCAACAAGAGTTCCGTTTGTCCACGGTGCAATTCCTGAATGTTCATTCGCGCGCCTTCATTCAACGTCAGCACTGCACGACGATCCCACAGCAGGGTCACTTGCTCTCCTGTTCCAACCCGCAACTCCTCCCCCGCAGAAATGACGTCGCCGACGCTCAACACTCCGCTCGAGGCGGTGGCCGGAGAAACGATCCTCACCGGGATTCCGACGATCCCGATCACGACTCCTCTCGCCTGACCTTCACCGGACAGAGGCAGCGGCGGCTCCTCGGCCCATGCCATCGTTGACATGCATACAAGAAGCATCACGCTATAGCCGAACACGTGCGAACGTATCTCGACGATTCTCATTGGACCACACCCCCTGGAATATCTCTGTTCAAGAACGGGTCAAAACGAACACTCCCGGTTCAACACATATCTTGTAAATCGTTTACAGCAGCCACTTTGCTGCCATGCTGACTCGGAAAATAGACGGACAGTGGCGTATAGTAAGTGGCTCGCTGATCGCAGGTCAAGCGGCCGGCATGCATGAGAAATAGCGAAGCTCGAAACGGGGAACCAATGTGATGATATGCACGACACGGCAGAGAGGCAGGACTTCGATCAACACGCACCCGCAGTTCGGCCTTGTTCTAATGATGATCCTCATCCTGATGGCAATGGCCGTGCCACCTCACTCCGCCCAGGCTCAAGAAGCCGATGCGGAGGTGTTAGTTGCCGAAGGAATCTTGGCCTACGATGCCAAACGTTATGACGAAGCTGCCGCCCTCTTCTCTCAAGCGGTCGCGACCGATCCGCGCAATGCGCGCGCGCACTACTACTTGGCGCTCTGTCATCTGGCGCGGGGACAGGCGGAGCTAGCAATCGCGCCTCTCACTGCGCTGCACGCCCTTCGCCCATCCGACCCAGAAGCCACCTACCAATTAGGCGTCGCCCATTTCGCCACGAAAAACTATGACAAGGCCGCGCCCTTTTTGCAGGACGTGTTTCGATTGGAGCCGGATCGCGAGAACCTCGGATTTTATGTGGGATTTTTACGCTATCGGCAGAAGAACTATAACGGTGCGGAAGCGGCATTGAGCGTCAACCGCTCCGCAGATCAAGACATCCGGCAACTGACCATGTTCTATCGAGGCCTCGCGCTAGGCATACTCGGACTCTCAGATCAGGCGCAGGCTGAATTGGCGTCGGCGCAGCGGGTGCAACCCACTTCCCCGATCACCGGCGCATCTGTACGCATTCAAGAAGCTCTCACGGCAACAACACGAGTCACGGATCCTCAACGGCTTCGCATGCAATTGGCGGTCGGTGGCTATTATGACGACAATGTCGCGGTCAATCCACGGAAGAGCAGCGACCAGGTTGCAGCGCTGCTTCGCTCCCGTCACACCCAATCACCCGGGTTTGTCACGTCGGCGCGGGGAGAATATGCCTGGTATCGCAAAGGACCGATCGAATCAACCGTCACCTATTCCTATTACCAAACCGTAAATACCGATAGCGGCGCGGGAAGCTTCAACATTCAAGATCACCTCGGAGGCTTGTCAGGCGTCTATCGCGGCACCGTCGGCACGATGCCCTACGAGATCGGTGGTCAGTACAGCTACGATTACATGCTCCTCGGCCTCAAGGGATTTCTCTCCCGCCACACCGTGACCCTCCCTGCGACGTTCGTTCCGCCCGCGATCACGCTTCCAGCCCTCGGCCGCATGGACAACTTGACGACCCTGCTCTATCGCTTTCAGCGCAAAAGCTTCTTCACGGAGCCGGGCAACAGCGACATCCGGTTCGCTCCTGAGTCGCGCGATGCCTTCAACAATATGATCGGAGTTTTCCATGCCTTCCGGTTTCGACAGGACAACTTCATTGTCCGTGTCGGCTACCAGCACGATACCGAAGCTGCCAGCGGATCCAGCTTCGCCTATTCCGGCAATCGGCTCCAGCTGGGCGGACAAACCACTCTTCCCTGGTATGATCTCAGTTTGCGAGTCGACTATGAAGTGCACTGGCGCGCATACAACCATGCGCAAGTCATTTTTCTCGACGACGCCGGCCAGTTGTCTCGGCGCCGTGATACCGAACAGGATATTTTCGTTCAAATCGCCAGGCCGCTGTTTCGTAACGTGACGGTCGCGCTTCAATATCAAGGCGTGCTCAACGGTTCGAATGTCCCCGTCTATGCCTACAGCAAAAACGTGTTCACCACCCTGGTGACCTGGACGTATTAACACAAGCGTGATCCCGGCCGAAGCCTCGATCGCGACGACCGCCAGCCTGGCGACGGATTGACCGACCAGCGGGCCAGGGTATTGGCCTAGGCCGCGATCATCGACAGGCTGAGCAGGCAACCACGGATATCAATAGTAGCGGAAGAGAGTGGCGACACAGTTTGGCCCGACGCGTTACCCAACCGGGCCAAGAAAATCCAGCTGATACCGACATGTGCGGATGGGCTCAGAAGACAGGGCGGAAACAGAATGCTGGAAGCAGAGTCGCCGCTATGAAACGGACGGACCCTGCTCGCAGCTTAAGCATAGGCAGGCTGAATCCGGGTGGATTCAGCCTGCGAAAACAGATTTTCAAGCTCTCGTTCCAGACAGGTCACTCACTCCCACATGATGCGCTGAGATACCCGCACAGGCAGCAGAACTTCGCTTCTCGGCGCTATCATGCACCTGGTTCATCCAGCCCGCAGGCATGTGTGCCCGTCGCTCCTCTCCGCATCGGCTCAGCTCCACGTGCGATGTTGCTCGCTCACGTGCTCACTTCCATTCGCTTTCGCGATGACCCACGACACATCGTCCGGTATGGACACCACCTTCAGCTCGGCGCAATGACCGTTGGCCTCGCCCTTCAGTTCTTCCACCACCTGAACCAACCGCCTGTCGTCGCGGGGAATCAGCAGGCCGCATTGATTGAGGCTTGGCTCCTGGGGGCCTGCCGCAGAAGGCCAGTACGCTCCCAAATCAGCCTCCTTGAGCGCATCCGGCTGCCCCAGCTCACGCAGGCGCAGAAACGCTTTATGACTCAAACAGAACTGATCATAACTTTTGTTGATGACGATTTTTCGCATGACATGTACTCTCTTTCTGTGTCGTATCACGAGCGAACGCAATGAACCCGACCAATAGACATCGACGTTGTGGACGGAGATGCGGAATCACGCCGTCGGTTTCGGATCCTTGTATCCGATGTAATTTCCGCTCCAATGCGCATGCCGACGATCGGCCCACAGACTCACTTCGTCCTTGCGTCCCTCACCATAACGCTTCTGCAACACATCACCGAACTTTGCCAGACTGCCCTGGATTTCACCGAGATCGCTTTCCGTAATCTTTTCCCAGTTGGCCTTGAGGGGAGCCTTGAGTTGCAGCCAGAACTGTTGGAATTGCTCCGGTGTCATTGCATTCTCCTTTATCGGTGGCAAGCATCGCGCCACACCATTGTAAGGGCCGGCAGGCGCGAACGCATGCCGAGACCTGGTGGTCTGAGATGGAAACTCTGGCGTAGAAGCAGCGAAGACCGGGGAATCAGACGCGCAAAGGATGGAAGGAGGCGCGCAAGATGGGACAGTCGGCGTGGCTCAAAACGTCATAACTTACCCTACAGTGCACAAGCAGCGCTGTCAACGGACGCTACAAGGTACGATGAGGTAAGCCCTTGATTCCATGCGACTTAATTATTTTCTGACAAGACTCGAGAGATCGGCCCGTGTGGGGCACTGTGATGGAGTAGGACCAGCTGCCATCGATTGCAGCCCATGCCTCGCGAACGGGTCGGGCAGGAGGTTCGGCTCCTGCCCGCCGGAGTAAGCCCGGAAACCAACTTGGCCTCTGCTTCGACTCCCTCAGGCCGTCGTGACGGAAGCAGGGACGGCCTTCGGCATAAATTCCTTGTAGCCATAACGCTCGGCCAGGTACGCCTTCGCTTCGTCGCTGACATACTCGGTAAATTTGTAACGATCGTCTTCCACGGTCTTGGCGTCTTCCATCACCTTGTCGGTCGGAATCGCGTACTCGATGTTGCATGAGGTATAGGCTTGAATATAGGTCGGGCCGATGTCCCGGGCGATCAGCACCGCCTTTTTGATGACGCTTTCCACTCGCCGCGGATTGTTCGGCACGACCGTGGCGATATAAGAACAGCCGGCGACTTTGGCCATCGCAACCATGTCCATCTTTTCGAACTTCTTTCCAAGCGGAGCCATCTTCAGCACGGCCCCTCGGGTCGTCATGCCGCTTTCCTGTCCACCGGTATTACCGTACACTTCGTTGTCCAGCATGATGGTCGTAAACCGTTCCTTTCGGAACCAGGAATGCAGCACCTGCTGGAACCCGATGTCGGCAGTTCCGCCGTCACCCGCGATCACCACCACATCCTTCGGCTTATCGCCGAAACGGAGTCGGAGTCCTCGCGATAAACCGCTCGCGACTCCATTCTGGTCGCCGTAGTTCCCATACACGAATGGGATCGCGGCTTGCGAGATGGCCAATCTGCCGCAGCCCGCCGTCCCGACGGTAATAGTATCTTCTGGATTCGGAAAGGCAATAATCGCCAACCGGATGAACAGGGTCATCGCGCAGCCGGCACACATCGGGTGCTCCTCCAGGATTTCCTTGAAGCTGCCCATCTGCGACACCGTCGTCTTTTTTCCGAACGGTCCATGCTCGACCATATCCCGATATTCTTTCGGCATGAACTGCTCGAAACCCGGAGTAAACTTTACGTAATCAAGACTCATCTGAAACCTCGCTCTCTCGTTGCCGCGGAAGCGGCGGTGATAATCCTCCCGCTTACGACACCAATTGCTTGGCAGCGGCTTTCTTTTCTTTGGCCTTGGCATCACGCTCCGCCAGGAGCTGCTTCGCCGGCTCGCTGATATATTCTTTGAAGGCAAACCGTTCCGTAGGCTTCTCGGAGTCCCGCATTTCCTGCAGACCCTCCATGCTGTTCTTGCCGATCTCCAGGATGCATGGCGTATAGAGCTGAAGATAGGTCGGTCCGATTTCCCGGGCGATCAGCACCGCGTTGCGCACCACCTTCTCAACCAGGGACGGCTTGCTCACCGTGCAGTTGACCACGTAGTGACAACCGGACTCCCGGGCAATTTCAGGCAACCGGACTTTATCGAACAGCTTTCCGACCGGCGCCATTTTGGCCACGAACCCCTTCTGCATCAGGCCGCTCTCCTGCCCGCCGGTGTTGGCGTAGAGTTCGTTGTCGAAGCAAATGGTCGTGAACTTTTCCTGCCGGAACCAGGCCTGCAGGGTCATGTCCAAACCGATGTCCACCGTCGCGCCATCTCCCGCCAACACAACCACATCCTTCACGCGATCGGGAAAACGCACACTCAAGGCTCGTTTGAGCCCCGAAGCAATGGCATTCTGATTCCCGAACAGGGAATGAATGTTGTGGACGGCCACCATCGGAAACACGAGACTCGTACAGCCGGTCGAGCCGACCATGACCGTATCTTCGGGGTTGGGAAGCGACGCTAGAATATATCGAAACGCCATGGATTCAGGACAGCCGGCACACAGTGAGTGCTGCTCGATCAGTTCTTTGGAAGTCCCGATGTCCTTCCATCCCCGGTCTTCCTTGCCGTATGTGGCGCTGCTGACCAGGTCCTGGTAATCCGACGGCATGATGTCATACAGATCCGGCGAAATCCTGATGCGTTCTTTGCTCATAGGTATCTCCTCTCAGCCCTGCTGAGACTCATGGGACAAGAGTAGCCACACTTCCATCGAACGATATCAGGCGCTGAATGAGCTCCCGCACCCGCAGGTCGTCTTGGCTTGTGGATTCTTGATCGCAAAGCCGGAGCCCTGCACACTATCGACATAATCGACTTCACAGCCGTTCAACAACGGAGCGCTTTGCGAATCCATGATCACCTTCACGTCGCCCTTTTCAATCACGGTATCGTCGTCGCTCATCTTCGACTCGAACGCCATTCCATATTGATAGCCGTGGCAGCCCCCGCCTTTTACATATACACGCAACCCGAGCGTATCTTTTTCTTCCAGCATCAACTCGCGAATTTTCTCTTCTGCCGTGGCCGTGATGGTAATCATACTGGTGCTCCCTTGTACTGCTGTATGAAACGGATAATGGTGTCGGTTGGAACTGCTGGTCACAACACCGCTCTTCGCCGCAAGCGACACTCGCTCCGTTCACGAAGACGGCACCAACGATCAGTGCAGGGCACTCTGGCGTAAGAAGCGGCGGAGACCGGACAATCAGTCGCGCAGGATGGAGGTTCGAAGCGCGAGGGAGAGAACAGTCGGCGAAGCTAGAGACGTCATCGCTTTACGCTAAGCGCAATGGCGATCGGAGTCAAGCGATATTGAGGCCTAGTCCGATTGACTCGGGCCTGTAGCCGGCAAAGGCGTACAGATGAAACCTCTTCGCCTAACGCTGAGAGACATCGGATCATCGCCGTAATACTCGGCGACCTCGCCGATGAGACAGCCCGACCGGTGAGGCTTCACCGCAGCTCTTAGGCCTGAGTGGCGGCCCCGGCTGACACCGCCTTCTCCTGCGGTGTCGACTGCATTGAGGCCTTCAGGCCTTGAATGGCTCGCGCCACATCTTCCTCTGTCGATCCGAAACGATCTCCCATCACCTTGATGGCTTGATTGATCGCCTTGATCATATTGGCAATGCGTTCTTCCGGCGTCATGCTCATTTCGTGCGTCTCCCCCACCTTCACTGAAGTAATTGTCGCTCCGCCAAGCCGCCTGCGCTGAGGAATCCTGAGCCGGCTGCGCAGGAACCGCTGCTACAGAGCCCCTTGCGGGCAACCGACTGCCGCCTGTTTCGCACTGCTCACCTGAGGCACTGTGGTGTCACCGAACCGGTCTCGGTATTGCTTCCCGTCGATCACGTCACGGATCACCCGTTCAAAGCCGGAACTCACCAAATCCTTGCGAGCGCTGGCCAACGACGCACTATCCACACGCCGGCCTAACAACGCACAGTACAGGCTATCGATGGCCTTTTCCGGGGCCGCCACGGGCGGTACTCCCGGGGCCGATCCGGTCTGCGCAGTTCCCATGTGGGGCGTTATCCACTTGGCGTTAAACTCCGATGATAGGGCGATCGCCTCAACAATCTGCTTCACACTTTTCTCCCCTTTTGCCAACTGCAACGCATAGCCGGACTGCACCATATACCGTTGTTGGTCCGCCTCGTTCTTCTGAAGCGAACTTGGCTCCGTCCCCATCGGTCGCATGAGCAGCTGCGCATACGACTGCGCGAGAATTGCCGCAACCTCCTGCGGCGCCCACTCCTTCGCAGCTTCGGCTTCACTGAAGCAGAACGCACCAATTCCCAGCACGGCGCTTATGATGCATGCATCGCGGAGTCGCATAGTGACGGGTCCCCCTACCACACGCGGGCCGGTCGCCTTGTCGCAACGTGGATCAGCATCAACAGCATTCCCCCCACGGTAAAGACCCAATAGACCTGGGTCGGCATCTCGGCGAGCCCGGTCCAGTTGAGCCCCCAAACCACGAGGCCAAGCGCGAGAGCAATCAACGCGGCGTGCAACATGACACACTCCTTCACTCTTCCTGAGACCTGAAATGAATTCCGGTCATCGGGCGCCCCAACCGGTCAGGCGAACCTACGAAAACAGGGGGAAGTAATTGCATGACCTAGCAGGCGGCGACAGCCAGATGCGCCCAAGTCGCACGGGGTTCCAGATGCCACTGGCGGTGAATATCGATCAGTGAATCGATGACGGCACCACATTGCCGGCAGCCCCAGCCGTACGCCAGCGTACCACTGACGATGTCCTTCATTTTGATCATCATCATCGGACCATAACAACGCGGACATCTCATTGCGCTCTCTCCCGGGGACGTGACCGCTCGTGATCGTGCCATTGCGCCCTCGCCTCACGACCCGCTCTTCTCAAACAATTTCACGACCAACGTCTTCTCTTTAATTCGCTCCATCAACTGTGCACAGGAGGCATCGCGAATGATACTCGCAAACTGCGCATGGTAACTCGCGACCAAGCTCCCCCCGTCCATCACTGCGTCGTAGACCAACCAGCGTCCGTCCTGACTAACCAAACGAAAGTCGATGAAGGTGTCGACCTTGTTCCCAACCAGCCGCGTTTTGACCTGCGCAAACGTGCGCTCCCGTTGTTCCGAAAGATAGCTGATCCGTTCACCGGAATATTCCACCATCCGGTTCGCAAGCGCATCGCGAAGCAGCTGGACAAAGAGCCCGACATACTCCCGGCGGACCACATCGCTCAGTTGCCCCCAGGATGCTCCCAGAGACCGCTTGGCCATGTCTTCGTAATGCACATGATGCCGAATGACCTGTTCGATTTCCCAACGCCGCGCCTCAGATCGAGTCGGATCTTTGAGTTCCTTGAGGATCGAGAGCAGCTCGGAGACGGTCCCCTTCACGGCCTCAGTGGGACCCTGCTCGGACCAAGCGGCCGTGGCCTGCACGATACCCATCAGCAGGCTAATGGCTGCTACGAGGGCCATGCCCCGCCAAGATGCCTGACGTAGCCAGAACCTTCTCGCCGCCCGTGATGTTCTGCTATTGTCCGTCATGCAGTGGTTCCTTCCGGTCATTCGAGCCACCCGTCCCAATCATGAGAGAGAACCCTCCGGTTATTCCATACCGGAGGGCCACCTCTGCGAGGCATCCGATGCCAGGCACATCACTAGTCTCTCAATTCCTAAGACTGGTTTGCCACCAGTCGATCCATAATTCTGCCGTAGATGTATTCCGGCAAAATCTCTTTGGTCAGCAACTCTTCTCGATGGTGGTAAGGCCGCCCTTCCACGATCTTCCTCGCATAATGTTCGCCGATTCCAGTCAGCGACTTGAGTCGGGAAATCTCAGCCCTATTGATATCGAGGAGCATATTCCGACCGACTCCCGCAGGCATCTCACTTGCCCTTGCCAGTATGCGCTCCTCAACGGCACCAGGCCAGCCTGCGGATCTTGAACGAACTCGATGTTCCATACGCATACCGTCATCCTTCCTGCATTGCTCAGCCTTCAACATAGCTCGGCACCATGAAAAAACGGCCGCTACTATCTGTGCCGTGCCCAGCCGGCACACCGCACCCGGCCACATCCATACGCAGGCAGTTATGGAGGAGGATCAGGCTACCGTCCAGGAACATTCTGCATGGATGCTCGAGCGGATGCGTCTCGCTGGCAACTCTGTTCAGCGATCAACCGCTGCCCTGGTGTTGCCCCCTGAGGAATTCTCGTCAGGCACATAGGCAGAGTATCCTCGACGGCGCCGGAAGCTACCGCAACGGACTTGACCGGCGCGACGGTCGCAGCGGGTTTCTGTTCCGAGGCCTGGACGGTCAGTGAGACGGCAAACGACCAAGCGGTTGCCAGAAAAAGACTCAATACTCTCGTGGTGATTGTTGGATGAATACGCATAGGATGAAACCTCCCCAATAGGCAACCGTGCAACTTACCATAGCAAGCTAACGCCCCTTCGCCGCCAACACATAATCATGCAGGTAGGTGTACAGCATGACGCTCAGCATGGCAGCACCGAAGCAGACCGTCGCGACCGTAAACAGATTGTGTGAGGCCCAGAACAGTACCGCCTGCGCCATCATGTATCCTCCATTTGGCATCAGATCCCTGCCGATCGGCAGGAGACCTCAAGAGCACTCGTAACTCGAATCGACTATCCCTAGCCAAGAGAATCTTGCCGCAGACTCTATCTTAAATAGATCGATTGATCGGTCAATGACCGATCGCTGCGGGCCTGCAATCGTGGGACTCTTGTTCTGTGGCGTCGAAGCGGCGAAGACTTGGGACTCGCACGCGCAGGGAGTGAGGGAGAGAAAAAACGTGCGCGCGAAAGGAGAAAGCCGGCGTGGCTTAGTACGTCATGAGTTCACCCTATAGGGCTACGAGAGCGGTGTCAACGTGCCGGAGCGCCGATCTCAATGCAAGAGCATGATTCTATGCGGCA
>CABVRO010000100.1 GCA_902500715.1 uncultured Nitrospira sp. | reverse complement strand
GAACTCTAGCCCAACGGGAAGGCGCCTGTCATCTGGGGGGATTGGTGTGGAGGTAGGTCTTGACCCCTTCGAAAATCGACTCCGCAATGTGCGCCAGGAAGGGCTGTGACCGCATCTGCTCTTCTTCGGCGGGATTCGACATGAAGGCGATCTCGGCGAGAATGCTGGGCATGGTGGTGAAGCGGAGCACGTAAAATGGCGCGGTCTTCACCCCGTGATCGATGGTGCTGTAACGACCGTTGAGATTTGTGACCATCGCCTGCTTGGCCGTCCAGGCGAGTTCTTGGGAGTGTTCGATTTTCTTGGATGTCAGGAGGTCGGCGACGATGTATTCCCAGCCCACTCCGGTATTGTTCAACGGCGTGCCGTTTTCTCGCGCGGCCACTTCCAGGGCGCGCTGATCCTTCGCTTCGCCGAAATGGTAGATCTCCAGACCACGGACTCCCTTGTGCGGGTGTGAATTGACGTGGATCGAGATGAACAGATCCGCGTCCTTGCCGTTCGCAAATTTGGCCCGGTCCTCCAGCTCGATAAAGGCGTCGCGTTCGCGGGTCATCAGGACGCGTGTATTCGGCACGGTACTGAGCAAGGATTTCAGCAGCAGGCCGACCTTTAAGGTCACCTCTTTTTCCGTCGTCCCGTGCTGTCCGATTGTGCCGGGGTCTTTGCCTCCATGCCCGGGGTCAATGACGATCGTCTGGACCGGGCTTGCCGGCTTGGGCGCAACCGGGCGAGCCGGTTCCGTGACGGTGGGGCTTGGAATCGTCGGCGGAGTCGGCAAGGAGACGGCCGGGGCCTGTGGCGAAGTCGTCGAGGTCTCGCCGATGTGCCGGATCCGATCTTTGGGACGCTGCGTCATATCGATGACGAGGCGGTCAGGATTATCGAGCGAGAACACCTTGTAGCGGGAATTTTGATTGCGCGTTACCGTGATGCTGACGACGCGCGGGCGGCTTTGCGCAATTTGAAACGATTGCGGAATTGTCCCGCCCGAGACGCGCTGGCGTGAGGATTTTCCGAGGATCGCGTTGTTCACCTCAATGAGCACCCGGTCGGGGTTGCGCAAATGCGTTTCGGAGAAGGTTGTCTTTCGATTCAGGTCGAGCACGAGACGTGTGCCATCGGCGGTGGACCAGGTGCGAAGGTCGCGGATAATGATCGGATAACGGGAGGCTCCGGCGCGCTCCTGCTTGACCAGAAGGAAACGGGGAGAGGGATCTTCAGCGGCAACCCGGGGAACCTCCGGCCAGGAGGGCTCGGTTTGGATCTCGCCACCCGATGAGGTCCCCGCGCCGAACAGGACGCAGGCGAACGCGAGGGTCAGAAAGTGACGGACCAGGGAGACGACATGGGACACGAACCGGAACTCCTCTCGATAGGCTGCCCTCTAGGCCTTTTCTCAGATGTTTATGGTAATGTCAACAAAAGGCCTTAAACCATTTAATTGTAGATGGCAACACATCTTCTTGTCGATGGGTATAACCTTGTGGGCAGCGCCGGAATGGCCCTCCCGGCTGGTTCCGGACGCCTTGAGGCGGCGCGCGAGACGCTCCTGAAGAACCTGGCCGGGTACCGTCAGAGAAAAGGCCATGCGATTACCGTGGTCTTCGACGGCTGGCAGGGCGGGCTGGGCGCGGAACATCGTGAATTTCAATCCGGCGTCGAAGTCGTCTATTCAAAACGAGGCGAACGCGCCGACCAGGTCATTCAACGTCTCGCCCGTCTGTACGGCAGGGACTGCGCGGTGGTGTCCTCGGATCATGAAGTGGTCAATTCGGCCAGGGCGGCCGGCGCGTTTGTCATCGGTGCGGCGGAGTTTCGCGCCAAGTTGCAGGAACGGACTTCACCGGGTCCACGGCTTGCGTTCAAAGAGTTGGATCACGGCGAGGCCGAGGTGGTGAAACGGTCGAAGGACAAGGGCGGCAATCCCCGCAAGCTGCCGAAGTCACAACGTAAACGAAACCATCAGCTTAGGGAATTCTGAACAGGCGGCGGGCGTTCTCGCTGGTGCTGCGGCCTACGTCTTCAGCGGTCAGGGGGGTATTATCGGCGGTGATCGTCGCCAGCAGTTCGGCCACATGCTTCACAAAGGCCGGTTCGTTGCGTTTCCCGCGGTGCGGGACCGGTGTGAGGTAGGGACAGTCCGTTTCAATGAGCAGCCGATCTGCCGGGACTGTCTTGGCAATCTCGCGCAACATGGTCGCATTCTGAAAAGTCAGGATGCCTGAGAACGAGAGATAAAACCCCAGCTCGATTGCATCCTTCGCCAGCCAGGCATCTCCGGAAAAACAGTGAAACACCCCGCCGATTTCTGAGGCTCGTTCTTCTTTCAAGATACGGATGGTATCGTCCTGCGCCTCGCGCGTGTGGATAATGACCGGAAGCTTCAGCTCACGAGCCAGCTGAATCTGTTCCCGGAAGCGTCGGCGCTGTAACTCAGGATCGGAGTGGTTGTAATGATAATCGAGGCCGATCTCGCCGTACGCCACTACCTTCTTGTCGCGCGCCAGTTGCCGGAACTCATCGTACCAGCCGTTCTCGATGTGTTTGACTTCGTGAGGATGGACGCCGATCGAGGCATAGACGAAGGGATAATGGTTGGCGAGCGCGACCGCCGAGCGGCTCGTCGTAAGATCGCAGCCGATGGTGATCATCGACTCCACGCCCGCCTCACGCGCGCGGGCGATCATGGCCTCGCGGTCGGATTCGTAACGCGTATCGTCGAGATGGGTATGGGTATCGATCAGCATCAGCGTGTCACCATGGCGGGCTCAGTGCCGGAACAGTCTAGCAGGATGCGGAAAAAGTCCGCCAGCGGCGTTCTCGCGTCAGTCAGCGGCTCACCGTACCGCAAGAGTACGATTTGCCCCTTCGCTCGCTGCGGCCTTGCTGGATGGCCTTTTTGTGCATCCTGCGGATGAGTGCGAGACCGATGCGGCACAGGAATGAACGGTCGCGCATTGCGCAACCATCGACTTGTTCCGCAGCCTGCTACGGACTCCTCCGGCACGTGGAGGCGTCGATGTGCAGAGTTAGACGGAACGGGTGGTCAGCGATTCCGCCATGCCGTAGAGCAATGCTTCGGTGTCGCTCCAACCCAGGCAGGAATCGGTGATGGACATACCGTAGGTTAAGGCCTTGTTCGGGTCCCAGCTTTGCCGTCCGCCTTGCAGGTGGCTCTCCAGCATGATGCCCATGATCGAGCGGCGCCCTTGCTGGAATTGCTTGAGCACCTCGCCGGCGACTTCCACTTGGCGCTGATGATTCTTCCCGGAATTATCGTGGGAGCAGTCTACCATCACGCCGCGGGCCAGGCCTTCGCTGGCCACGGCAGTTTCTGCGCGGGCGATATCTTCCACGCTGTAGTTGGTGCGTCCGCCGCCGCCGCGAAGGACGATATGGTGGTCGGGGTTGCCGGTGGTCTTGATGATCGAGGTGATCCCGTCGGCGTTGACGCCGACGAAGTGGTGCGGGCTCCGGCTGGTAATCATCGCATTGATGGCCACCTGCAGACTGCCTTCCGTGCCGTTCTTGAATCCGACCGGCATGGAGAGGCCGCTGGCCATTTCGCGATGGATCTGGCTCTCAGTCGTCCGCGCGCCGATCGCGGTCCAGCTCAACAGGTCGGCAATGTACTGCGGAGTGACAGGGTCGAGCAGTTCCGTGGCGCAGGGCAGACCCTTTCCATTGATGTTCAAGAGGATCGTCCGGGCCAATTGGATGCCTTGGGCAATCTCGCACGTGCCGTCGAGATGGGGATCGTTGATCAGGCCCTTCCAGCCGACCGTCGTTCGGGGCTTTTCGAAGTAGGTGCGCATGACGACGAGGAACTTTTCGCGTACGGCATCGGCGACCGGTTTGAGCCGGTCGGCATATTCGTACGCGGCGGCAGGGTCATGAATCGAGCAGGGGCCCACGATGACGATCAGCCGGTCGTTGTCACGGCCGTGCAGGATATCTCTGATCGCCTGCCTGGTCTGAAAGACCAGTTCGGATACTGGGTCCGTGATCGGCAGTTGAGTCTTGACCTCGCGAGGTGAGGGCAGCGGCTTGATTTCAATAACGTGCTGGTTGTCTATCGGCCTGGTCATGGTGGTCCCTTTGAGTGTTCTCTCTGCTGAAGTGTGAAATGAGAATTGCGCGTTAACATAGCGAAAAGTGAAGGAGAAAGTCCAGTAGGGCGGGGGATGGACGCATTGCCTTGATTTCAACCGGGAGCTTTGCTACAAAACTGAGAATCAAAAATTTTCCCCCGGAATGTCGAACAGTCATGCTGCCTGGTTACGCCTCGGTCAAATCCGGTTCGATCATCGCACTACTTCTGGTGACGCTTTTGCTCGCCATGGCGCCCTTCGCCGTTGCGCTGGAGATTCACCACGAGTTAGCGGCAGCCGATCATGACGGGCATGAACATTCCGACACCGACCTCTGCCAATGGGTGCAATATCACACCGGTCATTCGCTGGTGGGCGATACCCCGCCGCCCTGCTCATTCCTGGCGGAAGCTCCGCCACTTCCCGTCTACCGATCGATCCTCAGTTCTCAATCTCTTGCGACCACCAGAACCTCGCGCGCGCCGCCTCTGACCTAACCTCAACATCGCGACGTTCATTTTGGCTTTCACCGCTTCGTCTCAGCCACGGCCGTGTGTCGGGCTCTGACCTGTACGGGATTATTTGGGGGGAGGTTCGCATGCTGTCGTCGGTTCGAGGTGTATCTCAACTGTGTGTTGGATGCTTGTCGATGGCTCTTGCGTTCGGTCTTTCGCCGGTGTTTGCGCAGGAGCCGGCGGTTGCCAAAGGGCGAACGATGACCGGGACGGTGCAAAATCAGGATCTTCGCCGGGTACCTCAGGCCTCGGTGGAAATCAAGGATCAGGAAGGGACGGTCGTGGGCGCGGCGGTCGCGAACGAGGCCGGAGAATTCTCCGTCGAGCTGCCGTCCGAGGGAACCTATTCGGTGAGCGCGGTTCAAGATACGTATCGCAGCGAATATGCCATTATTAAGCTCGGAGCCGAGCCGGTCGCTCCGGTGACCTTGACCCTCTCGAAGACCAAGGAGATCGCGCTCGAAGTCGTGTCACCCTTGGCGCCCATTCAATACAGAGCCTCCAGCGAAACCTATGCGCTCAGCCGTAAGGAGATCGAGGCCCTGCCGCGCGGGAACAACAATGAACTCCACGATGTGCTCCTCACGATCCCGAGCGCGGTCTACGGGTCGCTCAAGCAAGTGCACATTCGTCAGGACCATGCGAATCTTCAATTGCGGATCGACGGCGTGCCGATTCCGGACACCGTCTCATCCACCTTTTCGGATGTGATCAGTCCCCGAGCCTGGGAGCGGGCGGACATCATCCTGGGCGGCATGGAAGCGCAATACGGGAACAAGGCGGCGGCGGTGCTGGACATCACGACCAAGAGCGGCACGAAGCCGTCATTCGGGTCGGTGCAGATGATGGGCGGCTCGAACAAGACCATCAATCCGTCCTTCGAGTACGGCGGCACGATCGGCGAAAAGTTCCGGTTCTATATTTTGAACAGCCACACGGCCACCAATCGGGGCATTGAGCCGCCGACGTTGGGCCGATCTGTTTATCACGGGCAGAGCGAGCGCAATCAAACCTTCATCCGCGGCGACTATCAACACGACAACAGAAACAACTTTACCTGGTTGTTCCTGAATTCGGTGGCCAAGTATCAGATCCCTACGGCGCCGGGCGGAGAGCTGGATCCGAGCGGGCAGTTGTTGCCGCTGTTACAGGGGAGTCGGCCGGGGTTCTCGCCTGTCGCGTCGCAGGCGATCGACGAGTTTCAAAAAGAGAACAACCAGTACGGCCATATGGTCTGGCGGCGTGACGTGAATGCCAACAATTTCTTCAGCCTGTCCGGCTACATGCGGCATACGCGCGCCACGTTTAAAACCGATCCGCTGAATCTCTTGGCCTATACGGCCGATCCGGCCGAGCCGTTTTCAGCCGCCGATCAGGATCGCAACGCCTATTCCACCGGAATCCGGTTCGACTATACCTATGTGCACAGTAAGCAACACCTCATCAAGGCCGGGTTTCAGCTCGACCGGACGCAGTCGGTGAATAAGACCCGGCTGTTCACGTTCCTGGACGATGGAGCGGGCAATCCGACCGGCGACCTGCTCAGCCTCAATGCCGATAACCGGCAAATCGGCTACCGGCAGGAGTTCTGGATTCAAGATCAATGGAGTCCCAACGACCAGTGGACCTTCAATCTCGGCCTGCGCGGCGACATCGTGCAGTATCAACGCAATGAAGGCCAGGTCAGCCCGCGCATCGGCGTGAGCTACAAGTACAATCCGTCGAACGTGTTCCACGTGTTTTATGGCCGCATGTTCACGCCGCCGAATCTGGAAGCGATTTCATTCGCCAAGCTCAACACGCTTGGAACCAGGGCGCAGCCGGAAGACCTGACCAACAACACCGTGCGGGCCGAGCGCGCGCATTACTTCGAGGTCGGCAGTTACCATTCGTTGAACCGGTACGCCACGCTGCAATTCACCGGCTGGTATAAACTCAGCAACTTTTTGTCCGATGCAGGACAGTTCGGTACCACACCATTACTGAACTATTTTGCCTTCGAACGCGGCTGGCAGCGCGGCATCGACGGGGCTCTGAAACTACAGCTCACCGAGAACCTGACGGCCAGGGGCAACGTGGCCTGGGGGCAGTGTAAGGGTTACGGACTGCAGTCCGGGCATTTTCTGTTGGAGGCCAAGGAAATTGCCGACATCAATTCGCAAGGCGGAGTCTTTTGCGATCACATGCAGACGCTCACGAGTTCCGCGATCGTGAGTTACCGGCTGCTGGAGCGCACGACGTTCACGGGACAGATGTTGTTTGCCTCAGGACTGCGCACGTCGGAGAACGAGGACGCCAAGACGAATTCCAGCCACAGCCCGTCCTACACGATCTACAATCTCTCGATTGCGCATGTGTTCCCGTTGCCGTGGGAAGGGCAGAAATTCCTGCTCGGCTTCGATATCGTCAATCTGTTGGATCAGCGGTATTTCATCAATCAGGGAGAGGGGAGTATCGGGTTGGGCGTATCGCATGCAGGGATGCCGAGATCGTTTTTCTTCCGTGGCCAGTGGTTCTTTTAGGTCAGATGTCGAACAAGGTTGCCAGCGTCGTTCTCAGTCACTCGGCTCCCTGCGACGTACCACAAGGGTACGCCTCAGTCGCCGAGTTCCCTGCGGCCTAGCTGGACAACCTTGTTGGGCATCTGTTTCGGAGTGGGGGAGAGTGACGCCTCCGGTTCATGCATCGCCTGCGGCCTTGCTGGATGGCCCGTTTGAGCATCCGTTTCCGACAGGTAGGGTGAGGTCTTGCGGCCTAGCTGGACGACCTTGTTGGGCATCTGTTTCGGAGCGAGAGGGAATGTCGCCGGGCCGGCCGGATGGTATAAGAGCACATCAGAAACTGCTACACTGCGGTCGGCCCGGTTGAGCATCATCCCGCAATTGGTTGGAAGACACTATGACGAATATGATCGATGGAATTCGGTATCTGACAGTGTGCATGGCAGCGCTCAGTATCGTGTGCCTGGTGCCCGTATATGCCGTCGCCGTGACGGGTGATGAGGCGACGCATGAGGCGGATCATGCGTTGGATGCGGACATCATTGAGTTGCCGGAAGTGCATGTGCACGGCCTGCCATTGAACAAGGATCAGCAGGTGGGGCCGGTACCGAAAGCGACGCCATGGCCTGCCATTCCCTCCTCGCTGGACGGCAAGCCGCTCGATGATTGGATGAAGGCTCGTCTGCTCGTCTCCAAGGATGCCCAGGTGACGGTGGTGGTATTAGAGCCGGCGAAACATCGCGAGCTCACCGTCGCCGGCATCATCGCCTTGAACAAATGGACGTTTCTGCCTCAACTGAAAGGCGACGACCCCATCGACGGCGAACTGACCGTACGGATTCACTTCCGATCGCAGTAATGGTTCGAAGAGCTGATAGCCCAGGGCCGATATCTAAGCGATCCGCAGTGTGAAGAGATGCATGGTGTCCGTGAGTAATCACGGGGCACTTAACGGGGACTATCGACCTGCCTGGATGCGCCCTCCAACAATTCCTGTCTCATTGGTTCATCGTGCCTGATCAACGTGCGTCCGGAGAGTATCCGCAGGCCGACATAAAACACCGGGGTGAGAAACAGGCCGAACAGGGTTACGCCGATCATGCCGGCGAACACGGTGATGCCTGTGGCGGAACGCACTTCCGCACCGGCGCCATGTGAGAGCACGAGTGGAATCGTGCCGGCGATAAAGGCGACCGAGGTCATCACGATCGGGCGCAACCGGAGGCGGCAGGATTCGAGGGCCGCCTCGACGATGCCCTTGCCCTGCAGTTCCAGCTCGCGCGCGAATTCGACGATCAGGATCGCGTTCTTGCACGCCAGACCCATCAGCACCACTAGGCCCACCTGCACGAAGGTATTGTTGTCACCACCCGTGAGTTTGACGCCGGCGAGCGCGCACAGCATGCACATGGGCACGATCAGGATCACCGCCAGCGGCAGGGTCCAGGATTCGTAGAGGGCGGCAAGGACGAGGAAGGCCAACAGGATCGCCACGGGAAACACCAGCAGGGCTGCCCTTCCTTGCGATGCTTCCTGAAAGCTCAGGTCGGTCCATTCAATCGTCATCCCGTTCGGCAGCACCTTCCCGGCGATGTCGCGAATCGTGTCCATTGCCTGTGCCGACGAAAACTTGGTGGGATCCGCCTCTCCCATGAAATCAGCGGCGGGATAACCGTTGTAGCGGAGTACCGGATCGGGGCCATACGTTTGGCTGAATTTCACCATCGAGCCGATCGGGACCATTTCGCCTCGGTCATTACGCGTTTTGAGGTTGGCGATGTCCTCTACCTTGCCGCGGAAATCGCCGTCGGCCTGCGCATACACGCGCCAGGTGCGGCCGAACAGATTGAAGTCGTTGACATAGGCCGAGCCGAGGTACACCTGTAGCGTGTTGAAGAGCTCCGTCAGCGCGATGCCCTGCGTCTTGGTCTTGACGCGATCCACTTCGGCGTCGAGCTGCGGCACGTTGGCCTGATAGCCGGAAATCGGGTAGCCCATCCCCGGCGTTTGCATGACCGCCCCTTGCAGGGCACCGACGGCATTTTGCAGTGCCCCGAAGCCGAGTCCCGCCCGGTCTTCCACGAAGAGTCCATACCCGGCCCCGTTGCCGAGTCCGAGAATCGGCGGCGGCATCAACACAAAGGTGATGCCTTCCTTGATGGCGGAGATTTTTTGATTCATCTCCTCGCTGATGTCCTTGGCGCTGCGGTGGCGTTCGTCGAACGGCTTCAAGATGAGAAAGGCGATGCCGTAGTTCGGCGTGTTCGTAAACTGCAACGGATTCAGGCCGGTCATGGCCACCACGTGCGCGACACCCTCCACGGTTTTGCTGATCGCGACGACCTGCCGCAACACCGCATCGGTGCGGTCGAGCGAGGCGCCTTCCGGTAGTTTCACCCCGGCCATCAGGTATAACTTGTCCTGGGTGGGAATGAAGCCCCGAGGCACGGCTTGGAAGAGCATGGCCGTGACGACCAACAACAGGGCATACACGGCAAACACAGAACCGCGATGTGTCAACGTGCGGGAGACCGTGCCTTGATACCCGCTGGAACTGGCCTTGAAGAATCGGTTGAATGGCCGGAACACCCAGCCGAACAGACGTTCGATCAATCGCGAAAGGCCGTCCTTCGGTGTCCCGTGGCCTTTGAGCAGTTTAGCCGCCAGGGCCGGCGAGAGGGTCAGTGAATTGATGGCCGAGATGACCGTCGAAATGGCAATCGTCACGGCGAACTGTTTGTAGAACTGGCCGGTGACGCCGCTGAGAAACGCCATCGGCACGAACACGGCGCACAACACGAGCGCGATCGCCACGATCGGGCCCGACACTTCCTGCATGGCCTGGTGCGCTGCCTGGAGCGGGGTCCGTCCTTCTTCGATATTGCGTTCGACGTTTTCCACCACGACGATCGCGTCATCCACCACGATGCCGATCGCGAGGACGAGGCCGAAGAGGGTGAGTGTATTGATCGAAAAACCAAACAGGTACAGCGCGGCAAACGTGCCGACCACGGACACCGGCACGGCGATCAGCGGAATGATCGAGGCACGCCAGGTCTGCAGAAACAGGATGACGACGAGCACGACAAGCAGGATCGCTTCCAGCAGCGTCTGGACGACGGCCTGGATGGAATCACGCACGAACACCGTGGTGTCATAGTCCGAGCGGTAGGTGAGGCCGGGGGGAAAGCGGGTCTTGAGCTCTTCCATTTTGGCGATCACGGCATCGCGGACGGTCAGCGCGTTTGCACCTGGGGCCTGGAAGATGCCGATCGGTGGGGCATCCTGATTGTCGAGCTGCCCGCGCAACGTATAGTCGTTGGCGCCGAGTTCGATGAGCGCCACGTCGGAGAGACGGACGACCTCGCCACCGGCACCGATTTTCAACACGACGTTGCCGAACTCCTGGGCCGTCCGTAGACGACCCTGGGCATTGATGGAGATGAGGAAGTCGGTGCCTTTCGCGATCGGTTCCGCGCCGAGCTGTCCGGCCGAGACCTGGATGTTTTGCTCGCGCACCGCGGCGACGACGTCTCCGGCGGTCATTCCCCGCGACGCGATCTTGTCGGGATTCAGCCAGATGCGCATCGCATAGTCGCCGCTGCCGAAAATCTGCACCTGGCCGACACCGGGCAAGCGCGCCAGTTCATCCTTGATCTTGATGTTGGCGTAATTGCGCAGGTAGAGGGCGTCGTATTTCCCCTCCGGGGAGAGCAGTTGGACCATCACCAAAAAGGTCGGTGACTGTTTCTGCGTCGTCACACCGAGGCTGACCACTTCCGACGGCAGTCGTGAGAGCGCCTGGCTGACTCGGTTCTGCACTTGCACTTGGGCCGCATCGGGATCGGTGCCGGGGCGGAAGGTGATGGTCATCTGCAACACGCCGTCCGAACCGGCGACCGACTTCATGTACATCATGTTCTCGACGCCGTTGATCTGTTCTTCCAGCGGAGTGGACACGGTTTCGGCAATCACCTTCGGATTGGCGCCTGGATAAATGGCGCGCACGATGACCGCGGGTGGGACGACTTCCGGGTATTCGCTGATCGGAAGGATGGGAATGGCGATCAAGCCGGCGGCGAAAATCACAATCGAGAGCACCGCAGCGAAGATCGGCCGATCGATGAAAAACTTAGAAAAGTCCATGGCCGGATCTCCCTACTTCTCGACCATGGCTGGGGGGATGGACGGCGCCGACGGTTTGTCCATCGGGACCTCGGCCGGTGTGACCGGCATGCCCGGATAAAAGACCTTCTGCAGGCCGACGACGACAATTCTGTCATCCTGTGCAAGGCCTGACTGCACCACACGCAATCCATCGACCATGCCGCCCAGCACGACGTCTTTTCGCTGCGCCTTGCCATCCTTGTCGACCGCATACACGTATTTGCGATCCTGATCGGTGAGAATGGCCTTATCGTCGATCAAAAGCGCCTGTGCCTTTTGGCCGCTGACGAACCGCACGCGCGCAAAAAGTCCCGGAGTCAAGATGCGGTCAGGATTGGGCAACAGGGCGCGAGCGCGCACGGTTCCGAGGGTGGGGTTCACCTGTGTGTCGAGAAAATCGACCCGGCCGGTATGCGGATAACCGGTTTCATTGGCGAGGCCGACGTGGACGGCATTGTCCTGTGCGCTGCGCTCATTCTTGCGCTCCTGCTCCCTGTAGCGCAGGTAACTGTTTTCGTCGGCATCGAAATAGACGTACATCGGGTCCTGCGAGACCACCGTCGTCAGCAAGGTGTCGTCGGCTGTCGCCAGATTGCCGACCGTCAGGAGGGCCCGGCTCGCCCGGCCGGAGACCGGGGCGCGGACTTCGGTGAAGGACAGGTTGAGCTTGGCAGTGGCCACAGCAGCTTCGGCGGCATGGACATCCGCCGCGCTTTGCGCCTGGGCGGCACGCCGCAAGTCGAGTTCCTCGTGCGAGATCGCGTTGTCGGTGATCAGGGCCTGTGCGCGTTTATTGCGGATGGTCTCCAACTGCTGTGCCACCCGCGCGCGCGCGAGTTGCGCCTGGGCATTGTCCAATGCGGCGCGGTAGGGACGGGGGTCGATCAGGAACATCAAATCGCCCTGTTTCACATCCTGGCCTTCTTTGTAGGCCACTCGTTGCACGTAGCCGCTCGCACGCGGGCGTAACTCGACTGTGTCGATGGCGCTGATGCGGCCAGTGTATTCGTCCCATTGTTGGACCGATTTCGAGATCACCTGCGCAACTCCGACTTCAGGGGGAGGAGGCGTTTGGCCGCCGCTGCTGGCCTGTTCGTTGTTACAGCCGGACGCCGTCAGCAGCACTGCGAAAAACCATGATGTATATCGGATCGTGCGCATGGTGTACCTGCGGGAATGTGGTCGTGAATCCTAAAGGCAGTCAGGCCTGACTCGACCTGTTCTGACATGTTGTGTCGTGCAGTATCCGGCACGCTGCGAAATATAGTCAATATATGAATGATACAGCTATGAATAATTGATGATTGAAAGGTATCGCGTTGTTGCAGTACCGTGGTGCTCACGATGAAACCTCTCAACGTTGCCCCGCGATCGAAATCCGTGAAGACACCCTCCGTCTCTCCCTGCATCTCGACGTTGCCCCGGCATCGGATGGTTGAGCTGTTGTGGAGCTTCGCCCCGGCCTATCAACGGTGGTCGGAATCGCTGTTGGTGGAAAAAGGGTTGTCCCCGCAGCGGTTGCGCATCCTTGGCTCGATTCACGAGCGCGGCCCCAGGATCATGAGCGAACTCAAGAAGGAACTCGGCGTCACGGCCACGAACGTCACGGCGCTGGTTGATTCCCTTGAAAAAGATGGATTGGTTGTGCGGAGACGGCATCCCACCGATCGCCGCGCTACCGTGATTGAACTCTCCGACAAAGTCATGAGCCAGCTCTCACCGCGCTGCACGGAATATAAGGAGCAGGTGGCGGAACTGTTTTCTGACCTGAGCGATCAGGAGTGTAAAACGTTCGTCAACACGCTCGAGAAGCTCTGGAGCCGATTGCAGGGCTAGGGTCCGTCGCGACGGCTATCGGCGTGATTCCGTGGTCGATGATGAATCACTCTGATGCCGCGGCAGCATTCAGGACGGTTCGCGGTAGCTTCGGCTAGGCCACTTGGATTCAGCGTTGCGGTACGGGCGTGATGGAGGTTTGCGTGTCATCAGTCGCTTGAACAGGACCGCCAGGGTAGCGAGCGACAGTACAGGGAATAGGCGGGCAAACATGTCTCACGATACCGCCCTGCGACAGACGTGTCAAACCCGCGATTGGTCCAGCACTACACGACATTCTGGTTCTGTTTGACACCGGCCATCACTCACCAAAATCGTTTTGGCACAACGTCGCTCACTGGCAAGAGTT
>CABVRO010000099.1 GCA_902500715.1 uncultured Nitrospira sp. | reverse complement strand
CATTACGAAGAATGGAAGGGGATGCGCGAGCAGACTCCTGATCTGAAATCGTTCGGGCGGGTCGATGCGGCCTTGTTGCATGGTACCTCGTTCGAATCGCCGGTGTTCCGGACAGTGCTGGGAGTATGGATGCAGACGAATCCGACGATGCAGGAGCGGCAACGTTGTTTGTCCTGTCATGCCCCGGCCGTGACGGTTTTTCCTCAACACGTCGAGAAGATCAGCGCTCAAGTTTTGTCAGGTAAGCCGCAGATCGAGGGCATCGGCTGTGCGGCCTGTCACCTCATCAACGCCGTCGAAGCGACGCCGTTGCCTCCGCCGACCTACAAGGTGCAGCCGGGGGAGATGCTCTATGGTCCTTATGCCGACCCGGAAGAGAATCTGGTGCATCCGGCCACACAACTGCCGCTATTTCGTGGCGCGAATTTCTGCACGTCCTGCCATTTCGACAAGGTGAAGGATGTCACGCAGAAGGATTTACCCGGCGAGATTCTGCAAGGGACCATCTGCCAGGATTGCCATATGGAGCCCTCCACGGGAAGCTCCACGTCGAAACGCGGCGCCATGACCCGCGCGATCGGCCGCCATTGGTTTCGAGGCGTTGTCATTCCAGGGACGTTGCTGAAGAACCGCAACCTGCAGGCGGAATGGATGCCGCGTATCGAGATAGACGCCACGAAATCCGGAGCGGGAGTGGAAGGCACTGTGCTGGTGAAAGTCGGCAGTCTGCCGCATAGTTTCCCCGACGGCGATCCGGTGTTGAAGCAGTTCTTCCTTGCGATCGCGATCAAAGATGCGCAAGGAAATGTGTTGAGTGAAGAGACGAAACGATTCGGTCTTCCCTACGACAAGATTCTTCGCGGCCCGATTCCGGACCCGTTCATCAAGGGCGGCAACACGCGCCGTGTTGCGTTCTCCCAAACGCTAAAGGATGGCGCCGCGCCGGCGACGATTGAGGTCGTGCTCAGCTATGCATTGATCCCGGAACCGGAAGCGGAGCTCAAAGCACAGTATCTGGCGACCCTGGCGAACGAGCAGGAGCGGGCGACCGCAAAAAAGGTCATTGAGGAATACATTCAGCCCCGTATGCTGACCTATCGGGCCAAATCACTCTAAGCTTCCCTGCAGCAGGCCGTGCACGATATGCAGCGAGGATTGAGTACTGTGTGGAGGATACGCCGACCGTGAAGAATCGACGAGGATTGCTGCAGGGATTCCTGATCGGCCTGGTGTTGTTGTCGGTGGCCGTCACCAGCTACGGCGTACAGCAGGGATTGGCTCAAGACGCCAAAGCCCAGGCGACGATCGAAAAGGCTTTCCCCAGCTCGAGCAAGTGTAAACGATGTCACGAGCGAGTGTTTGAAGAGTGGGAGACGTCGCCGCTTTCGCATTCGATACACACGCCGACATTCCGTGCAGCACTCGATGCCTACCTGACTTCCTCTGCCGGGAAAGACAAAGCTCTGTGTTTTCGATGTCACGCCCCGCATGTGCGCGAGTTTGCCGACCAGTCTCAATTGTTCGTGACTCAGGCCCAATCCGGTGAGCCATCATTGGATGGTGTGGCCTGCGTGCAATGTCACCTCATCAAGCAGGTCGATCGGACGAAACAACCGCCTGAACCGAAGTACGATCTTGGCAGCAAGACCATGTATGGCCCGTACAAAGATTTTGCGCAGAACCTGGCACATCAATCGATGGAATTGGGGCTCTTCCACAAGTCCGACCTGTGCCTGAATTGCCACCAGGTGGTGCCCGCTGCGGCGGACCTGGGCAAGAGCAACGACCTGTTGGGAAATTGGGACCAGAGCAAAGCCGTGAAGTCGGGCAAGGAATGCCAGACCTGCCACATGCCTGAGCAGGTGGGGGAATCCGCCAATGGAGAAGCCAAGCGGAAGGTGGCGAACCATACGTTTCCGGGCCGCATCGGTCAGCTTAGGCAGGAAGCGGCCAAGCTGGAAGTTTCGACCAAAGTGGAGGGGGAGAAAACGACCGTGACGGTAGCGGTCCAGAGCCTGGTTCCGCACAACCTGCCGACCACCCACCCAGGTTGGGCCAGTGTCGTGCTGGAGTTGGATATCAAGGGCAAGAACCTCAAGACCGTGTTCAGCGACAAACGCGTCTACGGGCGGACTTACGCCGACGCCAAGGGGCAAAAAACGGTGTTCGATTTTGAGGCCGTCAAGGTGCTCGAAGAATCGGTGCTCAAGCCGGAAGAAAAGCGACTGGAAACCTTCACCTTCACGACGCCGAAAGACACTAAGACCTTCGACGTCGAGGCCATCCTCAGTTATGCTCCTGTGACCGGGCCGTCGGCTTTTTTACAACGCATTGAGGCGGAATCATCCAAGGGTGCGCAGGACCCTGTGTTTCAATCCATCCCGATTGCGAAGTTCAGCGAGAACATTCCGGTCGCCAAGTAGCGTCGTTTGGTAGTCTTGAGGGGGATCTAGCCCGGGACCACGCGTTCTACGGTCACTCGAGAGACAGACGAGGCGTCATGAGAGCCGGATCACTCGGAGACGATGCGGGAACCGGGGGACTTCATTTTGAAGATCTGAATGGCGCTGTAGATGCCCTTGGCCGGGTGATTAAGGATAAGGCGTGAGTTGGTGATGTGCGTATCGATCAATTCGTACTGCCCGCCGCTGTAGTACACATCGCAGTCGTCGATCTCGCAATTCTTATACACGTGATTATCCAGCGACAGCTTGGTTTTGCTGAATTTCTGCTGATCGACCAGGATATATTCCGGCGCAAGTCCCATCACGCAGCCCTCGATCCGCGCGCACTATAACAAAGCCGCTCCTCTTCCGCAAACCCCGGGCCGCGAGGCTTTGGGTGAGGTGTCGTGCCTCCACCCCTTCGCGTCGTCCATCTTTCGTCTTGATCCGACTCTAGCCTCGCTATAGAATGGCGCCACTTTCCCGCTCGTTTGCACCGTGTCTGTTGTCAGGCATACAGCATTTCTTCCTGCTGCATGCTCAGCTCGCGATGGGTTCAGACCACGGAGATTCTGTGACATTCGTCGACCGTTGTGCGTGACATGGTTCATGTTCGCCACGGGGTATTCGCGTAGACACTTAGCTGGATTCTCAGTTTCACCATTCTGTTAACCGGAGGAGAACACTGTGAGCGACTCAGCAATTGTGACCTTTGCTCTGATTGCGGCGATTGCCGGTATTGCCTATGGCCTCTATCTTGCTATGTGGGTGTTCAAGCTCAACGCGGGTAATGCGAAGATGCAGGAAATTGCGAAAGCGATTCAGGAGGGCGCCGGCGCCTATATGAATCGCCAGTACAAGACGGTGGGCATGGTGGCGGCGGTGCTCTTCGTGGTGCTCTGGGGGGCAGGTGCCGTGTCGGATAAGTTCGGGATGCTGACGGCGATCGGATTTTTAATCGGCGCCGGGGCTTCTGCCCTGGCCGGTTATGTGGGCATGATTATCGCGGTCCGGGCGAACGTGCGGACGGCGCAAGCGGCCCACAACGGTATGAACGCGGCGTTGACTGTCGCGTTCCGCGGCGGCGCGGTGACGGGGCTGTTGCTGATCGGGCTCGGCCTCCTGGCGATTACCAGTTTCTACACACTAGCCTCGCAGATGGCCGGGCAGGAAAAGGCGATTCATGCCTTACTCAGCCTCGGTTTCGGCGGCAGTCTGATTTCCGTGTTTGCGCGTGTCGGCGGTGGCATCTACACCAAAGCGGCCGACGTGGGCGCCGACCTAGTCGGAAAGGTGGAAGCGGGTATTCCTGAGGACGATCCTCGCAATCCGGCCGTCATCGCCGATAATGTGGGCGACAACGTCGGCGATTGCGCAGGCATGGCGGCAGACCTTTTCGAAACCTACGCGGTGACGACCGTGGCCGCGATGGTCCTTGCCTTCACGATGTTCAAGGGTGTCAGCGCACCGATTCTGTATCCGCTCGCGTTAGGCGGGGTGACCATTTTCGCCACCATCATCGGCATTCTGTTTGTGAAGGTGAGTCCGGGCGGCGAGATCATGCCGGCTCTGTACAAGGGCTTGTTCGTGGCCGGCGGGATTGCGGCCGTGGCGTTCTTCCCGATCACCTCGAAGATCATGAAGGGGGTCGGCGGGGTGAGCGGCATGAGTTATTACCTAGCGGCATTAATGGGGTTGGCGGTCACGCTGGCCTTGGTGTTCATTACCGACTATTACACGTCCAAAGAGTACGCGCCGGTGAAGGATATTGCCAAGGCCAGTGAAACGGGCCATGCGACCAACATCATTGCCGGTTTGGCGGTAGGCATGCAGTCGACATCCGCCCCGGTAGTCGTCATTGGCGCGGCGATTCTCGGCAGCTATTGGATCTGCGGCGGGGCGGCCTCGGGCGGGTTATACGGTGTGGCCGTGGCGGCGGTGTCGATGCTGTCGATGGCAGGGATTGTGGTGGCAATCGATGCGTTCGGTCCGATTACGGACAACGCCGGTGGTATTGCTGAAATGGCGCATCTGGGCAAAGAAGTGCGCGACATCACGGACCCCCTCGATGCGGTAGGTAATACGACGAAGGCGGTGACCAAGGGGTATGCGATCGGCTCGGCTGGTCTGGCGGCAGTGGTCTTGTTTGCGGAATTCGCCCGTGAAGTGGCCAAAGGTACCCAATCCAGCACATTCGATCTCTCCAATCCCACAGTGCTGGTGGGGCTGTTTCTCGGCGGGATGCTGCCGTTCATTTTCGGCGCGCTCTGTATGAAAGCGGTCGGTCAGGCGGCTGGCCTGATCGTGGAAGAAGTGCGGCGTCAGTTCAGGACGATCAAAGGCATCATGGAAGGCACCGGGAAGCCGGAGTACGGCACTTGCGTGGATATCGTGACGCAAGCGGCGATTCAGAAGATGATGATTCCGGGGTTGATTCCCGTGGTGGCTCCGATCTTGGTGGGCGTCATCCTGGGGCCGCAGGCGCTTGGCGGAGTGCTGGTGGGGAGCATTGTGACGGGTCTGTTTGTCGCCATCTCCATGACCAGCGGCGGCGGTGCGTGGGACAATGCCAAGAAGTACATCGAGGAACAAGGGCTGAAGGGGACCGATACGCATAAGGCGGCGGTGACCGGGGACACGGTCGGCGACCCGTACAAGGATACGGCCGGTCCGGCCATCAATCCAATGATCAAGGTCATCAACATTGTCGCGTTGCTGATTGTGTCGCTCATTGTGAAATAGTTGCGATGGTGAGCTGGAATGCGTCACGTGCGAGTCTGTCGGAGGTTATGTGCAGGACGTCCTACTCGATGTGTCCGTTAGCTTGACGCGTTCGAGGACCCTAGAGTAAGGTAACAGGAGACGGGTCATTCGAACATGTTCTGATTGACTGGAGGTGCTCCGATGGAGAAACAGGAGAGGAGACCGGAATCCAGGAGAGAGTCTCATCAGAAGGAAGAGGTCAAGCCAAATCCCAAGGTCGTCGAGTCCGGGAAAAAAATGAAGGAGGATATCGACAAGCTGGTCGATGAAATCGACGACGTCCTCGAAAAAAATGCCGAAGAGTTCGTGAAGAACTATGTGCAAAAAGGGGGGGAATAGTCCCCTCCTTTTTCTTCTCCGCTCCCTGCCTGCCCCTCTCGTTGTTCTCCTGAAGCGCGGGTCGCTCATCTGAGCATTAAGCGTGATGGTGCTTCGCGCGCCGCTCTCGTCGAACGGGCCCGTTTGACAAAAAATAGATGAGTCGATACCATTCCCTCACTTCTTAGTAACTTCTGATTATTTCAGCTAAAGATAGAGGATTCATGCAGGACAAGTTGTGGGTGTTTCGAGCGGCCGATCGTGCCTTGCAGCACACGCTGTCGCAGCAATTATCGATCTCGCCGGTGACGGCGTCGGTGCTGCTTGCGCGCGGGGTCACAACTCCTGATGAAGCGACCCGTTGGATGTCCAGCGTACAGGGCGGACTGCACGATCCATTTCTGCTCCCGGATATGGAACCGGCTGTCGAGCGGTTACATCAGGCCCTCGCTCGCCAGGAGCGGGTCTGTTTTTATGGCGACTACGATGTCGATGGGGTCTCGGCGACGAGTCTCTATCTGTCGTTCTATCAAGGGCTCGGCGGGAATGCCTGTGGCTACATTCCGCATCGGGTTCGCGAAGGCTACGGGTTGAACGAGGGAGCGGTTCGTCGCTTAGCGGAAGAGGGGATTTCGCTGCTGGTTACCTCCGACTGCGGGACGACCTCGCACCATGAGATTGCGGTCGCCCGGGAACTCGGCATGGATGTCATCGTGACGGATCATCATCAAACCGATGCCACGATGCCGGCCGCCCTTGCCGTGCTCAATCCGCACCGGCGCAATGCGATCTATCCGTTCAAAGGACTCTGCTCGGCGGGGTTGGCGTACAAGGTCGTGTCGGCCTACCAGCAACGCTATGGATCCGGCGAAGTGGAGCCCGACTCTTGCTTGGATCTGGTCGCGCTGGCAACGGTGGCCGACATCGTGCCGCTTCAGGACGAGAATCGGATTCTGGTGCGGGAAGGCCTGGCGCAGATCACGCGTGGAGCCCGCGCTGGAATTCGCGCGCTCAAGCAGGTCGCCGGTATCGCGAAGGCCTGTACGAGCGAGACGATCGGGTTCCGTCTGGGGCCACGGTTGAATGCCGCGGGACGGCTGGACCATGCCATGCTCTGTGTGCGGCTATTGACGACGGAATCCGATCAGGAGGCGATGCAGATTGCTGAGCAGTTGGAGCAGTTAAACCGCCAGCGGCAACAGATCGAGGAAGGCATTACCGGTGAGGCGGCAACCTATTTGAAGCAGGATGAGCCGGCCGCGGCGATCGTCTTGGGTTCGCGTGACTGGCATCTGGGCGTTGTCGGGATCGTGGCCGCCCGTTTGGTGGACCGGTTCCATCGTCCGAGCATCGTGATTGCGATCGACGGGCAGGGCATAGGGAAGGGCTCGGCCAGGACGGTGGAGGGATTCGATCTGTATCAGGGATTGTCCGAGTGCAAGGAGCTGCTGGAGGCCTATGGCGGTCACCCGAGTGCCGCCGGATTGACGCTCAAGGAATCACGCTTGGAGGAATTCCGCCGGCGGTTCTGTGAGGTGGCAGCTCAGTGGGCCGGTGGTGCTCGCACGGTGCCGACCCTGCATGTCGATGCCGAGGTGAAATTGACGGATGTCAATTTCGACCTGATTCAGGAATTGGAATCCCTGCATCCCTTCGGGGCCGGCAATCCCGAGCCCACCTTGGCTGTTCGCGGCCTGGATGTGGTGGATGCGCGAGTCGTCGGCGAGAAACATCTGAAGTTGCGTGTGCGGCAAGGGCGGTCGTTTATCTTCGATAGCATCGGCTTTCGCATGGGTTCGTTTGAGGCGCTGGGGTTGAGGGCCGGTCGGCCGGTGGACCTGGCGTTCAGTCCCGAGCGCAATCATTGGAACGGATACGATCGGGTGCAGTTGCGTATCAAGGCCCTCCGTATGAGCGGTGAGGTGTCGTAGTTATGCCGTACGAGACGGTGACAGAACTCGATCAATTGATCGAGCGGGTGAAGAGCTATAACGTCGAGGCGGATTTGGACCTTGTGCGTCGGGCCTATGACTTTTCAGCCAAGGCCCATGAAGGGCAGATGCGTCGATCCGGCGAGCCCTATTTTCGTCATCCTCTTGCGGTGGCCGGGCTCTTGACCCATTTGAAGACGGATGTGACGGCCATCGTCGCGGGTCTGCTGCACGACACGCTGGAAGATACGCTGGCCACACCGCTTGAGTTGGAGCAGCGATTCGGGAAAGATGTAGTGCATCTGGTCGATGGCGTGACCAAGATCGGCAAGATTACCTTCCGAAACTACGAGGAAAAGCAGGCGGAAAATTTCCGCAAGATGGTCTTGTCGATGGCGGACGATATCCGCGTCGTCCTCATCAAGCTCGCGGATCGGCTCCACAACATGCGGACCCTGGAATATCTGAGTGAGGGGAAGCGGCAACAAATCGCCCAGGAGACGCTGGAGATTTATGCTCCGCTGGCCAATCGGCTGGGAATCGGTTGGATTAAGAACGAGCTGGAAGACCTCTGTCTGAAACATCTCAAACCGGATGTCTACGAGTCGCTGCGCGTTCGGGTGGCGAAGCGGGACGAAGACCGGCAGCAGTACATTCTGGAAGTCATCGACTTGGTGAAGAATGCCATGGCCGAGGCCGGCTTGCAGGGCGAGGTGTCCGGGCGGCCCAAGCATCTGTATGGCATTTACCAGAAGATGGAGAAACAATCGATCTCGTTCGAGGAAGTGTACGATCTTGCCGCGCTGCGGATCATTACCGACATCAAGATGAACTGTTATGCGCTGCTCGGTGTCATTCATTCACTGTGGCGCCCGTTGCCCGGCCGCTTCAAGGACTACGTTGCGATTCCGAAATCCAACATGTATCAGTCCTTGCACACCACCGTCGTCGGTCCCAAGGGCGAACATGTCGAGTTTCAGATTCGCACGGAGGAGATGCATCGCGTGTCTGAACAGGGCATCGCCGCACACTGGAAATACAAAGAGCACGGGCGGATCGACGAGAAAGATGGAAAGGTCTTTAGTTGGCTACGCCAGTTCGTGGAATGGAATCAGGATTTGCCGGACAATCGTCAGTTTATGGATTCGGTGAAGCTGGATCTTTTCCACGATGTCGTCTACGTCTTTACTCCCCAGGGTATGGTGAAGGAATTGCCCAAAGGCTCCACGCCGGTGGACTTTGCCTATTCCGTCCACACCGAGATCGGCGACCATTGTGTAGGGGCGAAGGTCAACGGCAAGATCGTTCCCCTGAAACACATGATGGAAAGCGGAGATATGGTGGAGATCCTGACCGCCGCCAATCAAACGCCTCACCGGGATTGGTTAAAATTCGTGCGCACGTCGCGCGCGAAAACCAAAATCAAACATTGGATCAAGGCCGAAGAACAATCCCGTAGCATCGAGATCGGCAAGCGGTTGCTGGAGGCCGAGTTCCGCCGGCATGGACTGGCGCCGGCCCAGATGATGCGATCGGAGCAACTCCTGGCCGTGGCCAAACAGGTCGGGTATGAAACGCCGGAGGAACTGGCTGCAGCCGTCGGCTTCGGCCATGTGCCGACCTCGCAGGTGATGAGCAAAATTAATCCGCCCGTCGCGACGGAAGGACAGACGGTCGCCCCCGAGATTCCACCGTCGCCGAAGCCGCTCACCGGACGGACCGATGATACGGGGGTGCAAGTCAAAGGTGCGCGGGACCTGTTGATGCAACTCTCCCGCTGTTGCAATCCTGTACCGGGCGACCGCATCTTGGGGTATATCACCAGGGGGCGTGGGCTCACGATTCATACCGTGGATTGTCCCAATTTGGAAGCGTTGGATTATGACAAGAACCGGCTGGTCGAAGTCGAGTGGGACCATTCCGCACCCAGTACACACTCCGTCAAGGTCTCGGTCATCGCCGTGGACAAGACCGGAGTGCTGGCCCATGTCTCGACGGCGATCTCAGAATGCCAGGCCAATATCAGTCGGGCTGAAATTACGACCCGGGAGGATCGGAAGGCGATGCTGGATTTCATCATCGAGGTGTTGGACACCGCGCATCTGGCTCGAGTGCTGAAGGCGATTGAAAAAGTCGATGGCATCATCACCGTGCGACGTGTTCGCTCATGGCAAGAGCGCTCCTAGCCCGAGAGGTGTTCGTGTGTTCTCCTCCCTGCATCATGTGAGATCCGCATGAGCCTGGGTCTGCTGGTCGGCACGGTGCTGGCGATGCTTGCCGTCATGGCGGCGGTGCTGATGGGCCTGACCTATCTGTTGGCTCGACGCGGCAAGTCGGCGCCGACGCTCCCCTTCTATGCCGGCGGCGTGGCACTGGTGCTCGTCACCGCCGCGCTGGTCGGTCGCAGCGAATTCGTGGGCCACATTCCGCACTTTGTCCGGTCGGGACTCGATGTCGCGGCCTGGCTGGGCGCATCGTTTTTCATCTTCACGATTCTTGATGTCCTGATCATCGGCGAATGGCTGATCGAACGGGGGCAGCGCTATATCCCCGATATTGTCCGGCAGCTGCTCATCGGCGCGGAAGTGGTGGCTGCCGGAGTGGTGATCCTCTGGCTGGTGATGGGAATCAACCTCGTGGCCTTGGTCGCCTTGCCGACCGTTGCGGCGGCGATGGTCGGTGTCGCATTGAAGGATACACTGACGCGCTTCTTTTCCGGAATTGAGCTGGGAAAAATCGTGAAGGTGGGGGATTGGATCGCGGTGGTTGATCGTGAAGGGATGGTCACCCACATCGGCATGGAGCACGTGACGCTGCTGACTCGCACTCAGGATCTCGTCTCGTTGCCTAACGATCTGGTGATTCAGAGCGGGGTGACGAATTTCAGCCGGCCCACGACGACGCATTTTTGTAGCGTGTATGTCGATGCCGCCTACCGCATTGCGCCTGAGCAGGTCTGTGCCACATTGCTTGAGGCGGCTGTGGCAGTGCCGGAGGTACTGCAGGACCCGAAAGCAACCGCTCTGGTCACGGCATTTAATGAATCGGCGATCCAGTATCGAATTAAATTCCCGATCGGTGATTTCGCACAGCTGGATATGATCGAGAGCCGGATGCGGACGTATATTTGGCATGCCTTTGCGCGCAATGGTATTGAGATTCCATTCCCGCAGCGTGTGGTGCATCAGTCGGTCGAACCGGAGGTCGTCGCGAACGGACAGGCCGTCGGGCGCATGATTGCGCAGCTCGCGGTGGTCGACTTTCTAGGGGCGCTCGATGCCAAGCAGCTCGAAGTGCTGGCCAAAGAAGCGCGCTGGGAATCCTACCTGCCCGGTGAACGGGTGGTTCGTCAGGGGGATCCTGGAGAAGTTCTCTACGTCATCGCTTCCGGAAAAGCTGATGTGCGGTTGGAACAGGGGGGGCTCAGTTCCACGGTGACCACGCTTGAAGCGGGGAAGTTTTTCGGCGAGATGTCGTTACTGACCGGCGAGCCGCGTTCAGCCACGGTGGCGGCTGTAACGGAGCTGTTGGTCATTGCCGTCGGGAAAACGGCCTTGCTGCAAGTTGTTCAGGATGATCGCCGGCTGATCGAGCGCATGGGCGAGGTGGTGGCCCGTAGACAGGCGGCGACGGCGGCGGCGAAGGCGCAACTGTCTCGTGAGGCAGCGGCCATTTCAGCAGTCACACACACGCGTTCCCTCGTCGAGCGCATTCAGAGCTTTTTCTGGGGTACGCGCAAGGCGCAGTGATCAGCGAGAGGGGGTCAGGGCTGTTTGAAGCTCAGTTTCATGCCTCGTTGAAGCTGCAGCGCCGCGGCGCGACCCCCGCCGAGCTCCAGAACGTAGAGCGCCCCTTCCTCGGAGTGGTACTGAGGACAGCCGTCGTCCTGTCTGGTGCAAATGGGGACGTTCCGCTCGATATGGACGATCGTTTTTTTTGCGTCCATCCAGATAATATCGAGGGGGATCTTGGTATTCTTCATCCAGAATGTCCAGGGCTGGGCGTCGCCGAAGATAAACAGCATGCCTCGATCATCCGCCAGATGCTCCCGAAACATCAATCCCTGGGCTCGTTTCAATGCGGTATCTGCCAATTCAGCCTGAATCAGCGTGCCGGTCGGTGTTTTGACTGTGATGAGTGTGTCGGTGGGTGAATCAGCGGCCCAGCTGGATGAGCCTACAGCCAGCAAGAAGCTGCCGAGCAACCACAATATCGCATGGGTCGGTGGTGCAGGGAATCGCGTCTCATCAAGATAGTCCATCGGTTTGAGTATCACGGCCGCATCCTAGCGGGCGCTCTACGAGCCGTCAAGGTGCCTGAATCGGTCTCATGGCTCAGCGTACGACGCTGTCTTGCAATTTCGCCGGCCCCTATGCCATCCTCGCCCTATTCTTTGGCTTGGATGGAGGTTGTTCATGAAAGAAACGCGACGGGTGTTGTACTTGCGCGGCGTATTTGTGTGCCCGAAGTGCCGCCAATCCTACGTGCAGGAAAAATGGATCGAGGAGTTCAGAATTCGTTGTCACAAGTGCGATTATCGCGGGACCCTGACCCAAGTGTCCGTCGAAGAGCACATGGACGAAGAAACGGTTCGTCGATAAGCGCTCCGGTTCTGTTGGGTGAGTTGTCCGGAGATCCCGTCCCCACTCCTCGATTCGAAATTGCGACTAGTTCATGCCAGGCCGCTCTTGGCCTGGCCCAGCCGATGTCAGGGTTGTTTTCTTATCCAATAAGAGGCGCGTCATGATTCGGCTGTGGCGAGTGCTGCTTCTGTGCGTCAGCAGTCTTCTGGCCGGGCCGATCATTGGCCAAGCTGTTGATGCCCCACCCGCGATCAATGTGCTGGTCGCGTATCATTCTTTTTCCGGGCATACCGAGCGAATGGCCGAGGCGGTCGCAGAGGGTGCTCGATCGGTGCCCAGGACGCAGGTCGTCCTGAAGCGCGTGGGGAAAGTGACGGCTGAGGAATTATTCGCCGCCGATGCCATTGTGCTCGGGTCTCCTGTCTATTGGTCTAACATGGCCGGTGAGATGAAGGCATTTATTGATGACTGGCAATTCAAGTTCGGCGTGTTTCCGGAATTCAAATTGAAGAACAAGGTCGGGGCGGCATTTGCAACCGGCGGTCAGATTTCAAGTGGGAAGGAGCTCACGATGCTTTCCCTTCTTGCTGCCATGCTCGGGAATCAGATGATTGTCGTCAGCGGTGGTGGTGCGTTTGGAGCGTCAGCGACAACAGAAGGCGACAGTCCTGGAATTGATGCGCAAGAGCTGACCGGGGCCCGTGAGTTGGGTCGGCGAGTGGCTGACGTTGCCGGTGCGGTCAAGCGGGGATTCGAGTTACAGGGAAGTGAGGCCGGTTCGAGCGCGCCGTGATTACTTTCGGATCGAGACTCTAGGAGCGCATAGGATTCTGACAGGCAGTCTCCAGCTGACTCTTCGCCAGCGACACCAGTTCATGGATATTCTTGGCGCAACGGCCGCAGCATCCGTTATCGCGCAAGCCAAATTCAGCAACGATTTGTCTCGTCGTCAGGAAGCCCTGACGACCGGCCGCCCGCACATCCGATTCCGTTAAGCCCTTACATAAGCAGACATACATGAGTGGTATCTCCCACTGATGATCGGTTGTCCTTGCGGGCGTCTGATACGGTCAATTGCTCGATACTGATAACTGTTCTCAACAATGGAGAGTATAGCGGTCAGACGAATTCCTGTCAACATCTCCATAAATCAGGTTCACGCTTCAGTTGTGATGCGGAAGGGCGTTTGCCTCACAATTCTCCGGGAAATTATGCATATTGAGCGCATCGAGGTGTTGGAGAGATGAGAGGGGCTCGGCTCCAGAGGGGCAGTAGCTCGAACTCGTTGAACTGGGAAGTCTAGCTCGCGAGGTATCCATGCGCATGCGCTTGCCCCTTCAGGGAGATGCGGAGCTGTTCGTGAACAATGAGTGTCGGCAGGCAGGAAATGTGGGGCTATAAAGTACGAAGGCAGGAAGTCCTTTCGAACCTCCTGCCCTCGTTGTGCTGCGGTCTTTCACTGACGAGAGAAGTTGCCCACTCTCGTCAGTGTCAGTCTTACAGCCAGTTCACGCGCTCGGCCGGCCGAATGTAGATCGGCTCTTCGAC
>CABVRO010000098.1 GCA_902500715.1 uncultured Nitrospira sp. | reverse complement strand
GCACCTGCGTCCCGCAGGCATCGAGATCGGCGAACACTCTGAGCGGCGGCACCTTCGGAATAGCCCCCTTCCACAGGGCCTGGCCCTTGATCGTTCCTCCATCGGACACCTCGATAACGTGATAGTCCGCCCACCCCGGGGCACCCCCTCCCAGACAGCACAGACCCAGAAAGAACAGAAAGCGGTAGATGCGTGAACGATGTCGAGACATAAGACACCTCCTGCGCAGGCCGGGGTGCGGGATGCCCCGGCAGTAGACAATAAAAAAAAGCCCGAACCACCCAGTCACGGGTCGTTCGGGCTCGGAGCGGTACGCTCGTTGGCCTCTCGGTATGTTGAAACGGTGGGAACGCTACACTTCTCGGTTGCCGCTTGTCAAGATGTCGGTACGGAGATCCTCGCGGCGCGCGGACGGCTACCCTTCAATCTCCAGCATCATTTGATCCCGATCGCCATAGAATCCGGCCCCGCAAGATTTTCCACCTTCGTTCGTCTGAAGCCGGCCTTCCTCATCCACCTTCTACAATCCGCGCCGGTGAAATCGAATCCGCCGGGCGTCTCGATGAGCATGTTCAGGCTCATCAACAATCCGAACGCATTCTGTTTGCGGGCATCGTCGATCAGCGCTTCATGGACGATCAACGCCCCGCCCGGGGGCAGGGCCGCATAGGCTTTACGTAACAGCATCATCTTCTCGTTGAGATCCCAGTCGTGGAGGATGTGTCCCATGATGAGGACATCGGCCTTCGGAAGCGCATCTTTGAAGAAATCTCCCGCATGAAACGTGAGCCGCTTCTCCAGCTTCCTGGACTTCGCATAGGCCTCGAAGATCGGACGCACGACCGGCAGATCCATGCCCTGCCCGGACAGATGCTTGTGGGCCAGTGCGATCTCCGCCGCCACCCCGCCTTGTGCGCATCCGATGTCGACGAAGGACCGATACCGCTTCCAGGGAAACCGGGCGGCGATCGCGCGCGCCGTGCCCTGACTGAGGCCGGTCATGGCTTTCAGAAATCCTTCCAGCCGCTGCGGATCGGCGTACAACGTACCGAAGAAATCTTCTCCCGTCTTCACCTCATTTTGCGGCTTCCCGGTCCGGAGCCCTTCCGTGAGCGATCCCCAGAAGGGATAGAGCCTGACGTTGGCCATTTCGAGAATACCGCCGACATAGGACGGTTTGGCGCGATCCAGAAAGAGCACGGTCTCAGAGGTATTGGCATAGCGTGTCCCTACCCGCTTCAGCATCCCGAGGGCGACCAATGCATCGAAGAAATCCTGTGCGCTTCGCGGATGCAGTTCCAGTCGCTTCGCGAGCGCCTTGGCATCGAACGACCGTCTGGCGAGTTCGGTGAACAACCCCAGCTCCACCGCCGTGAGCAACGTCTTCGAACCCCAAAACCCGAACCCGAGTTGCATGATCCGATCAGGCACCAATTGCCGTGTGGCCATGATGTCGTCCTTTCTACAGAAGGAAAATGAAACGAGGCTACGCGGCGACGCAGGTGCTGTCAATTCCGACGACCGATTCCGATGGCCGATTTACGCTCGCGCATCGTATCTCTTTTTCCTAGATCGTATCGAGAGAGATACAACTCTTCACGAGCAGCGTGGTTGTGGCCCTCAGGAAACGCACACAGGACGATCGTGCCCCCGCATCGACAGCAAGGCATGATCTTTGCTGCGCGAAGTGCAGGATCGCCTGCATCCCATTTCGACAGGACACATGAAGGAGACCGACATGACTACGTACATCCACGTGAAATCCGCCTTGGCGACACTCTTCCTGTTCGGCACGATGGTCGCGACCGTTCAAGCCGAGCAATGGAACGGACCGCACACCCCGACCGGATCCATTTGGCGACCGGGAAGCGTGGCGTTGGGATTCGACCCGTCGGGCAGCAGCGGCACGCCCCCTCTCCTCGAAATACAACGCCCCCTCTCAGGGTCGGGAGAGCTCCTACTGAGCCTGCGCTCCACCTTCAGAGACTTGACCTCGACGGTGTTTCAAGTCGACACCAAACGGGTGTATATCGGCGGCGCCGCCAGCAGAACCGACCTGGTGCCGGATGGAGTCTTCGACCTCGCTGTGGGGCGCGGAATCGCCGTCGGGGTGAACAACGTCACGGAACGGCTCCCCACGGACTACAAGCTCGTGGTCGGGGGGAAAATCCTGGCGGAAGAGGTCCGCATCAAGATCATCAAGGATTGGGCGGACTATGTTTTTCAGCCCGAGTATCGACTCAAGACCCTGCCGGAGATCGAGGGTTTCATCAGGACGCATCACCGCCTTCCGGACATGCCCAGCGCCGCCGAGGTTGCGAACGATGGAGTCCGTCTCGGAGAAATGCAGGCGACGCTCCTACGCAAGATCGAGGAACTGACGCTACACGCAATCGAACAGCACAAGACCATTACGTTGCTGCAGCAGCAACTCGCACGATGGGAGAACTCCCACGCCATTCCGCAACCTCACAAGAATCAACGCTGATCGTCCACGGACTCGGAGGAGAAGATCACTATGTATCGATCATGGCTCGGCTTCATCAGCATCGTCCTGGTCTCGCTCGGGTTTCTGCGGGCAGGCGAAGCGACTGAACTTATCTTGAATCACACCATGAACGCCGGCACCGAGGGCTTCTATGAGCATCATGAGGGTATCGTGCTCGCCGATGGTTTCTGGGCCAAAACCGCATCCGATGTGACCGCCACGATTCATGACGCCACCGGGTTCTACATCGACAAGACTCCCCTCGACGCGAGGGACAACCAATATACCTTCAACGAGGGTCGCTCCTTCATCGTCGCCGGATGCGTCCCGCATAAGATCAAATTTATGTTGGTCGGGTCACATTGGGTGGCCTGCAACGATCTTGAAAACCACACAAACCCAGTGATCGAGAGCCGGTTCATCTCTTGCCTGGATCTCTTCCGGAACGGCGTGGTCTCGGGGGCCTCGATCAAGGAAATCAACAACCGCACATGGAAATCGTTCCGGTTTTCCTGCAGCGATCTGGGGGCCGACGGGAAACTGGTATCCCCGGCCCAGAAGACGGACTTCCTGTTCAACTACGAGCGGGAAGGTACGCTGTACGAGGTCAGCGGATCGGATATCGAGATCTTCTACGGCATGAAGGAGTACGAAAACTCCCCGCACACGAGAGAAGCGTTCTCCAGCTTTCGCTTCATGCACGGCCCAGCGGTGGGCATCGAGAATGGCGAACGATCCGATCCACCCAATTCCAGCTTGAACTACTTTCGAGAGACCGACGTCATTCCCGGATATCCACCCGGCACTCCCAGCATCAAGCTAACCCACGAATGGATGTGCCCGCCGACCATGGTGCTGACCGGCATGGCGATCGGCCACAATCCGGACAACAAGGGCAACGACACACGACCGATCTATCTTCTGGGCGAATGCCGGAAATTGCTCCACAACCCGTAACGGCAAATCCCGGCGACATCAAATGCGATGCCGGGCCTGACTTCACTGCAGGCCCGGCACCACCCCGCTCACATCGCCGCTGCCGCACCGGGTTACTCGAACAATCGCCGAAACGCCGTTTTGATCTCCGCTAATCCCTCTCGCAGGTCGATCTCGAATGTATCGACCCGCGCCCGAACCATTTGGCGTTTGACTCTGAGATCATCCCGATACGCGCGCAACCGCCGGAGCAGCTCTGCTTGGACGGCCTCGACCATCTGCCGCTGCGCCCCGCGCTCATCCAGCCATCCGTGCCTCGCGGCGTCGAACTCCGCCTCAAGCCTGCTCGCTCGTTCAACCAGGTCGTCCCACAATCGACCTGACGTGAATGCCGCATCCGTCAATGTTCGATCCGCCGAAGACTCGAACCGGCGCAAGGCCTGCGCAATCTTCTCACGCTGTGCGTCCAACGCGTCCCGTGCCTCGGCTTCCCCCAAAGCCAGTTGCACCTCCAGATGGTCCAGCGCGGTCTGCAGCTCAGCCTTCACCCGATCGACGACCGCCGGTGAATCCGACAGTTCCTGCCGCACCGACCCCACCAGGTCGCGCAGCTGCCGCTTTCCTTCCTCCACCCGTTCCAATACCTGTTCCCTCGTTTGCGTGAGTTGCGCCTCCAGAGCCTCCGCTTGATGCTCCAACGCCTCAAGCTTCTTCTCGACCGACGCGCGCACCGTTTCAATTCCGGACATGATGTACCCTCCTCACTCTTCCCGACGGATCATGCGCCTCTCCGCTCGTCCCCGACGCGCACCGTCATCGTCCCGCGTCTCCCAATGCACGGAGCCGATCCAACCAGGCGGCCTGTTGCCGCTCATTCAGTCCCTCTATCCCGCCGATCAGGGTCGTCCGCATGGGCCCGATGCCGCAGAAACCAAGTATGTTGCGCTGAAGACTCTTGAGACTGTGGGCGAAAAAGAACCATCGATACACCAACGCCGGCATCCCCATGGTCACCACAATGCGAGCCGACTTCCCCGTGAAGAGTTTCTTCGCCATCTGCCCCTCCGCTTGATACTCAAAGGCCACGCCGGGACGAAAGACCTGTTCGAGAAACGCTTTGAGGAGCGCCGGCATCGACCCGAGCCAGAGCGGATAGACGATGACGAGATGATCTGCCCACCGGATGGCATCCTGAACCTGCTTGATCGAATCGGGCGGCGTACCCTTTTCAAACTCTTCTTTCGTCCGCAACAAAGGGAACTCCAGCCTGGCCACCTCGATACGTCGCACCTCATGCCCGCCGTCTTCGCAGCCCTTGGCATACTCGTCGGCCAAGGCATGGCAAAAATGTCGAGTCTGCGCATCGGGATGGCCCTGAATGATAGCGATACATTTACCCATGGCACCTTCACCATGCCCTGCGCCGCCGCACACCATCGGATGAAACGACTGATCCTACCGGCGAACCGGCGCAACCGGCTCCCCCTCGATCATGGGTGGTGCAACCGATGGAGCGACTTTCGGTGTCGGCGGGGCACAGGCAGCCACCGACCAACCTCCCATACACACGACTAGAGCAACGATGTTCCGTACGACTTTCATCATGTCCTCCAACATGCGTCGGTGTGCTGTTGGAGCCCCGCCCCATACAGGCGCAACAGGCGTGCCAACATTCTTCCCGTCGTGATCAGCACAACACAGTGACTTCAGAGGTCGAAGGAGGCTTCGGAACCGAATACGACTGCGGAGAATTTCCGCAGTACCGGTGCTGAACGCTGGCGCAAATATCCACAACGCCGGCCTGCAAATCAACAGGGACGCGACTGCCCTCCCGCCCTGGTATCGCGCGCCATCCGCGCATTCCCGACAGGACCGCCATACTTTCAAACGGTTCACTCACAGCCCTCCAGGATCCAAACGGTTCATTCCTTTGCCGCCTTGGTGGTTTTGATGAGACGAGCAGTGGCACCAAGCTTGCTCTCTACGAAGCGGGGAACTTTCACCTGAATCATAGAGTCCTGTCACTTCACTCCGCGGTGGAACGGAAGGAGGGTCCTATGAGAGCCACGGAATATTTCGTCCACGCCTGCGACCCCAAAACACTCATCGTCCGTCAGATCATGGAGGATGCCGTCGTCACGGTCAGCCCGGCATCCAGCGCCATGGCCGTGGCAGAACTTTTGAGCGAGCACAATTTCGGGAGTGTCCCGGTCACCGAAACGGATGGTACGTTGCGGGGCCTAGTCACAGAGTTCGATCTGCTGAAAGCCGTCGAGCTGGGGAGAGATCTTCGCGAAGTACCAGTCTCGGAGATCATGACCCGCGACGTCATCACCACCACCGAAGACATGCCGCTGATGAACCTGATTCATGTCCTCCAGGAACGGCATATGATCCGTCTCCCGGTCGTAAAAGACCGGAAACTCATCGGCATGGTCGCGCGGCGGGATATCGTCTTTGCCTACGTCAAAGCACGCGCCAACTATTGGCCGTGACACCGACCAAGCTAGCGGCACGCCGGATGGCCTTGAGCATGACCGGGAAACGGCCTGAACTCGCGCAGAATGAGAATGATGGGGAATGTCGATTCTTTGCGATGAAGCCGTGAGGAAAAGTTACGGCGCCGATGGAGGAATCGGATAGGGAATGATTGCGCCGCACTCTAAACAGCGGAGGGCGCCGGTTTCTTCGCCTTTGTCCGTGAGGACGCGATCAACGAGGCGGTTATGGAGGCAGTGGGAGGCGGGTGCGGGAGTCTCGGACGGCAGATCGAATCGTGGAGTATTCATGGCGCCCTCCGTCGTGAGCCTGCGCAGGATCTTTGACCCAAATCTGCTCCGGATCATAACAGAATCGTTCGAGTGATTCCGTTAACCTGGACTATTCATGAAAGCCGTCGCGAGACGTTCGAGACGGAAGCCCGCCGAGGCTGCTCGCACGTGAGGTCGACGCAGGCGTGCGGGTAGTCCGTGGAGGGCGCACGGCGCGATGACTAAAGAGCGCCACGTCTGTGCGCGCCGGTGAGGCGGCCGGGCGGCCGAACGAGAACAGCCTCGCCGGGCGACAGAATCGAACGCCGGAGCAGGTATTCATGAATAGTCCGGGTTAGGTAGAGAGCCGTTCATCCCGACGCAGGAATATCGTGCCGGTGATGGTCAGAAGCGCACCGAAAAACGCGGCCGCCATGTCCTTCTGCGCATCCCATTCGTCGCCTTGCGTCCCCAGATACAGACTGCCGAGTTCAGGGCTGACGATCATCGCGACGATCGCCTCGATCACTTCGAAGAATCCGCTCTGCGCCAGAATCCCGCTGATCGCCAGATAGCTCACCCACATCCCCCGCACGCCCGCCAGACGCATGAGCACTTCGCGCAGCGGATAGACCAGAAGCAACCCATAGGCGAAGTGGACGAGGCGATCGAACGGGTTCCGACTCAACGCCAGCGCGTCTTTCAACCAAAACCCGAAGGGAACTTCAGAATAGGTGTAATGGGCGCCGATCGCATGGAGCAGCAGAAACGCCAGGATCAGATAATAGGAAGGGAGGGAAAACGCGAATCGCCGATAGGTCAGGACAAGCCCCGCCACGAGGGCCACCGCGAGCAGATTCTCCAGGAACCAATCTTGCCGATTCACCGGCGTAATGGCCAGACCGATCCACAACAGCCCATAGGCGATGAGCAGCCCCGTTACGATAGGGTGATTGTCCGCTCCCATTCCACTCTGGTTCCCCGCCCTCACACCCATGCCGTCTACTCGGAAAGCGCCGCCTCGGATTCCAGCGCCGACTCCGCCCCTCGCAGGGCGCGCACCACCAACAGCAGCGTCATGCACAACAACGAGCCATAGAGTGCTGCCGCCATGTCCTTCTGCGCATCCCAGATATCTCCCTGCGAACCTAAATAGGTCACCCCCAATTCCGGATGCACGGCGCGCGCCACCCACGATTCGATGATTTCCCAGAGCCCGCTCAATCCAAGAACCGTCATCACGGGCAGATAGTACACGACCCACCCTTGGATGCTCGCGCTCAGTCGAAACAGCTCTTCCATCGGATAGGCCAGTAAGAACCCGAAACTGAAGTGCACGATCCGGTCGAAGTGGTTCCGTCCGAGATGCAGCACCTGGTCCATCCACACCCCGATCGGCACTTCGGCGTAGGTGTAATGCACGCCGATCGTGTGGAGCGTGAGAAAGGCCGTAATGAGCGCATGGGAGGTATGGGACAAGGGAAGGTAGCGATGGGTCGCAATCAACAGCACAACGAACAGCGCCGGCAGAATGCTCGCCAGCAACCAGAATTGCGGATCCACCGGCGCCTGCGCCATCCAGACGGACACAGCCAGATACCACAGGAGCAGCCCGATCGAAATCAGTTTATTACAACCCACCTATATGTCTCCTGGTCAGTAGTGTGAGAGGGCGCGTCTAGCCACAGGCGTGGCGAAGCAGGTTCAATTACTCTACTGGATGACTCCCCTTCCTGCAACCGCTCTGCCCGACCGTTCGTCCCCCGGACGTGGTTCCGGGACCTCCCTCACAGTCGATGAGTGGATGGAACCGACGCGCACCAACCATTCCTCCCATCCGCTCCATGACACTCACGAGCGCGACCGCTGCTCTCACACGATGAGGAGTAACTCCCCAGCAGACCTGAGTGCCCTGCCGCAAAAGGCGACGTTCACCGGCCTGACAACAAGCGAGAGGCCATCGTTTCGCAGCCATATTACGGGCACAGCTGATGCACTTCGATCCCGGTCAATGGCTGCGCTGCTATGCCCATTCCCTTACTGGACATTCAGAGGTTGACCGTTGAGGTCGATCGTCATTCGATTCTCGATCGCCTGGACCTCGCGGTCCAAGCCGGGGAAATCCATGCCTTGCTCGGCGCCAACGGTTCCGGCAAGACCACACTCGCCTATGTCCTGATGGGTTGCGAAGGATATGTACCCAGTGCCGGGCGGGTACGATTGGACGGGACGGACCTTCTCCCCCTCAAGATGCATGAGCGGGCCCGATTGGGACTCACGCTCGCCTGGCAGGAGCCGGCCCGATTCGAAGGCGTGACGGTGCGCGAATATCTCAGCCTGGGCAAACCGGGATGCGATCCCGAACCGGCACTGAAGCGGGTGGGGCTCGATCCGGACCGCTACCTGACACGTCGCATGGACAAGGCGCTGAGCGGCGGTGAACGCCACCGGATCGAGCTCGCATCCGTCCTCTCGATGAAACCGAAACTGGCGATCCTCGATGAGCCGGCGGCGGGCATCGATATGCTCTCGATCGGTCACATTATCGACATTATTCGCGCGCTGAAGGAAGCCGGCGGCTCGGTCTTGCTGATCACGCATCAGGAGGACGTGGCCCTCATTGCCGATCGCGCATCGCAACTCTGCGCCGGACGCATTGTCTTTTCCGGCAGTCCACGCGAGGCCGTGGATCATTTCCGCGGACAAACCTGTGTACGATGCGACGGGGAGGTCTGTGGGTATGTCCGACCTTGAGCATCTCATGCGCGTCTTGCCCATGGTGGGCGCCGAGCCGGCAATCCTCGACGACACAGGCATCGCCCATGTCGTCGCGCAAGGGCACCACATCCTCAGCCGTCGAACGGTCCCGGGCCTGCGCGTCGAACTGGAGGAAACCCCGGGCGCCCTGATCGGGCAAATAGTCGTTGAGGCGGGCGTCACCATCGTTCAGCCGATTCACCTGTGCTTCGGCCTGACCCACCCCACGGGGGTGCAGCAGATCGCCATCGACGTGCACGTGCAGGAAGGGGCGCAGGCGCGAGTGCTCTCCCATTGCCTCTTCCCCGTCGCCCAAGCAGCCCAACATCGCATGCAGGCCATGATGACGCTCGGTTCCGGCGCGTCGCTGACCTATACCGAAGGCCACTACCATGGCCTGCACGGCGGCATGCAGGTCCTGCCCCATGCCACGATCAAGATCGGCAAAGGCGCCCGCTATTTCTCGGATTTCTCCCTGCTCTCCGGCTCCGTGGGAAACCTCGACATCGACTATCTCGTCGAAGTGGAGGAGGAGGGTCTCGCCGAGCTCAGCGCGAAGATCTTTGCGCACAAGACCGATCGCATTACGTTGAAAGAATCCGTGATCCTTCGAGGCGAACGATCACGGAGCCTCATCAAAACACGCGTGGTGCTGGAGGGCGACGCCTCCGCCGAGATTACCGGCATCACCGAAGCCCATGCCAAAGGCGCCCGCGGCCACGTGGATTGTATGGAAATCGTGCAGGGCCGGGCCCATGCCAGCGCCATCCCGATTGTGAAAGTCTTTCACCCGGAAGCGAAAGTCACCCATGAGGCGGCGATCGGAAGCGTGGATAAGAAGGAATTGGAAACGCTGATGGCCCGCGGGCTGAATCCTGAACAGGCAGTCGAACTGATCGTGAGCGGAATTCTTCGTTAGGCGGAGGCCTGCGCAAATAGCCTGACCGGCACGGTCACGAGGACGCCTTGGCGGCAGTATGGGGGTCTTGAATGACGGCTCCGCATTCGAGGCATCGATAGAGAGGACGTTGTGTTTCATCCTCACAGCGAATACGATCGATGAGTCGCATGTGGAGACAGGCGAGTGTCCGTGTCACGGTGGGCTCGAGTTGAGGACTACGCATAGCGACCTCCCCGAATCGCAGCGGACAATAAGCGACCTATTTATAACCGAATGCGGTCTAACCCTAGCAGATTCATAAAAACTTCACACTAGGAATTTTCATGTGGCGATGAATAACAGTTTCCGACACAACAGTTGGGTTCTACCTAGTCCATGCCGCTACATATAGGCAGCACCACCAGACAACGAACAGGTTTTCAGCCAGACTCGAACCACAGCCAACTCTGTTCGTCTTGTTTGGTAGAGCCGCTCAGACGTCCATTGTGCAAGTGCTTGCGCTCTTGCTTAGGCCGTGCCGGTTAGACATCTGGTCACTAGAGATTGCGAGTCCCGCATTGCCACCGCGTCAACCGGGGCAGGGAAAGAGTATCTGGCAGCTTCGGAAAGAGGGACAAAAACAATACCATCCTTCCTTGCGAGATACAGAAACGTGTTCAGCTTTCTCATAAATGCATGCTCGTCTGCTTGCGAGCGAATGAACGGTCCACATCCTCCCATCAGCACCGAAGAATGAAACACAAGATTCAGCAACTCATAGCCTTGACTGCGCATCTGTCGGACGAGCTGCATCATCCTGGCAGGAGTCTCTATTTCCGGAGAGAGCCATACCTTCCGCAAGAGGTGCAAGCGCGACAACAAACTGCCGAGTTTAAACCTGCGAAAGGGGGCACGCGTGAACCTCTCCACCAATTTGGTGCAGGTCTGGAACTCACCATGGAGAAACCCGATCGTGGCCGGAATTTCAGCAAGCACGCCGTTCGAACCTCGCTCAGTGCGAAAGTTCTGCGTGAACGTATAGGGCTTAGGGGAAAAGCAGGAAAAGTCGGGACCGGACGCCTGTGCCCAGGACGTATACGGGGTAACGGATGTGTCGATACGATATCCAAGCCGGATGATGTTCCTGGCCACTTCCGCATCGAATCCCCACCGTCCGCTTCGAAACGCAACGGGTGCCGTCTCAAAGTTGTTCCGAATGGCTTCGTGCAACCGTTGCAACTTCTCAAACTGCAAGGTCGACGGCAGGTTGCACAGCATGCTGTTGTGCTTATTGAGCGGCTCCTCATACGGCGGGGTATTCCAGGGATGACAATGGGTCCCGATCTCGCACTCGCCGGCATCGAAGATTTCTCGGAGGATACCGACCGCGTATCGATCCCGCACCACCGGATAGGTCAGAAGATACGTCGGGATGATGCCAAACTGATTGAACAACTCCTGCAACGTCGGAAGACGATGCACATTGTGGGCGGTCGCATGGCAATGCGGAACAATTCCCCATTGATCTTCTTCCACATCCACTGTCACGACCAGTTTCATGACCGACGCCTCCTTGCGACCCGCTCGTACCGACCAACCCTCGCTCTACCTCACCAATATCTTGGCAACCTGCTTTCCGCTCTCCAACAGCTTGAGAGCCACAGCCCGAACGGACCGGTTGTAATAGCGCAGCGTAATTGACCTTCGGAGATCGTTGGACCATTCACGCTTGTACGGTTGCACCCCCTGCAGCAGATCGACCGTCCGTTCACCGTCACGGATTGACTGCTCAATACGGTGATACAACAAGAGGAGACCGGGACTGGACTTGGACAGAACTGCCGGATCGAACCCAGGCAGATAAAAGTAATACACCCCCTCATAGACAAACCCGTAGATTCCCGCGATCGGCCGCCCATCCAGTTCCAACAGATCGAGGCTGACCCGGCCGCGCTCACTCAAGACCCCCACGATGTCCCGGTGGAACCGTTTCGCACGTTCATTCGCAAACACGCCCCCGCCCGGTCGAGGACTCCATCGGTGTTGGTGGAGGGCAACCACCGACTCGAACGCCGCTTCAACCTCGGCAGGACTCGTGGCGCGCGAGTACTGTATTCGTCCAGCACGCTGAAGGGACTTGGTCTTTCGTTGCAGCGTATACCGCCTGCTTCGCCCCAGGCCGGTTCGATAGGCATCGACATCTCCCGGGAGATGGATCAGGGGGCAGCAGGTCGTGCCGATGACCTCTCCGACCTTGCCCGCCTCGTCGAATAACTCGTTCCACAGATCGAGCGTGGAAGACTCAGCAGGGACCTCGGAGAGGGTGAGGATGTCCCACTCGCGACGCGCGTCGTAAAAGAGGTATCGGTACAGGCTCCGGCACACAGACCGCTTATCTCGCTCGCTTGCAATGATGTCGAGGTAGGCGGAACAGACGGTTTCGCTCCCGAGGAAGCGCAATTCCCGGACTGGGATCAAGCCGAGTTTCCTCGTTGCATGGAGGTAGAACGGCGCAATGCCAATCAGGTGCTCGTGCTCGTCAAACGCCAGGAGAAGTCTGAGCTGATCATCCCTCAAAAAATGTTTCGACCAGTAGTAGACCCACTCCCACGTGAGAAAGACGCTATGCCCCGGCACGGTAGTGAGGAGCTGTTCCCATTCACAGGCCAACCCCTTGAATTCCTCTAGGGAAGTGACGGCACGGATGGTGGGCGGGGCACTCATCTTCATGGGAGATACTCTTGTAGGAGAGGGAACACAGCGGCGGCAAACGCCTCCTGCCTCTTCCAGGACTCTTCGCTATCATCTTTTCGAGGCTCAGTAGACACCATAACGAGGGCGCCATCGGTACGTCCGCGTACAAAGGCCTGTTTGATGGTCGCCAGCTTGGCCAGATTGCGGTCGGCGTGGCTCGTCCCGTTGATGTGATACCAGAACGTAACCGGGATGGATCGGTGGCTCTTGTTTAGGATGGTGCGATTCGCCGGGACCGATCCTTCCTCGACCCGCAAAGCCGTGGCGTTGGCCTTCTCATGAAGCGGGGCAGTTCCCATTCCCACCAGTTCTTTCCCCTGGCGTTGGGTCCTTGTATACGCAACAGAGAGCGCCACTCGACGGCCGTCAGATGCACGATAGCTCCGGACAAATGATTCATCCGCATCCGGCAAGCCAACGAGTGATTCGCTATTCTGCTGATGGTCAATGACCCAGTCACCGATGACGGTCGGGAACGTCGTCAGGTCTTTCTTGAGCTCCGCCGTCCCTCCTTCAAGCGCATACAAAGCAACCGTCACTACCGCAAGCGTGCAGCACGCCAGCCACCAGGCGCGATTCGATGCCGGACCAAGAGAGATGATTTGGCTGGAGGATTCGTTCTCCTCATGCAAAGACGGCGTCGGCGCAGCATGCTCCATCCTGCCCAACAGCCAGGCCCCCAGGAAGAGAAACCCGAATGCAACCCAATCGACAAACAGTCCCTGCAGAATATGGTACGGACCGTGAAGATCCTTGCCTCCCGCTTGAGCGTAGACTCCCATGACCGCCACGCGAACCCAATTCGCCACGATCGCGATCAGGACCGACGACAGCACCAGCGTGATCCGGCTCCACCAAGCCTGTAGCGTGAGAGAGGCCAGCGGCAATCCGATAGCCAGAACGGCAACGAGTAATCCGGCCCCGCTACACTCCCGAACGACCTCCAACGTCACAGTGGGTAAGATGATGCGGATGCTGTTCTCCAGCAGAACGGGAATGCCGAGCGCCTGCAGGATCGCGGCAGACATGGTCGCGGTCAGGAGCTGAAAGGGCCAGACCAGTGGTTCAGTCAGACCATCGAGGACGGGCGTCATGAA
>CABVRO010000097.1 GCA_902500715.1 uncultured Nitrospira sp. | reverse complement strand
CCCACGTGCGGATCGCGTCGGCCCCGAACTCGGCCAACCAGGGCGCGACCTGCGCCCGACGTTCGCCATACCTGCTGAGAAAGAGCTCCGCCGGATCGGAGTGGGTCAGATTCAGCCCACCCTTCCCGGCCAGGAGAAATTTCCGGCCTACGGAAGGCATGGAATCGTAGAGCGACACCTGCACGCCTCCAGTCAGCGCTGTTTCTGCGGCCATGAGACCGGCCGGCCCTCCGCCGATAATTGTAATGTTCACCCGCTACCTCTTCATCGTCACAGGCAGAAACCACACCGGCCTCATCCGCCCGAAGTCGGTCCGAAGGGAAACCTTCAATGTCGGGCTGGAATCTACCACGTACGACCGGTGGTTCTCTCGCACGAACACCACCCAGTGCCAGAAGGGTCGACCATGTTCCAGATGCCACTTGATGGCCAACAACGCGCAATCCGGCAAACCTGCCCATGAGCGAAACGGCTTGCGCGCCCGTGCGGCACGGAGGCCGAATCGTGTCAGCAGCCGCCGCACCGATGCGGTCTCAGACCAAAGCTTCGGATCGTGAGCAGAGATGCCCAACGAAGCGGCGATGGCCTTCGCGCGCGCATAGGACACGCCTGCCAACGCGGCCGCTGCCGCAATACCACAGCCTGTTCGCTCTTCTTGAACAACAGGCCGGATCACAGGGACAGTTTCATTTTCCGCCCGCCGGACATGCTGAATCCCTGTCGTTCATAAAACGCCAGAGTCCGGTCGAACTGCGGGAGCGGAGGTGTCGTCACCTCCAGCCTGGTCCACTTTTTTGCGTGGGCCACATCTTGCGCCTCCGCCACAAGCATGGTGCCCACCTTGCGGGAACGGAACGCCGGACGCACGTACAGTTCCGGAATGATGCCGAACGTACCTTCCGCATAGAGGGCACGACTCTCCGAGAGGGCCAGAAAACCTGCTGCTGCCTCGTCGTAATAGGCCAACAACACCGTATAGGTCCCGTCTGCCAGCCAGCGTCGCGCCCGCGCTTCGGTCTCGACCCGGGAGAATCCGAACGCCTTCGCGCCGATGGCCGTCATGATCTCCTGCAACAACTCACCGACCACATCGGCCACGAGCGGCGCATCGGAGGGTTGTGCGTGAGTGAGACGAATCGACATGGCGCGAACCTACCCGCAGTGGGCGCGCGCGTCAAGCCGTGGGGCTTGCTGGATTGACCGACAACGGAGGTCGCCAGGACCAGCCCCAGAGCCAGACCACCCAACACCAGAAAGATCGGATACGGGATACGAATCTTCTGCGCGATGGTCGTCAGCGCGAGCGCCACCGCGAGCAACATGATGATCACTTCGAGTTGATGCAGGCTTTCCATCGAGGCACAAGACCGTGTCTGAGCCGATCACGCGGGCCGGGACCATCGCCGCTGCGATAGGCAACCGGTTACATTCCGATGGTTTCCAGCCGTTGGAGATCTTCGGGACCGATCGTGAATTGGTCGGACTGGAGATCGTCCTTCATATGCTGCGGATCGGTCGTGCCGGTCAACGGCAGCATACCGATTTGCATGGCGAAGCAGAACACCAGTTGCGCCAAGCCTGCCCCGTACTTGGCCGCCATGGCCCGCACCTCGGGATCGGTGAACAGCTCCCGGTTGGCCGTCAACAGCGAAAATCCTTGGTAGATGATGCCGTGAGTCCGGCAGATCGCCCGCACGTCCTGATCCCAGCCCAGCGCCGCGTAACAACGATTCTGGACCACCATCGGCTTATGAACCGCTCGCGCACACAGCAGGGTGAGCTGATCCGCCGTCACGTTGCTGATGCCGACCATCTTCGTCTTGCCCGCATCGTACAGCGCTTCGATGGCGGCCCAGACCTCCCAATCTGCATCGCTCAACCCCCGCCGCCCATAGGGGCCGTGCAAGACATAGGAATCGAGATAGTCGGTGTGGAGATGGGTGAGGGAACTGGCAAAAGATTGTGTCACCTGCCTTGTGAGATCGGCCTGCGCATCGTAGGGCGTGCGATGGTCCTGGCCGTTCACCGGCGTGAACTTCGTCTGTATGAACAACCGCTCACGCGGCGTGCCCTGCTTCGCCAGCTCCAGCAACGCCTCGCCGACCAAGGCTTCTTCATAATGAATCAACTGATTAGCCGTATCGATCGCCCTAAACCCTGCGGCCACGGCCTGCTGCACCAACGGCGTCGTCGCCTCTTTTTTCCAGGCGGTCCCATACATGAACGACGGAAGTGGGACCTGATTGTAAGCAGTCAACATGGCATGTACCCCTCCATGCCGTACCATACACAGATCTTCACGCCGGTCTCAATGTTCGGGAAGGTCGTGCCAGTCGGAGCGTGCCTGTCCTGCCGCACGCGGGATCGGCGGCGCTGCCATGGTCCGCCACGCGACCCGGCACGTTCGACCACAGGGTCGCCGTGGTGCAGGGCTGGGTGAGAGACGGCAGGCACTTGTCAGGCCCCTGCTCGTGCGACGGAAACACCGGCACGACCCTGAGTCCACCGGCACTCCTGCCATCCCGATCTCATCGACAGCCCTTCCGTTTGTATGATATATAGCATCTATATATCGCGCTCGGGGGAGGCTCACATGGCATCTACAATGATTCAAGTTCCAGTCCTCATGAGCCCCAGCCAGAAACGTCGGCTCGCGCAAAAGGCGAAAGCCGCCAACCTCACTATGGCGGAACTCCTGCGAGAGGGCGGCGAACGCTATGCTCCGGGCGACGATCCAGCGCTGTTGGATCACATGGCCAAGCGAGTCATCCTGGAGACGAAGAAAACCATTCGCTCGATCGACAAAACCCTCGCCTTGGTGGCGGAATCGGAAGCGCGCATGCAGGCGCTCGCCAGGACTGCCAAGAAAGGATAACGATGGGGCTCACCGAGCGCGTATGGGATGCGTTTGCCAACACCATCAAACTGAACGACAAAGTGGACCGCCTCAGCACCACGGTAGCCAAACAGCAATCGCATATCGAAGACCTCAACGCGCGTGTGATTCGCCTCGAAGCCGCGCTGGAATTCGCACTCGGCGCCCAACGGTCCCGGCGCCTGCCTAAACCACCCCGCTAACCCTCATCCGGACCCAACTGGCTCACTTCATGCGCAGGCCTTCGCCAGGTCATAAGTCATGGTCAACACGCTATCCGGATCGGTCACGGTGGTCACGTTGCCGGAAAGATCATAGAGGTAGCTCGTGACTTGGCTGCCCGGCAGGGTCTTGCTGAGTAATTGGTTTACTGCGTCCTAGGCGAAGCTGATGGTCTCGTTCTTGGGCGTGATTCTCGTGAGCAGATTGTCGTTCTCGTCATAGGTGTAGGTCGTCCGCCCGTCGTTCGTATCTCGTAGAAGAGATGGGGGCACGCAGAAGAGACGGGGCCAGGTCTTGCACTCACACAGTCCGCTCGTGAACCAACCCGGTTACCCCGCATCACGCTGTGGCGCATTGTACCGATTGTGCCCGTGAACACAACAGGATACCAGCGGCGAGCGCTTAGAATGCGCAGAACCCAGCCGGCCACTGACTGATAGAGTCCGACAGGAATTACGGCATGTGCGATCGCAAGACCTGATTCTCTCTGGGTTCGTACTCCATTGTGTTCAACGCCCCAGCTCTACCACGGATCCACGTCTCTGCCAATACGGCTGAACGGCCGCGATCACTAAGGTCTTGACGCCCGCAACGATGCGCGCGATGGATCGGGCCGCTTCAGGCAATCGGTGACATACCAGGAAAAGATTCTCTTAAATTTGTTAGAGTGCGCCGTCACCTTCAGGAAGGAGCAGCGTCGAGATGGATGCAGAACCGGTCAATCAGGTCGTCGAACTTCGACTCACCTATCGATACATCAAAGACCATCCCTGGACCGTGCAGGCTATCAACGGATTTCTCTCCGCCTATTTCATGGAGAAGCCGGGATTTGTGGTGCAGCGGCATTTCGACGATCTCGAATCCGGCATGCACGTGTGGCTCTGCGAGGTCCCGCCGAATATGAAAATCACGGTACTCCTGCGGCGATTACAGGCGGACATTCCCCCTTGCCGCTACGTTCAACCAGCTACAGACCCGTCGGCCAGACCGCAATATGTGATCGATAGTCCGGAGTGAGCGACACCTGCCGCTTGCGTCCGGCATCGCCGACTGACTACCATGTGCAAAAACGCGAACAAGGGAGATGCACATGCGCGTGATTGTCATCGGAGGAACGGGCACCATCGGATCGGCCGTCGTGAGGCTGCTGGCGACGCGGCACGATGTGGTGGCGGTGGGACACAAGCGGGGAACGTATCAGGTCGATCTGGCCTCGCCGGACTCTATCACCAGCCTCTTCAAAACCATCGGTACCAGCGACGCAGTCGTGAGCACCGCCGGGATCGCCAAGTTCGCAAGTCTGGACGACCTCACCTATGACGATTATTTCATCGGACTGAAGAACAAACTGATGGGCCAGGCGAATCTCGTGCGCATCGGGAAGGCCTACGTGACCAACCACGGTTCGTTCACACTCACCAGCGGTGTGCTCAGCCGGGAACCCATGCAAGGTAGTTGCGCCATCAGCATGGCCAACGCGGGCCTGGAAGGGTTTGTTCGCGCCGCCGCGCTCGATCTGCCGCGAAGCCTGCGCGTGAATGTCGTCAGTCCGCCCTGGGTGACGGAAACACTGATTGCCAGAGGCATGGACCCGTCGATCGGTCTGCCGGCAGAGACGGTCGCGCAATGTTATCTCGCCAGCGTGGAAGGCACGATGACCGGGCAGACGATCGATCCGAGGAAACACACGGATAGGTAAACACGGCTGCGTTTGTTATCGATCCGTGAGCGCGAACGTTCCCAGCGGATACGCCTGGCCATTGATCAGCACCTCAACCGCGTGTCGCCCGGGATAGTGCGTTCTTGTCGTCAGTTGCGCGAGCGAGAGGCGTTTGCTGAACGGCACCACGCCGCGCGGAGCCAGATCGACCGCCTTCAACTTGAACACCTTGGAACCGGTCGTACCGTTTGCCTTCACATAGTGGACGCGCAGATCCACCAGGAGCCGTTGCGGGCGAACGGCGCGGCCGGAGATGTCGAAAGTCAGCGTCACAGCCGAACCGATCGCGGGGCGACGCGGCGTGATGCGCACCCGTTCCAGCGAGACGCGTGCCGCCTCCCCGAATCCCAGCAGACCAAGCGCCCCTGCGTCCCCCCGCTTCACTGCCGACCGCAAGGCATGGCGAACGATCCAGCGGCGCTCCGCTGTCGCATCCACCAGCCATCGCTGAGCGGTCTCGACCAAGACGGCTGGATGGTCCTTGCCGATATCATTCAGGTTGTTGGCCACACTTCGACGCACATACAGCGAGGGGTCATCCTTGAGTCGCTCCAGCAACGTGAGCACGGGACGCGGATCAGCCTGAAAGGCGCGTAGCCGGGAAGCCCAGGGCAGCCGGGGGCGCGTGCCTTCCGACACCAGACGACGCACATCTTCACTAGGGTCAGCCGACCATTCCATAAGACGGGCCAACGTCGCCGCCTGGTGCCGCTCAAGATACCGGCGAATGCTGAATTCGGCGGTGAAGCGTTGCGTCAGCACATATTGCGCCCGCATGGATGCTTCGAAATGCTCCAACCCGTACTCCGCCACAAAGCACACATGCGGAAGAAACAGGAAGCCGCCCATTCCCAGGGCTACGGTTCGTTCCGGTGTTTGGTCGAGTGACGCCAGCAGGATCTCGACCGCCTTCTCATAGTCGTCCGGCATGAAACGGCGCAGTTCATGCGCAATCTTCCGGCCACGCGGCATGAGTTCGAGCGCATCATACCCGTCCACCACCGACCGGACGAACGCCTTCTCGTCGAATCGAGGAAAGACGGCGGCAATCATCCTGGCAATCGTGCGCGGAACATCGGCCCCGAAACTATTCTTCAGCGGTTCAGCCATGAGATCTCACCCGCCGGCAAAGACCGGCCGGAAGCCGGCTTTCGTCAGAATGCGCGCCACGTCATCGCGCCTATCGCCCTGGATTTCGATCCGCCCTTCCTTCACCGTGCCCCCGACGCCGCAGGCCTTCTGCATCTCCTTGGCCAATTGTTCCTTCTCAGCCTGGCTGATGCCGACAAATCCCGTAACCACCGTCACCGTCTTGCCGCCACGATGCGCCGTCTGGCGAATGATGTCCACGCGCCCGCGATTCTTCGCTAATTGGGGCGTGGCCAGGGCCGGTTGGTCAGGCTTGTGTTGCGACTGAGTCGGCGGCAATTCAAGATTCTTCAAGATCGCAAACGGACTGTTCCACCGAACCGGCTCACCGTCGATGGGGATACGTTTCTTCTCCTTCATGCCGTCATGCTCCATAGCTCGTCGTTCGTCGCTCGTATTTCGTCGTTCGCGAGATACACTTCACAATTCACGCTTCAGGGCGATTGAGGCATTTTTAACATCGTCACCTCCACCTGCACAGCAGTCGTTCCATCCCCGATCAGCACCTGCCCGTCTTGAATGGTGCAATGCAGGTCCATCTGGCGTTGCGCCAGCCCGGCCAGAGCCCGGCTTCCTTCCATCGAGAGATTCATGACAGTGAGATTCTTCAACCGCTCAAGCCCGGCCGCATGGTCCTTCCACCACTGATCCGCCGCGCGACCGCCATACGTGTAGACCCACACCTGCCTGGCGCGACCGCAGGCCTGGCGCAGCGCTTTCTCGTCCGGCAATCCCACCTCGATCCACAACTCGATCAGACCCGTCACATCCTTCCGCCACAGCGCAGGCTCTTCTTCGGCACTCACTCCGCGGCCGAACGACAGATCCACATGTGCGTGTTGCGCGAAGGCCAGCAGGCGGACCATCATACGTTCGTCGGTTTCCGACGGATGCCGGGCAAGGGTCACCGTATGGTCTTCGTAATAGTGGCGGTCCGCATCGGCAATGTGGAGGAGGGCCTTGAAGATCGTCGCGTTCGGGGCCATGTCCGTGTGATGTCCTTGTATGATGCGATCAGATTGCCGACGCTCTGTAACCGGCAGAAGCGGACGGCTCGGAATCAGGGCAGCTCCGCGATATACATCCCTTCCACCCGCTCGCGTGCCCAGGGCGTCTTGCGCAGAAACGTCAGACTCGATTTGACGCTGGGATTGTTGAGGAAACACCGCACCGGAAGACGACGGCCGAGTTCATCCCACCCGTGCCGCTCAACGAGAGTCGTGACGATAGTCTCCAACGTGATGCCGTGCAGGGGATCGCGGGGATGGGAAGTAGTCATAGGCGTATGTCAGACCATCTTAGAAGGTTCAGCAGCATTTCTATGCGGAGAGGGGTCCCTAATTTCAACTCGTCAAGTATCCAGGCATTCCTCTGCTTCGGCCTCAAAGTGAAATTGTGCCATTTTTAAGCTACTGTCAAATTCCAGACCTAACTCAGCCTCTCTCGCTGCCAGATGCATAAGATCCGTCAACACATCAACCAAGTTGCTTCTTGGATCATGAGGGTCACCAAACCGCATCGCATACATTGCAAGAACCTCCCTGCCGCGTTCTGCCCTTTCGCCATTAGTTGGCATGTACCCTCCACATTATTAAGAAAAGCCAATCTGGGAGAAAACACTTCCGCTCTCTCCAGCTATTCAAAGTGCGTATTACTGCTCCCTGAGGATGCTGAATTCTTGAAACAGATGGACCGGAAGCAGTACCCCGAGTTTCCATTCTATGGACATCGGTTTTTCTCCTTCTGCCTTCTCGATCATCACCGGACCACAAGCCCGATAGGGATCCCCTTTGCTTCGACGGACGAAGAGTTGGAATGACCAGCCATTTCCGGGGCTCTCAAGATAACGCCGACCGGCTGGCGTATCAGGCCCGGCTGAATTCTGGCTTTGCCAGTGAAATCGTTCACTGCTGATGGCGTAATCACGGTAGGCGATTCGATCGTGGAAACCCTCTGACTTGTCGAGAGTAACAAACAGCAGTTCCACCTTCCGGTTTTGCAGGGGAAGTACACCCGCTTGGAAGGGAATTCTCTTTTCTGCGGTCAGCCAACCGACTGCGGTTAGTATTTCACGAATGCCGTAGCTTGCGTGAAGGCACAACGGCACATCGGTTAGCCCCGGTACCGGGCGGAAGCGTAGAGTGCCTTTCGCCCGAAGAACCCCACCCAGTTCGCCAAGTTCAGCGTGGATTTCTGGCGCCTGTGAGAGTCTGGCGAGGAAGGCTTCGCCAGTACCTGCCTGGTGATGCTGGCCGTCGATCTGATATGCGAGCATTTGAAGTCGACAACGCTCGCGGTCACTGAGGGTATGATATTGCACGGTAGGTTCGCTGATGCGAACAACAAGGTCCGTTTGTTCGGGGTCATTGCAGTGCAACAGTTCCGAGAAGCGGCGGCCCAAATATTCGTCCTCTGGACCTTCAGGTGTGGTTATTAGCTCCGCGTCGCGCCGCAAGGCAGTCCAGCCACTACGGCCATGGCTGCGATAAATTTCATGGAGCTGTACTGTCTGCTCGCGCAGGAAATCCCCGAGATTGACAGCCGTCCGTCCACGGAGGGCAGCATAACTCTGAAGCTCCCCGCGAAGTCGTCGCCACGATTGGTTCATGGCGGTCCGCAGATTCCGAAGGATCTGCTCTTTAGTGAATTGTTGCAGCTGAATGAGGCAGCCAGGTGAAAGCGAACTAAATCCCTTCTCCACTGATTCACTCAACTGGCCGCGCGATAGTCCGGTAATCGCCGAAAGCAAACGGTCGAACCGAAACTCTTCGCGGTATCGGCCGACAAAGTCCAAGATAAGACAGCTTTGCTTGCCCTCATGAAGACGCAATCCACGTCCAATCTGCTGCTGAAAGAGCACGGGGCTTTGTGTGGGGCGAAGCAACAACAGTGTGTCAACCGAAGGCAGGTCTACGCCCTCGTTGTAGAGGTCGCACGTCACGAGTGCACAGAGTTCTCCACGCGCTAACCGTTCTGGCCCTTGGCGGCGGGCATCTGCATCGGTCGAGCCAACGATACAGAGCGAAGGCAGCCCGGCCTCGTTAAACTTGCGCGCCATGAATTCAGCATGTGCCACGCTCACGCAGAAGACAAGGGCCTTGCTCCGTCTGGGGTTGCCAGTCAGTCGCTGCCATTCGTTAACGATGAGTCTCGCACGGGTGTCATTCCCCGTCACGAGGTTATCAATGACTTCTCGCTCACCAGGTTTGTCCCAAGGCACTTCCGAAAAGTCGGTGTCATCGTCGCAGCCGTAATACTCGAACGGGCTGAGTAGTTGGAGGTCCAGCGCATGCCAGAGGCGTAACTCAACGGCAGGCGAACCATCGGGGCGATTGTCGAAGTAGGAAAAGATTGGTTTCCCATCTGAACGTTCCGGTGTGGCAGTTAGGCCGAGCATCACCTTGGGGAAAACCGCTTTCGCGAACATATCGAAACGGTCCGCCGCCAACCGGTGACATTCATCAACCACGACTGTGTTCCAATAATCGGGTCCGCATCTTGCGACCAGGTCGCGTGCACACACACTGTCGATGGTGGCGAATAGGTGGTCGTAGCTCTGCGGCTCAGAACCACCCCCCAACATCTCACCAAAGGAATGGTCACGCAGCACCTCGCGATAAGTTCGCCGAGCTTGCATCAGAATCTCTTGACGATGGGCGACGAATAACAACCGGGGACGTCCGCCCATAGCTTGGCATGCTGCACGGTAGTCAAACGCCGCAACTACTGTCTTGCCTGTGCCCGTCGCGGCAACAATGAGGTTGCGAAACCTACCATGCTCCCTCTCCAGCGTGAGTTGCTCCAGCATGTCCTTCTGATAGTCCTTGGGCTGAAGGTCGAAGAATGTAGTTGAGGCACAAATCTGGTCACCCGCCTCCCGCTTAAGGGCGCGCGAGAGTTCAGAGCGATGCTCCGGGTTTGCCGCATCGTATTGCTGGAATTCACCGTCGTTCCAAAGTGTCTCGAAGTGCGCCTTCGCGCGAGCAAATAGCCCAGCCTGCCCTTGCTCCGTGAATTTGACCGTCCACTCCAGTCCTCCGAGCAGCGCCGAGCCTGATAGATTGGCACTGCCGACATAGGCCGAGCCAAACCTCGTTTTGCGATGAAATATCCATGCTTTTGCGTGGAGACGTGTCCGTCTTCCATCGAGGGAAACCTTGATTTCGCAGCCTGGCAAGCGTGCGAAATAATCCAGCGCTTCCATCTCAGTCGCACCAGTGTATGTGGTCGTGAGGATTCGGAGTCGCGTTCGGGGCTGGCCCACAGCGCTCACGGCTGTAGCCGTCTGGAGAATGTCGAACAACTTTCGAACTCCCGCCACTGTGATGAAGCTCACCAAGATGTCCACTTGGTCGCAGCAAGTGATCTCACGGCGAAGCTCTGTCAGAAGGGATGGGTAACCTTTGCCCGCAGTAAACAGCCAAGGGATAGCGAGTCCGGTCGCTGGAGCTTCCGGTGCAGCTCCGATGCTATGAATGGCTCGGAGTATCTGAGGTGGCTCGACCAGCGGGTCCACACCTCCTGCGGCCTGCTGCCTAAGGTGAACCAGCAGTGCGTTCACGAGATCGAGCTGTCGTTTTGCCTTCTCTGCCCCCTGCCCGCCGAGTTCATCCAGCAACCGCGTCACTTGTCTGGCGAGAGCGTCCGCGATTCGCTCTGATACTTCTTCCAAAGGTAGTATTGAACAGGTGTGCCCAGACGAGTCTGGAAGGCCAGCAATTAACTGCGCCACCGATTCAGTAATTAGCTGGTCGTAGAGCCCATCGGGTAATTGCATTGCTGATAGCAGTCTTGCGGAACACTATGGATACGCCATGAGCTGATCAAAAATGTTTCTGCAAGAGATTTGATCGCGCTTCCTATTCAAAATGCCCATTGATCCATCGCCGGATGAATGAACGGTGGCATTCTACGTTTCCGGAGACGGCAGGTCCATGCTTTACCTGCCTAAATAAGGTCGCGAAACAAAACTTCGGCTATCCTGTTATAGTGCCCGCACGAAAGCCTGGCATTGGCTTAAACATGCCGACCATGTGCACACTTCCCGAATCCCCCATGCCGTGAATGATCTCCACAAACCAAGGAGGGTTGTCATGCAGAAATCATTGATCGTCGCCATCGCAGTCGCCGCCGGTCTCGGGGCAAGCTCGGTTTTGTCGTTTCTGCCATCAGCCCTCGCCGATGGCCTTGTAGCCGAAGGCAAAGAGGCGATGAAAGGCACGGGCAAGTCGCTGACGGAAGCCACAGGCAAACTCAAGACCGATGCGACCCAAACGAAAGACGACGCTAAGAAATTGGACATCGACAAGACCAAGCAAGGCGTCGGTCAGGTGAAAGAAGACGTCAAAGGGGTCAAGGAAGGCGCCAAAGGCACGCTGACCAACCCACTGGGGAAATAGTCGGCACCGCCGACCCCTATTAGCACCTTCGTCAGGTAAAGGGAGGGCGGGAAGCCTTCACTGCGGGCATGGGACAAGCACTGTAGTATCGTGCGCGCCATCCGAAATCTCTCTTTATCCCCTCACCCAGGGCGGGCAGCCTGAGTGGTCCACAAACTGCGCGCGTCCAACGAGGGGAGTCCGCGACCGCGCGTTGCGCGAGCATGGGGACCATCAGGCTGCTCGCCCATCCTCCCCCTCCTTGCCGCCGCCCCACTCCGACTGATAAAAGAAAGCGTTCACCTCCAGCGACGCCGGGCGACATCCCGTCCCCTGTCCCGTTGGCTTCCCATAACCACAAAGAGAAGCGCTATGTCCCTGCCGGTTGAGAAATCCGCGGCCGATGAATTGCGGCGAGAAGTGCTGCGGCGGCGCACGTTTGCGATCATTTCCCATCCGGACGCCGGAAAAACCACGTTGACGGAAAAACTGTTGTTGTACGCAGGAGCCGTCCACCTGGCCGGCGCGGTGCAGGCGCGCTCCAGCCAGCGCCAAGCCAAGTCCGACTGGATGGAATTGGAGCAGGCGCGCGGCATTTCGATTACCTCCACCATGCTGCAGTTCGACTATCAGGGCGCGCGGGTCAACCTGCTCGACACGCCAGGCCACCAGGACTTCAGCGAAGACACGTACCGCACACTCATGGCCGTGGACAGCGCCGTCATGGTGCTGGACGGCGCCAAAGGTATCGAGCCGCAGACCAAGAAACTCTTCGCCGTCTGCCGCAAGCGTGGCATCCCGATCCTGACCTTCATCAACAAGATGGACCAGCCGGGCCGCCATCCGTTCGACCTGCTGGATGAAATCGAGCGAACCCTGGGAATGACAGCGGTGCCCTTCAATTGGCCGATCGGCGAAGGGTCCGGCTTTCAAGGGGTCTACGATTTTCAGAACCGCCAAGTCCTGTTCTTCCAGCGCACGGCGCACAATCAACGGCGCGCTCCGATGACGGTCGAGGCCTTTCCCAATCCAAAACTGGCGGAAACCCTCGGCGACGCTTACGAGCCGCTGCAGGAAGAGATCGGGCTATTGACAGGCGCGGGCACGTCCTTCGATCGCGACCGGTTCCTCGCAGGTGAATTGACGCCGGTCTTCTTCGGCAGCGCGTTGACCAATTTCGGCGTCGGGCCGTTCCTGGATGCCTTTACCAAACTTGCGCCCCCTCCCGGCCCGCGGCACAGCGCCCAAGGCCTGGTCCAACCGACGGATGAGACCTTCTCCGGCTTCGTGTTCAAGATTCAAGCGAACATGGACCCGCAGCATCGCGACCGTATGGCCTTCCTCCGTATCTGCTCCGGGCGATTCGAGAAAGACATGATGGTTCATCATGCGCGACTGGGCCGCAAGATCCGGATGACACGTCCCCATCGCCTGTTCGGCCGCGACCGCGAAACGATCGATGAAGCCTACCCCGGCGATGTCGTCGGGTTGGTGAACCCCGGGCTGTTCACCATCGGGGACACCCTGACCTCGGATCCCGCGCTGACCTTCGATCCCATTCCGCACTTTCCCCCGGAATGTTTCGGCCTCTTGCGCACGCAGGACATTTCGAAACACAAACAGTTTCAGAAGGGGCTCAAGCAGCTGGAAGAAGAAGGGGTCATGCAGATCTTTTATTCACCGGATCACGTGCGTCGCGAACCGGTGCTGGCCGCGGTGGGTGAGCTACAATTCGACGTGGTCATGTCGCGGCTGGAAAATGAATACGGGGTCAAGACATCCGTGGAGCGCCTGCCCCATGCGCTGGCCCGCTGGATTGTCGGCGATCCTGCCACGATTTCGGCCGTCTATTGGCCGTCCGACACCCTCCGGCTCGTCGACCAGCAGGGCCGTGGCGTCATGCTGTTCACCACCGAACACCTGCTGGCCTATTGCATCAAATCGAACCCGTCGATCAAGTTTTTGTTGCGGGAAGAAGTCGAGCAGACCACGGCGCAATAGACACGGGCCCGGCCGCCCGGTCAGGGTCAAGCCGACGGCCGGTAAAATGTGTTATAAGGAACAGCGGTCCACGGAAGTGCCGGCCGACCCTGTGGGCTGGTGAACGCGAGCACGATCCCACCTCTAGCTGCCCTTAGCGCCTCAGGCTAACTCGGCCTAGGTGCTTTGCCCGCCCCCTGTCATAGTTTCAGATCCTGTCGCACTCATGCCCGACCATCGGCATGAAACGGCGAAAGCGTACTGATGCCGACAGAAACCGATTCGTGCACTCACTCAATGACCGGCAATTGAACCGACACATGTTTCGAGGAGAAGGACCATGCCGAAGGCAAGAACCGCA
>CABVRO010000096.1 GCA_902500715.1 uncultured Nitrospira sp. | reverse complement strand
CAACATGGCGGCCACTGCCCCTCTGACCATCAGTCATGAATAATGCGGGCTAGAGCGCTGCCTTTGGTAATTGTTTCGCTACGGGATGGTCGCTGCCACCGAATGGCTCGAGCTCAGCTTAAATGCGACGACCCGCCGATGAGACGCTTCGGCCCGAGGACCCTTCAGCACGCGGCCTCAACAGGACAGTGTGGGTGCCTTGCAACTCGGGGACTGTCAGGATGGTGCCCTGTTGTGCCAAGCCTCGCACAGAGGAGCCGGAACGCGCGAGTTCCCATCCGTTCGGCACCTCAAGGGTCAAGCCGGTCAGGAGACTCGGCGCCGTCAACGTGACCCGTAGACCGGTCGAATCGCGCATCACATCCAGCTCGACCTGATTGCGCGCCGCCCACCACCTCCCAAACTCCCCCACGGAACCGAACCAGGCATAGGGACGCACCCCTTTCACGAATCCTCTTTCGAAGGCGAGCTTGTGGTCGAGAACGTTCGGATGGATAAGCACCACCATCGAGCCGCCGTAGCGGCCGAGCTTTCGCGCCAGCTCGAGTGCTTGCGGAAGCCGATCGCCCAGCCTCGGCAGCTCTTCATCTTCGATCGTGACGGGAAACTCGAATACGTCGACTTCGCTGTCCGTCAGGCGGTCGTACGTCAATTGGTAAGGAAAATGGGTGAGGGAGTTGTTAGCCGTGGCGGTCGAACTGAATCGAAACCCCGTTGCGAGAAGCGCTTGAGGGAGTCCGAAGGGATTCGACAGCTCCCCCGGCCTGAACGAGATGATCGCCTGCCCTGAAAAGTGATCGATGAGAAATTTACTGACCCGCAATTCCCCCAGCAGGCTGGCGTTGTACGCGGTCCTCCGGCTTTTCACAAACGGCGCGTAGGATGGATAGGCTTCCCGGCCGGTTCCCATCGGGAACTGATCGAACACCTTCGAATGCGCGATCGTATGACTGCCCAGCTCCATCCCGAGTTCGGCAAGGCGAGCCAGATGACGCACCCCCTCGTCGTTGAAGAAAATGTCGTCGTTGTAGTCGCGAATATATTTCACCTGGATGAAATAGGTGCCGACCACCCCCTGACTCTTTTCGTACTCCGCATAGTCCACCGCATTCTTGATCGACTGGGTAAAATCCACATCGTGCGTCAACATAACGGAAAGCGATTTCCCGAATGGCACCGTCCCGAGCGTGACCGCCCGATCCTCCGCCGCGCGGTAGATGGATTTGAGTAGCCGGAGCCACACATCCAGCGTCGGATCGAACTGATTGTCGTAGCTCCGGACCAGTTCGTCTGCGCGGTTGTTGTACCCCTTCGAGAGGAGAAAGCCGAGGTCTATCCCAATGGCATAGGCCCGGCCACGCCCATAGGCAACCTGTGTGACGGCGGCCGTCCCGTCGTCAAAACGCACGAGCGGGGCGGTCGCCTCCGTGTACCCGTACGTGCCCATCACCTCCAGGTGCTTCTCCCGCACACCGATTCGCAGCGCCCGCTCCTCCGGATCGGTCAGCTCCGTCAGCAGCGGATCGGCCGCGGCCAACGTCATGGCATAACGCTGGCGCGAGGCGACGGCGGCACGAAACCCGAACACCCCGTTCAATCCACCCCCCAACACCTGCACGCCGATCAAGGTGCCACCCGCCTTCGGAAACTCCGCCAGCGCCTGCAATTCGTCCGGATTCAACACCTTTCCCGAAATCATCGGGTAGACCAGCACCATCTGATGGGACAGCGCTTCACGCACGTTTTGCGTGATACGGAAGGGCACGCCGATCGACTTCAGCCCATGAGCCAAGCCAAGCCAAGCGGAATCGGGATCGGTCAGGAGAATCGCCAGACGACTGCCCGACCCCTTCCCATACGTACTCCACGACGTCGGAACTTTTGGCGGGACGACCGTGACATGCCTGGGCCCGGACACACCGGCGAACCGATGAAAGTCCTGTTCCGGTACCTCGAAGGTCTGTTCGGATTGCGACCAGAGGAAGACCCAACCACCCATGAACAGGAGCAGCGTGAGCACCGAAACCCCGACCATACGGATAATGGTGGCAGGTCCCATCAACTTACCAGTGATAGATCACGCTGAAATTCCCACCCCGGCGGACATAGAGGAATCCGCGGTCTTCGTAATAGGCGGACGTCTCGGCAGAGAAACGCTCGTTGATCGGAAACGTGATGCCTGCCTGAATCGTGCGACTCCCCACGCGGGTAAAATCCTGCGCCGCCACAATCCGTTCGCCCGACGTGCCGAAGGAGCCGGACGCAAAGACTTGTACGCGTTCCGTCGGCCGCCAGGTGAGCTGCGACGAGAGGGTGATCGCCCCCGTGTTCGGAATCAGGTAGATCTTCTCCGTCAACCACAGATTGAAGGGCAGAAACACCGTGAGCCCCGGCATCAGCAGATCGATATCGTCCTGCTTGTAATTCAGTCGCCGGTAGCCGAACGACAGCTCAAACGGCGCGAGCGAGGCATGCAACCCGCCCAATCCTTGTGCCACTTCTCCCATCACGGAATAGTTGGGGGAAAAGTTGGGATTCACGGTACCCTGCGCCGCCACGTACCCCCAGGCTCGCCGCCACAAGGGGCTATAGAGCTCCGCCGAGACCGGCGTATCGTGGAATCCGAACCGATTGATCGGTTCCACCCGCAAGACCAGGGTTTGATTGCCCAAAGGTTTGGCAACTTCAAACAGCAGATCCCGCTCGTCCGGCTGATTCTTCGTATAGGAATAGTGACCGTAGCCGATTTTCGCGTAATCACGGTACGGAAGCCGCAGTCCGGTCAATCCCTGCCCCACTGCAGCCCGCGGCGAGACCAGCAACTCCGATTTCACCGCCTCGATTCGCTGCGCAATCGACGGGTCATGGGTCTCGGCAAGGAGCGCCTCATAACGTTGCAGGGCGTCCGAACGGTCGCCTCGCCAATGTGCGACCTCAGCCAGTCCACGTCGGGCCTCCATCTGCGTCGGTTCGGCCAGCAAAACGTCCCGGTACAACCGGTTGGCTTCGTCGAACTGTTTCTGCCACGCCAGCACCTGTGCCAGCGCCACACGAATATCCTGATCCTCCGGATGGCGGCCCAACACGTCCCGGTACAGCGTCGTCGCCTCCCCGTGCGAGCCTTGCCACGACAACACGCGAGCCAACGCACTCCGAATCTCGTCGTTCTCGGGGTGTTGCTGCAACGCCTCGCGATAGACGCCTTCCGCCTCGCGATATTGTTTGGCCACCTCGAATCTCGTGGCTCGTTCCATGGCGCTCGCCACGGCCCGCGCCCCTTGCTCTTCCGTTGACGATCCTGCCGCGGACTGTTCGGCGGCTGGCTCGGCTGCGGTCTGCATTTCCGACCGAATGGCGCGCACCCGCTCCTCCATGTCCGGATCATGGGTCTCGGCAAGGAGGGCCTCATAACGTTGCAGGGCGTCCGAACGGTCGCCTCGCCAATGTGCCACCTCGGCCAGTCCGCGACGAGCCTCCGTCTGCGTCGGCTGGGCCAGCAAGACGTCCTGGTACAACCGGTCGGCCTCATCGAACTGTTTTTGCCACGACAGCACCTGTGCCAGCGCCACGCGAATGTCCTGATCCTTCGGATGACGCGCCAACGCGTCCCGATACAACTCGACGGCTTCGGCATGAGCCCCCTGCCAGGAAAGCAGCCGCGCCATGGCGGTACGCAGCTCATCATGCTCCGGGAACTGCCGCAGTCCCTCGCGATATACCGCAAGGGCATCCTCCGGCTGCCGCATCGTTTCCAAGCGGCGTCCTCGCTCCAACACCTGACTGCCGTCCGTCGGCTCCGAGGTGCTTCTGCGAGTAGCGGACGGATCTGGAACAGCGGGAATGGATTCGACCTCGGCTTTCACGTCGCGCAGCCGTGCCGCAATCTCTTCGTCGCCGGTGGCCGCCACCGCCCGTTCATAGTACGGGATCGCCTGCTCACGATGGCCGCTCCACACCAACAGATCCCCCATTCCCACCAGAGCCTCGACGTGGGTCGGCTCGTCGTGAAGCACCCGCTCGTATTCGTCCCGCGCGTCGGCGAACTGTTTGTTCCACGACAAGACCCGGGCGAGGCCGACACGGTTATCATGATCGAGTGGCTGGCGGGTCAGAATCTCGCGGTAGAGAGCGATGGCCTCATCCCTCTGTCCCTGCCAGGATAGGAGTTTCGCCATCGTCGCGCGCACGTCATCATGGTCCGGTTTCGACAGGAGGTATTGCCGATAGGCCGCGATGGCCTCCTCATACCGTTTCTCGTCCTCCAACGCTTTGGCCTGTTGCAGAACCTGGCGCGGAGAGGAGTCCGGCGCCATGGCGGCAATCATCGTGGCGGGCACAGTGAACCAGCCCGCGCCGAGCAGAATCCCCGCTAGAAGACCGACTGCGGACGTTCGTCGATTGATCCAGTTGAGGGGATCGTTCATCCGTGAGGACCCTGTTCTCCCGACATGCACGACCCTATTCGGCGAGGGCGCGGAATCCATCGAGATCGTGAATAATCACTCCCGCAAAACTTGAGTGCGAGGTGGTGTCCTGTATCTCCTTGATCGCCGAGGACACCTGGGCCCGCGATCGGCCGGCAAACGACAGCCTGTCAGGCCTGACCGTGAACCGACGATGAACACGGAACCACTCCCGATGCAGGTCTATCCCCACCGCCTCGCTGATCGGTTGCCACCGCAACAGACGGTGGTCACGATCCAACAGGGCATCGGCATGGCCCGGCTGCGAGTCCCGTCGCAACACAACATGCTGTTCAAGCGGCAAGACGGTCGTTTCGACCGCCAGCCACACTGGAATCCCGCTCACCGACCCGTACCGCAGGATATCGTCGGCGATGTCCTGAACCTCATCGAGATCGGTGCGGTAACTCATCACCGCTACTTCATCCACCAGGTCCATCACGGCAAAGGCCAGGGGGCGCCCACCGACGGTGGGCGTGGCGAGCCAGAACGGAGTCACCATTGACAGCTTGGCTCGGCCTTGTATGGCATCCTTCACCGTCTCGATCGTGCCGAGATACCGGCGCAATTGCGCCTCGTCTTCAAGAAACCCCGGGAGAAGATAGGGTTCGATGTCGAGCTGCAGGCCCGATAGGAGGCCCGGAGGTACGAGATGCAGTAGTCTCCAAATCTTATCGGCCAATCGTTGCGGTTCCTGTATGGCTTCGGGATACCCATCCAGCGCCCACGGCTCAATCCCGGCCTCCCGGACCTTCTCCATGAGTTGCGCATACTCCCGCCAGAGACCCTCGTCGTCGGATTGAGCGGGCATTTGAATCAGCAGCCGCGAACAGCGATGCGCACGACAGGTGCTCAACATTACCTCCGGATCTTTCACGGCTTGACGATAGTTCCACACCCAGAAGCCGGTCCCCGCAGGCCACCTGATGACCGGCGCTTCCTGCGTCACTTGGATCTTCTCCAGCTGAATCCGTCCGCCTTGCCCCTCCGTGAACACCACGAGGGCCGTAACCTGCCGAAGATCGACTCCCCGGCCGATCTCCTGCAGCGGAACCGTCAGATCGAAGGCTCCGGACAGGATGCTGACCATCCAATTGTCCTCACGCCTGAGGCCTACCAAATCCTCTATGCCAACCACTACAGGGCCGGCCGCACGACCACGAAGCCGCAACAGCTGGTAGGACAGCAGGTCTACTGGCTTCCCGGCTGGATGTAGCTCGATACGCTGCCCACAACGGGCTGCTCCGCCGGCACTCCATTGGAACTCGATACCGATGTCCGACTTCGTCGTCTGAGCACGGCAAGGACCGAAGGGCCGGACCGCCCCCAGGCTTGTGTGCAGTTCAAGAATGGGCAAAAACGGTCGATAAGGAAGAGGGGCCGCAGTCGGGGGTGGTCCGCTGAAGGCGACGGTCGGGTCGGTGCGCTCGCCGATATAGGTGAGCTCGATCTCGTAGACGGTGGAAGGAATGGCTCCTGACAAAGGAACGTCGGCAGCACGCGCCGGAAGGACAAGAATTCCTAGCCCCATTCCGGCGAACACCGCCACCCAGAGCGACACCATCGACCACCTTCCCTTTTTGGATCGGCACGCGCCGGTCGATATCACGAGACGCTGATCGATGTGGATAGAGACGCTCATTTCAATGTCCGAATGGCTGTTCCTGCTCTACTTTCTCGGCCTGACCGCCGGATACTTGATGCTCGACCTCATTGCCATCGTTCATTTGCGGCAATACCTGCAAGAGCGCGTGCTCGAAAGCCTGCCGCACAGTTACACGGGCTTCGAACCGCAGATCAGCATTCTGGTCCCCGCCTATAACGAGGCCGCCACCATCGCGGGCTCCATTCGGTCGCTGCTGCAACTCAGCTACTCGGAATATGAAATCGTCGTGATCAACGATGGATCAAAGGATGCCACGATCGATGTGCTCCGCAAAGAATTTGATCTATTTCCGTTCCCCGAAGCCTGCAATACGCAACTGCCGACTGCGGAAATCAGGGCGATTTATCATTCCTCTCTGCATACCAACCTGCGCGTCATCGACAAAGAGAACGGCGGCAAGGCCGACTCTCTGAACGCCGGCATCAATCTGTCGGTGTATCCCCTGTTCTGCTGCATCGATGCAGACTCCATTCTGCAGCCGGACAGTCTGCGGAGGGCGGTGCAACCGTTTCTGGACGACCATCGCACGGTAGCCAGCGGAGGGACCGTGCGCATCGCGAACGGCTGCCGCGTCGATAATGGCATGCTGACCAAGATTGGATTGCCCTCAAATCTGCTGGCACTGTTCCAAATCGTGGAATACCTCCGCGCGTTTCTCTTCGGACGGCTGGGTTGGTCGCCGATGAATGCCATGCTGATTATCTCCGGAGCATTCGGCATTTTCCGGAAAGAAGCGGTCGTCACCGTGGGAGGCTATCGATCGGATACGATCGGGGAAGACATGGAACTGGTCGTGCGTCTGCATCGCCATCTACGGCTGGGGGATAAACCCTATCGCATTACGTTCGTCCCCGATTCGGTCTGCTGGACCGAAGCCCCAGAGGACCTGCGCACACTGAAGAATCAGCGTATTCGCTGGCAACGCGGACTCTGTGAAAGTCTGACCAAACACGTAGATCTCATGTTTCATCCCAAGGGCGGCACGATCGGCTGGTTCGCGTTTCCCTTTATGGCCATCTTCGAATGGATCGGACCGGCGATCGAAGTGTTCGGGTACTGTTTCCTGATACTCGGGCTTGTGATGGGATTTGTCTCCGTGCAGGTCTGGCTGATCCTGTTGATCGCCGCCATCGGACTCGGGGTGCTGCTTTCGGTGAGCGCCCTGCTGCTGGAAGAAATGTCATTCCACGTGTATCCCGATCAATACGATGTGTTTAAACTCCTCCTGGCCGCCATCCTGGAAAATTTCGGCTTTCGTCAGCTGAATTCCGTGTGGAAGTTGATCGGCCTGTATCGATGGGTACGCGGAAAGAAAGCCACCTGGGGCGCCATGACGAGAACCGCCTCCTGGCAGACACGATAGTCCCCGGCCCTTTGCCCTCCGCTTATCTCGAGAACTGCTCGATCGCCTGACTGGCTCGCTCCAGATCCTGGTCGGTCTTCGCCATACAAAACCGCATAAACCGACTCCCCTCCGGCCCGTCGAAGAACGCTTCACCCGGCACGCCCGCCACACCGGTCTTGTCCAATAGATACAACGCACGTTCGCGACTCGTCTTTCCTGGAAGCCGGGACATATCCGCCAGCACGTAATAAGCGCCTTGCGGCACGGCAGGGGGCAATCCCGCTTTGCTTAACGCGCCGCAGAACCGATCGCGTTTCTGCTGATGCTCCTTTATCAGGTCACTGTAAAACGAGGGGCCGAGCGCACGAATGCCGGCGGCGACGCCATGCTGCAGCGGGGTGGGCGCGCAGACGTACAACACATCACTCATCGCACCGATGGCCTTCGCCCACGTGGCCTCCGCCACGCTATAGCCGATGCGCCAACCGGTGATACTGAACGTTTTTGAGTACCCCCCGATGGTAATGGTCCGGTCGGCCATACCGGGGAGAGACGCCATGCTCACGTGCTCCCGCCCATCGAACACGAAATATTCATAGATCTCGTCTGTGATCACCATCACGTCATGACGGCAGGCCATCTCCGCAATCTGTTCCAACTCCCGCCGTGTGAAGACTTTTCCAGAGGGGTTACCCGGAGTGTTCACCACGATCGCCTTGGTCCTGGATGTGATCGCCTGCTCAAGGCCTTTGAAATCCACCGTCCAGTCCGGCGGTCGCATCGACACACAGCGAGGCACGGCTTCGACCGCAACGATCGCCTGAACGTGATAGGCATAGAAAGGCTCAAAGAGAATCACTTCGTCGCCGGGATTCAGCAACGCCATGCAGGTGGCCTGAAACGATCCAGTGGCTCCGGCGCTCACGGTAATATTGACGTCCGGATCCGCGGTGATTCGATTGTACGCAGCGAGTTTGTCGGCAATGGCCTGCCGCAATTCCAGAATGCCGTCAAAGCGTGAATAGATGTTGTACCCCTGGGCCATCGCCTGTTGCGCGCCCTGCACCACGACCGGAGGAACGGGGGTGTCGCACACACCCTGAGACATATTAATCCCGTTCACCTTGGCGCAGGCGAGGGTCATGGCACGGATATCCGATTGAGCCAAACGAGCGGTCCGATCGCTTTTCTTCATCACTATCCTCAAAAATCGTGGTCTGGTTTCCACCGGCTTAGCGGCCGGAGGCCGTCTCGTCGCGATAGCGCGAGCCAGAATCCCGTACCCGTTCCTAGCTGAAAATGCAACCGGCACAGCATGTCTGCAGCGGGGCACCTGTCAATGCACAGACCGGCTTCATTCGCGCACCCGAGGAGAAGCCAGGAACGCCTCGCCGCCTGAATTCCGCGCCCTGGATTGCACAGCCGTCTGATGGGCCTCCGCACGGAATCGATGGTAGTGACCCAGCACGCGTTCGACATAGAGCTGCGTCGCGGGAAGCGCCGGCGCGCCGAGCGTCTGCCTGACTCGCGTCTCACCGACATGATACGCCGCCAGCGCCAACGAAAGGTCCCCGCCAAAACGGTTCAGGAGCCGTCGAAGCAGCGCCGCACCCGCATGGATATTGTCTTTCGGATCGAACGGATCCAGGACATGGAGCGCCGCCGCGGTCAGTGGCATGAGCTGCATCAACCCGATGGCCCCTTTCGACGACACGGCGTCCGAATTGAAATTCGATTCGACTTTGATCACGGCTTGCAAGAGGGCCGGGTCAAGCCCGTATTGCGCGGCAGAGTGGGCAATGAGTGCGGCGATGGTTTCGGGCGAGCGCGGGAACGGGATATGGCTCATAGCAGGGTCGATTGCGACCCGGCTCACCGGAGGCATCATCGCCATCAGGCACCCTGCCACCACAAACGGGCTGAGCACACGGGCCACGCGTTCCCAGCGAGGTTTCCATTCCGGCTCGTGCATGATCGTATAGGGGCTCCAGCGGCGCGGACCTGGCGTTACCTGAGATCCTCATCGAGGCTTCTGATGAGCACGGCCCGGCCCTGTCGATCGAACCAGGATTGGATGCGATCCCCGACATGCGCCGGCCGATCGATCCTCGTGTTTTGATCATGGGGAATCCGATGTTCCTGCCCGCGGACATCCCGAATCAGATAGGCTCCACCTTCCACGGCTTGCACCTGGCCGACCAACGATCCGCCCGGCTGATCGCCGGCCGTGGCCGCAACCGGACGTTGCGCGCCGAGCGTTCCCGTCACGATGCCCATGCCAAGATTCTCCTGCGGCGAAGGCGCCTGCAGGGCGGACTGTGTACAACCCATCACGAAAAGACCGAGCGGAAGAACGAACCACAAACGACCGCACACCGTGAGCAAGGGCATCATGGCAGTGACCTCCAGGAATGATTGGTAGGGAAGCCGGTGCAAGAGAGACCCACGCACCGTCAAGTCACTATTCCATGGAGGGGCGGAATGCTCAAGAAAATGACAGAAATCGGCCCGGAGGGAAATCGATGGAAGATGCGGGAACGAGGTTACCGGGATACAGGACGCGACACGGTGATGCGACGTTGGTGATGCCACAGGTAGAACGAATAGAGCGTCGCCGTCAGCACAACGCCCATCAGCAACATGAGACACAGCACCGCGAGGGCGCCAGCCATGGCATTGTGGTAGGTCCCGTAAATCACGTGCAACGGCTGGTCGGTGAAGGGACTGAAGTGGGACAACCATCCAAGGATCAATCCTCCGAATCCGACGATGGCCCAGAACAGGGGCCCGACAACCCCTCTGCGGGACAGCCGTACTCCCACTCCAATCACGAGGTAGATGGCGGCAACGACGAGCACAAAACCAACCGATTGCCTGTCAAGCGGCCAGTGGAAATCTCCCCGCATCATATGGTCGAGCGTATGTACCCCATTCAGCCAGGCAATGACCAGGATCAGGCGGAGCAGGGAGCGATCCACAGTCATACGTTCGCCGGCTTGACACCCGGGCCGTCCTCACTGACGCAACGCATATGCTCCTTCAGCCAGCAACGATCCATTACCACCTGCAACCCGGCCCTGCGCGCACGCTCAGCAGCCGCCTCGTCGATCACACCCTCCTGGAGCCAGACCGCCTTGGCCTTGATCCGGATGGCTTCATCGACGACCGCACCCGCCTCTTCTGATCGTCGAAACATATTCACCATATCGACCGAACCGGGCACAGCGGAGAGGGCCGGATAAGCCCGCTCCCCCAACACATCCGACTCTCGCGGATTGACCGGAACCACCACCTTGCCCTGCTGCTGCATGTAGGCGGCCACGCGGTATGACGGTCGTGCCGGATTCGACGACAATCCCACCACGGCAATCGTCCGGCATTCGCGGATCAGTCGAGCGAACCACGCTTGTGAACCCTCACCTGTCATGGAGCCCCCCAGAGATCTTCCAGTCGCTGCGCCCGCCCGCAGTTATATTTATAGAATTTGTACCGGACCGGATTCTTCTTATAAAAATCCTGATGATAGTCCTCGGCCGGATAAAACGTCGACGCCAGGGTGAGTTCCGTGACAATCCGCCCGGGGAGCCGCCCGGATTGCTCGATTGCGCCTTTCGACGCCTCGGCCAGACGCTTCTCTTCGTCGCTCTGGTAAAAGATCACGGCCCGGTATTGGCTGCCATGGTCGCAAAACTGTGCATTCGCCGTGACCGGGTCCACATTGTGCCAAAAGGCATCGAGCAAGGCAGTGTAACTCACCTTGGCTGGATCGTAGACCACCTCCACCGACTCGGCATGACCCGTTGCACCGGCGGAGACCTGTTCATAGCTGGGATGTTCGACCCGCCCGCCCATATATCCGCTGGTGACCGATATGACGCCCGGCACTTTCTCGAACACTTCCTCCATACACCAGAAACACCCTCCGGCAAAATACACTTTCGCAGGACCGGCAGGACCAGCGGCCTGCCCGACCGAAGCCAGTGAACCTACCAGCACCATCGCCAGAACCAGCCACGTATACATGCCTCTGCGTATCACGATGTTCATAGAATGAGTCCTCCCTGCAACTGATCCGGCTCCTTGCTGTTCATCTTACCAAAGCACGTGAGCGACTGCGATCGCAGCGCCGAAGCTATACCTCTTATCTACGAGCGTCGCAATCGAACGGATGTTTCTGTATGATGGGCGCGATGAAACAACTGACTTCGTTTGCGGGACTGGTGACGGCGCTGATACTTTCCGGATGCGCCTCCTGGTTCATGAAAGGGGAGGCACCGGAAGTTCTGGTGACCAACGTCACGCCGCTCGAGGCGAGCGCCTTCGAGCAGCGACTTCAGGTGGATCTTCGTATTCGGAACCCCAACGACTTCGATCTCGCCGTCACCGGCATCGACTTTCGCCTGGATCTGAATGGAAACCGGCTGGCCCGAGGCCTAGGCAACAAGGAATTGGTCGTGCCACGCTTGAGTGATTCCGTCACATCAGTCGAAACAAGCACCTCGACCTTACAGGTCGTCAGGCAGTTGCTGTCCTTCTCCGGCGATCAGCCACTCACTTACCACGTCACAGGCGTACTTCATACCAAGGAAGGCCGGCTTCCTTTCGACAACACCGGGGTGTTGTTGGAACAGGGTGCCCTGTCCGGTTCTCCCCCTGCCCGGTGAGAAACGGGCCCGGCACCCGTCGTGTGTGACGCATCGTTCCTCTCCAAAAAAAGCCTCGGAATCAGGTCCCCCAAAGCTTTTCTCTCCCCAACCAGATACGGTTCACGATTCACGGCGGCGTCCTGCATTCACAACGAAACGTTAGAAGCCGACGCAAAACGTACTGCCAGTCCATTGAAGGAATGTGCGAGAACAGTTCTGAGGGGAAGAGGATCGCAAACCGCTTATAAGCTGTTCAAAAAGTCCGTCCAGCAAGGCCGCAGCAATGCGAAGGGGCGAGGCCACATGCTTCTTATCCACCCACCCCCAGCCTGCCGAGACAGGCTCTTTTTCCCGCGTGCGGTACGTTGAGCCTCGGAGGTTCACGACGCGCGGAATAAAGCGCGTCACGTTTGTAAACGCCACCGAGATAGTGAGGCGGCTGTGTCCCGCGAGAACGAAGCTGGCGGGCTTTTTCAACAGCTTGTCAGACTCCCCAGGAGCGCGCGCCCTGGACCAGATCCGGTTGCTGCTGTTCGAACTGCTTCATCATGAGGCCGATGGCTTCTTCCGGACTGTCTACGGAAGCGATGAGCCGCCCGCCGAGTTTCTTGAAAAATTTCTCCTCGGCCGGCGTGGCGCCGACTAGAATCACGGGCTTTCCCGCCTTGAGCGCGAGCGCCACCTCCGATACGGTACCGGCTCCCATGAGCCCGCAGACCACCACCACATTGCTGGACATCACGTTGACGTTGTTGCGGGCATTGCCCATTTCGGTGATGATGGCCAGATCGACATACTTGGACACGCGTTCACGAGCCGAAGGCAGCACCCCGATCGTCAGGCTGCCGGGAACCTTCTTGGCGCCCTGACAGGCTGCATCCATCACGCCGACGTCACGACCGCCGGTCAGCACCACCCACTCGCGTCGCGCAATCAATTCGCCCAGCACGCGAGCATTGTCGACATCTTTTTTCCTGGCCTTGGCCGGCCCCATGACTCCTACAATGTATCGCATGCCTATCCTTGGGTTTGCCCGCCGCATTGCGGCTGCCACCAGCCACTCACCGCCACCGTTGCGTAATAAATGGCCCAGAAATCCGGATCGTCGGCAAGCTTCCCATACTGCTCAATATCGGACTCCGTCACTAATCCTGTCGCCACATATTTCGCTTGAAGCTGCTCGGCAGACAATTTCATCATCTGCGGAATCAGGTCGCCGCCTGCGGACAAATGTCCCTCGTGTTCCACCGTTACCTGGTCCAGGTGGTGCCGCTGGAACAACACCGGCAACTTCGCACCTAAGGCATGGTCCATCCCGAGGGACGTGAACATCCGTTCGATCGCATCGCTCACTCGCCCGAAGGCCGCCCGGGCCTCCTCCGGTCCGGCCACGGCGCGAGCCGCTTGAAAATCCGGTTCTTCGATCACGACCCAACCACCCGGTTTGACGCACCGCAGCATCCGCTCGAACGCCGTCTGATAATCCGCAATATGAATCATCACATACCGCGCATGCACCAGATCGAACGCGGCAGGCGGAAGCTCCATGTCACAGATATCCCCTTGCAGGATTTCGATGGTCGAGCTGC
>CABVRO010000095.1 GCA_902500715.1 uncultured Nitrospira sp. | reverse complement strand
AGTTTGAAGCCGTGGAGTATGCGGTGTCCGGTTCCGGCTCGCCGACGATTCGCGGTATCCTGCATTATGTGAACACCTGGGGCCCGCAACCATTGGCGACTCTCCCGGAGGAACAGGCCACGATCCAGGCGCTCCGGTTGCTCTCCAGTGCGGCGGAATTCGATTCGGCCACGGGCGGGGTGAATCGGGAACTGAATCTCTATCCGGTGGTGAAACTTATCAAGGCGTCCGGTGTGCAAACCCTCCCGGATGCGGATTTGAAACGATTGTACGAGAGCGAAGTGCTGCGCGGACGCTAACAGCTAGACGACTGGTTATTGACCCCTATGGTGAAGGTGGCACGTTATGTATGAAGAACCCTATCGGTGGATCGAGGCGGTCGGCAATCGACGCCAGTATCTCGATGAACAATTTGCGAAGGGCTCACCGGTCGTCGCGTTGGCCTATGCCGACGGGATATTGATGCTGACCGTCAGCCGCGGAACGCCCAAGCTCTATGAGATTTACGATCGCATTGCGCTGGGTGGAATGGGACACCCGGCGGATCTGGAGAAGCTGCGCTTCTCCCTCCTGGAGATGGCCCATGTCGAGGGGTTCAATCGATCGCCGTCCGATGTCACGGGTGCCAGGCTGATGAAGTATGGGCTGGCGCCGACCATCAAACAGGCCTTTGAAGAAATTTATAAAGCGCCCTTCATTGCCAAAATTCTCCTGGCCGAATTAGGCGTGAAACCCGAGCGAGACCTGTTTCTCTCGATCAACTACGATGGAAATTTCGAGGAAAGCCGGGGCTGGGCGGCATTGGGCGCGACGGCTTCCGTGCAGGGCCGCATGCGACGTTATATCGAATCGCAACCGGCGTTTGCACAGGCCTCGCTGGCGCAAGCCGTGGAACTCGCCCTGTGTACCTGGGCTGTCGGCTCGTTAGCTCAAGCGGCGCCCGAGTCCCCGGCTGCAGAGTCTTCCTCAACCCGGGTATCGGAAGAACAGACGGAAGGCGACGGTTCGAGCCTCCCCGACAAGGCGGCGTTGCTGGCGCATGTGCGTCAGACCGTTGCCGAGAAAGCACTAGAATGTGTCCTGTTGGAGCGTCGCGGGCCTGGATCAGCCAAATATCGCGCGCTTCGTTCCGCTGAACTGGGCGGTCTGCTACCGCCGGCTGTCAGCGCACCGGCCGCCACATAACATGCTGAACCGTATCTTCGGGCTTGAAACGGAATACGGGCTCCTGGTGAATCAGGATCGGCCCGACCATTCCCCCTCCTGGGTGGCGCAGCGGATTCGCGACCACATTTTTCAAATCGAACGGCGAGGGGTCCTCGACCTGCACCATCGTGGACACGATGAGCCACCTGGAAATGGTGGGTTCTTGACGAATGCCGGGCGTATCTACATCGACATGGGGCATCTGGAATACGCCTCTCCGGAGTGCACGACCCTGGCGGATCTGGTGGCATCGGATCGTGCCGGAGACCGCATTATTCAAGATGCGGTGACGGCGCTGGGGCTCGACGAGACGGTATCGCTCATCAAGAACAATATCGACCACGAGACCAATGCGACGTTCGGCTCGCATGAGAACTACCTCGTCACGCGGCAGTTTCCTTTTTCCCGTCGCGGTCTCGGTCCGCTGGTGACGTTTCTGGTCACCCGCCAGGTGTTCACAGGGTCCGGACGAATCGGCTGCGCGAGCGACCCCAACGAATGGGTGCAAGTCGGAGGACTCATCCTGCATCGGCCCGGGCTGCGGGATGCGCAGGATCGATCGATCGTGCCGTTCCAGATTTCTCAACGGGCCGACTACATCGTCAACGACTTCTTCGAGTGGGTGCAACACAACCGGGCGATCGTCAATACACGCGACGAACCGTTGGCCGATCCGAACCAATACCGCCGGATTCATCTCCTGTGCGGGGATTCGAATATGGCCGAATATGCCACGGCGCTCAAGATGGGGACGACCGGGCTGGTGTTGCAACTGATTGAGGCCGGTCAGGCCCCGCGCGGTCTGGGGATCCAGGAACCGGTCGAGGCGCTGCAGGATATTTCTCGCGACCCGGATCGCCGATGGATCGTCCGCTTGGAGTCGGGACAGTCGATGTCGGCCGTCGATATTCAGGAGCAGTTTCTGGCCGCGGCCCAGCGCCATTGCAAGGGGCAGGACGAGGAGACGGATTGGGTGCTGGAGCAATGGGAGTCTGTGCTGACCGATTTGCGCGGCGGGTATGACAAGCTGGTCGGCCGGATCGATTGGGCCTCGAAACTGTGGCTATTGGAGACCTATCGGGAGGCCGAGCAGTGTGTGTGGGACGATCCCATGTTGAAGAGTCTCGACCTCGAGTATCACAACCTGCATCCTGAGCGGGGACTCTGCTACGGTCTCGAGGAGGAGGGGCGAGGGCCGCGCCTGACGACCGATAAGATCGTTGCTCTTGCGCAGGCGCATCCGCCTCGCAACACACGGGCGTTCGGACGCGGTGAGTTGGTCAGGCATCTGCTCGATAGCGGGGAGGCCGGAGTCGTGCCGGATGCGCCGCTCGATTTCGAGGAACAAATGGCCTGCGAGTACATCATCAATTGGTCGAATTTCAAACTGCGTGGAACGGCGCCCTTTTTTATGGCGGACCCGTTCAAAACCTACGTACAGGATGTGCGTAGCCATCTCGCCGCTCGATAGTCTGGCAGGATGCGGAATAAGTCCGCCAGCGGCGTTCTCGCAAGACACTGCCGCCTCACGTCTCGGCGGCGTTCACGAACGTGACGCGCGTTCTTCCGCGCGTCGTGAACCTCAGAGGTTCACCGTACGGCGCGAGTACGACTCGCCTCTTCGCTTGCTGCAGCCTTGCTGGACGACCTTGTTGCGCATCCTGCGGGTGAGTGCAATACCGACAGGGCGCATGAGTTGATCGTCGTGTATTGCGCAACCATCGAGTTGTTTCCCCGCCTGCTAGTGCCTACCGCTTCAATCCCATCCGTTCCAGGGCTCCCTTCGACACGTCGAACGCGAAGCGCAATTGGACTGCGTAATACTTTTGAACCAGGCCGGACTGGTCCAGTGGCCGGTCTTCTTCGCGGTAGAAGGCCAGTTCCGTATCCTTCCAGCGGACGGCGATGCCGACGATCCAATCGAGCTCGGAAGGGTTCAGAGTGTTGCTCGCTTCACGGTCGGTGAAGAGATTCATGTCTCCGTACAGGACGACCTTGTTTTTGTAGACGTCCAGATCGGCATGGGCGACATACCGGAACAACGCGCGGCCCGTGTTGTCGGGGCGCGCGAAGTATTGACTGTTGTGGAAGAGCCATCCCGCGCCGGCGTAGGCCGTGAGGTTCTGGTTCGGGAAGGTACGCCGCCACCAGGTGGAGTCCTGCATCGCCTGAAATCGGGCTGTGACGAGCGCATCGGCGTAGGCCTGTTTCAGCCCGCGACGGTCCAGCGGGGCATCTCGTTCGTACTGCAGCCGCCAATTGAAGCGATCGAGCACGCCGGTGAAGGCAAAGGTGCCGTCCCACTCCGTCAACTTGATCCATCCGTCGGTGCGGTCGGAGAAAAAGTTCTGATCGGTGTAAAACGTGAGATATTGCTTATAGAGGTCCGTTTCCAAGTGCAGCATATGGCGCATGCCGACGAGTCCGGTATTGTCAGGTCTGGCGGCGAACGTGGGATTTTTTACGAAGGCCCCGGTCAGCAGGTAGCCGCCGAATAGCGTCTCCTCTTCCTCGCGCGCGTCACCTTCCGGCTCATCCATGGAGGGGAGCGGGCGCCCGTATTTTTCCAGCCCGAACGCCGGTTCCGGCCAGGGCGCAATCACCGCCAGCAAGCCTGTGAGCAGTACCAGCCAAGCCAGAGCGGGACTCCTGTATTGCCGGGCCGTCATTCCGGGCAGTTGGCGAAGATCTCTTCGCAGTCGTTGGAGGCATCGACGGAACTCGGTACGAAGCGATACAGCACCTGGTCGACTCGTTGGTGTTGGATCACGACCGTTGCCCAGCAGCCGTGATGCACGGTGGGTCGGCTGCTCTTCGAGGACACCATGGATTCTTCAAGAAGGGGGGCTTCTCTGTAGTACTGGAGCATAGTAACCGCTCCATCTTCCCGTTCTTGGATGGGTGGACCGGCGCAGACCAGCACCTGTTCCTTGGTGTGTCCTCGTAGCGCCTGCTGATGAGGATAGCCCTCGGTGATAGGCGGCGTGCTCTGACAGCCGAGCACGATTCCGGCCAGGAGGATGATCAGCATACCGCTGTGAGGACGACTATGAGGTGGGCGCATCGTGAGTACTCGGCCTGGCCTATCGGGGGCTGTGAGTAGCATACCTGCCGGGTCAAAGCAACTAACCCGGACCGATTCTCCGGTGGCTGCCTTGTTGTCGAACCAGCTTGCGCTGGGCCACGATGTCGGTGACTGAGGAGGGGAGGCGTAACCGTCACCCTTGAGCCGGCGCCCGTGGGGACGGCATAGTCTGCCGCCTGAAATTCCTTAATGGCTCTGGCTGTGCTGCGGGAATGCGCGTCTCGCCTGATCTCTGCGGGGCCTTTGCGCGAAGTGAGCAATCGGTGTCAGGATCATGACGGTCGTCATCGTTCTGACTTGCAGCAGTGTCTTCCGTGCGCCGAAAGGCGTGACGAAGCGAGTCGTCAGACCTGTTGCTATCATCTAAGTTAATTTTTGTAGGTAACTGAATTTTTTTCCTGCGGATGAGTTGACAATTATGTCTAATTCCCTAGAATAAGCTTCGAACATTGGGTTGTGATGGGAGCCGCTGTGTGCCATACCTGAGGCCGTGCGTGCCGTTAACCCTGCTTTTGTTAGATCAACCGACCCCCTCCCGCATCCTTGGAATCGTTCGTGCGCTTGCAAGACTCCAGCCTCGCCCGGAGCGAGCTCTGTGAGCGGGCGACGACGTCCAGACGGTATTCAATTCGATGCTGTGCCACGCGCAGCGCTCAATACGGCGGGAGGGAATGAATGTCGAAGCACATCGCTGTGAGCAAGGAGAGTGTGTCTGTGATCGGCCTGCTCGGCCAGGAAAGCAGCCGGCAATCTTCGGTGCACGATCGGAAGAAAACCAATGATGCCTGGTCGCTCTCCGTTGCGGAGCGGCGGACGTCCCGGCGCCTCGAGACTCGAATCTCGACCCGCCTTCACTTTCAGGATCATACGTGGAACGGTCAGACGAAAAGCTTCAGCTTAGGTGGGCTCTCGATGGAATTTTCCGAGGACATTCCTGCCATGCTGAATCAGCAAATTCTGCTGAGTCTGAATCCCGTGGCCACGCGGCCCGAAAGTGTTGGGGTGGTGTGCGGGATTCGTGTTTCCGAAAGTGTCCTAGGTTCAGGCCGAACGCAACGAGGGGTGACACTCGCCGTTCAGTTTGTGCGGTTGAGCCCAAGCGATGAGCAGCTGGTCGCCATGTGGATGAGCGAAGGCCGCGTGCGGTCGAATGGGTCGCATCTCGTCGCTGCATTGATCGCCCACGAGAGTGAGGATGCCCTTATCGACGTCGAGTCCCGGCAGCCGGTCGTTGTTCAGGCTTCGCGCGCGCGCCTTGCCCGGGTAGCTGAGCGTCCACGCCAAGAGCGTCGGCGTCAGCAGCGGATCACGGTCGGATTGAGCACCGAAGTCAGTCTCCGGCTTCGAGCCGGTGATCGACTCTTGTCGGGGGTGTTGACGACGGATTTGACGCCGAACGGGGCCTGTCTGTGCCTCTCGGCCGAAGAGGATTTGCTGGGTTCAGAATTGGAACTGAGATGGGTATCATCGACTGTCGCCCAGCCAGTGTCTTCTTGCACGCCGTCTGTCGGCTGTTCCGTGGTGGGCGAAGTGGTATGGACAAGACCGGGAGGGACCGACGCTCTTTCCGGCTATCGGCAGGTTGGAGGTCGGACGGTGTTGGCAGGCGTGCGCTTTCTCCCGGTTGCAAAAGAGGCTGAGGACATCATAGAGCACCTGCTTGGGCAGCAGCAGGGCAAGGGTGTCGTCGCCAGGGCGGAAGGGCCTTCCGTCATCAGCGAGTTCTCGGAGTGTGTCCGCCCGTCCGGCCATCGTATCGCGCTCTGTCACGATCGGCCCCGAACCGATCTGTCGGACGATGCACCGATTGTGGTATTGGCTCCCGGGTATGGGGAAAGCAAACGCGACTATGTGCCGCTGGCCTACTATCTTGCCGGCAATGGGTTTCATGTCGTGCGCTTCGACAATGTGAATCATGTCGGAGAGAGCGATGGGTTGGTCACGCAGTTTCGCCTGGAGGATATGGAGACCGATCTGGAGACCGTGCTGGACTACGTGGCTGCTCAATGGCCGGGTCGATCCATCGGTCTTGTGGCGACCAGCCTGGCCGGTCGCGTCGCGCTCAAGGTCGCGGGGCGAGTCCCTCACCTGGGGCTGCTGGCGATGATCAATGGAATCATGGATGTTCAGCATACGCTGCAGGCCGTCCATCAAGAGGATCTGATCGGCGAACATCTGGCCGGTGTGCGCAAAGGGGTGGTCAACATTCTCGGCCTGACCATCGATGCGGATCGTTGGCTGGAGCATGCTGTGCAGGGAGGCTATGCCGACCTGCACACCACTCAGCAGGACGCCGAGCACCTCCATGCTCCCGTCGTGCTGTTTCATGCCGAGCAGGATGCGTGGGTCGATCCGGCCTCCATCGAGGCAGTCGGCGCGGCGATGGGTGCGAATCTCCGCCACTCCTATGTGGTGCCGGGCGCGTTGCATCGACTTCAAGAGAGCCCTCGGAAAGCTCGCACCGTCTATCGCCAAATTGCCTTGTGCTGCCAGGAGGAGTTGTGGCCGATGCGGTCGATGGCGCGCATGGTCGAACCATCGCATCGAGAAATCGGCGTGCAGAACCGCGCGGAACGCGAACGCAGCAAGAAACGTCGGCCGGTGGGCAAGTCGGATCATGTGGCGTTCTGGCAGGAGTACTTACATAATTTCCAGACGATCCCGAACGTGGCCGATTTTTGGCGACTCATGGATCATGTCTATCGTCTGATGGGCGATTGCCATCACGGGGAGAGGATTCTGGATGCCGGGTGCGGCAATGGAAACCTCGGTGTGTTTCTGCAGCTCAATCAGGCGTTTCGGCAGCGCTATGCCAGGCGCGGAGACTTTCGCTCGCCTGACTATGTCGGGGTGGATTTTGTCCCGACGGCGTTGGCGCAGGCCATGACCAACTTCGAGCAGGTGGAGGCGGCGCTACAAGGGCAGTTTTATGAGGGGCTGCGAGCCTATGTGCCGATGTCGATGCGGGTCTGTCGTGCCGACCTGGAGTCTCCGCTGCCGTTTCCCGATCATTCCTTCGATCGGGTCGTGTGCAATCTTGTGATCGGGTACGTGCACGACCCGCTCTTCACCCTCCGGGAATATCTGCGCGTGTTGGCTCCCAATGGACGGTTGGTGATTTCCAACCTGAAGCCGTATGCCGATCTCTCGGCGATTTATCGCAGCTTCGTTGAGACGGCTCAGACGCCGGACCAAATCGAAGAAGGGCGTCGTCTCCTGGACAATTCTGGTAGAATCAAAGAGCGGGAAGGCGAAGGCATTTTTCATTTCCAGTATCAGGCGGAACTGGAAAGTTTGTTGCGCGCCGCCGGCGTAGCGCATCCGCGGGTTTATTCCACGTTCGGAAATCAAGCGCTCATTGCCGTGGCCGATAAGGGCCTGGCAAACCTCACGGTGGCGGCATGATGACACGGCCTCGACTCTCCCAGAGTACTTGAGATGAAAGTGCTCGCGTTCAGCGCCCTGGTGAATGCGTTGGCTGCCACAGGGCTCGGAATGTTCGTCTACTTCCGGGATCCTGCCGCTGCACGCAACCGGATTTACGGGCTGTACTGTCTGAGCATTGCCTTTTGGAGCGTCTTCTACTGCGGCTGGCAGCTCACGGAATCCAAAGACCTTGCGCTGAGTCTGCTGCGCTTGGTGATGGCCGGCGCATCGCTCATCCCGATTCTGTATTTTCACCACACCGTCACATTTCTTGACATTACGGCGCGTCACGCCAAAGCCCTGAAGATCGGCTATGGTCTGGCGGCACTATTTCTGCTGGCCGATACGACGCCCTGGTTCGTGGCCGGGGTGCACCCTGCGATGTCGTTCTCTTTTTGGCCGGTTCCCGGCCTCTTCTTCCATCCCTTCCTGCTGTATTTTGTCTGGTATGTCGTCTACGCGACCTCGCTGGTCGGAGTCGCTCTTCGGGATGCGAATGGCATTCGACGCCATCAATATGCGTACATGCTGGCCGCCAGCATTATCGGGTATGCGGGCGGGGCCACGAATTTCCCTCTCTGGTACGGCGTGCCGCTGTTGCCCTACGGCACGGTGCTCATCACGATGTATACGGCGTTGATGGCCTACACGATCGTTCGGTACCGCCTGATGAATATCAGTGTCGTCCTGAACAAGGGGCTCGGGTATGCCATCGTGCTGGCGATTATTGTCGTGGCGACGTCCATCGGCGCGGTGCTCAGTAATCGCGCGACCGGACATTCCACCCCTCCGTTGTTGGCCGGAACGCTGTTCCTGATTTGTGCGCTCTGGGTGCTCAGCAACAATCCCCGTTCCACGTCGAATACGATCTTCAGCGCGGTGTGCGGGGCCGCCTGTCTCTGGTTATTCGGCTGTTTCATGCTGTTCTCCGCGTCACGCGAGGATGAGGCGCTCTTCTGGGTGCAGGTGATTTACACGGGAGTGGTCTTCTTGCCTGCGCTGACCTATCACTTTGCGCAGAGTCTCTCCGGAGGGGCTGCGCATGATCGCCTGATTGTGTGGAATTATGCCGTCGGCGCGCTTTTTTGGAGCCTGTTGTTCACGCCGTATCTGGTAGATGGTCAGTATGTCTACTATTGGGGCCGATATCCGAAGGCCGGGGTGCTCCATCCCTGGCTGGTCGCATACGTGGTGGCGGGCGGGGGTTTGACGGTTTATCGGCTGTATCAGGGGTATCGGCTCCACCTCAGTTCATCCCCGCTGCTCGGCGCTCAGCTGAAATATACGGTTGTGGCCCTCGCGCTTGGATTCCTTGCCTCTCTCGATTTCCTCCAGAATTATGGCGTGGGGTTCTATCCGGTCGGGTATTTACTGGCCGGCCTCTCGGTCACCGTCGTGGCCTATGCCATCGCTCGATACGAGTTGATGGATGTGTCGTTCGTCCCGAGTCGGCCGAAGGTGATGTTGTCGATCAAGTTGATGGGGCTGATTCCGGCCTACATGATGATTTTGCTGGTCATCCGGATCTTTACCGGGACGTTCCACTATCTTCTGGCCGGGGTGCTGTTCGGTCTATTTGTAATCGTGTCGAGCGGTTTGGCGAACCTTCAGAAGGGAGTTGAGCGAGCGATCGGGCAGACGCTCTTTCGAGAGCGCTACGATGCCTACGATACGCTGGTGCAGTTTTCGAAGTCTCTTGTGGCGATCCTTGAACTGAAATCCCTCACCAAGGAAATCGTGCAAACGCTCGCGCGCGTGATGAACATTAAAACGGCCTCCGTCTATGTGCTCGACAAGGAACAAGGGATCTACAGTTTGACCGCCTCCTACGGGTTCGTCACGCGTGAGGCCGTGGTGCCTCCGATTAAGATGGAGGGAGAGTTTCCCAAGACGTTGTTGCGAACAGAGACCGCGCTTGTCCGCGAGGAAATCGAATACGACAAGGCCGATACGGAACATTTGCGATTGCTCGATACTTTAAAAGCGTTGGCGTCCGAGGTCTGTATTCCGTTGATCAGCAAGGACCGGCTGGTTGGTTTTTGTAACTTAGGACGCCGGGCCAATCATGGCATGTATTCGACGGAAGAGCTGGCCCTCCTCAAGACGCTGGCGCAGCATGCGGCGATCGCGATCGACAATGCGCTCTTGTATGAGGATCTCCGCCGGTCACAATTGTTGATGCGTCGTACCGACCGGTTACGATCGCTTGAAACCATGGCCGGCGGGTTCGCCCATGAGATTCGAAATCCGTTGACCTCCATCAAGACGTTCGTTCAGCTGGCCCCTGAACGCCGTGACGACGTGGAGTTTATGGAGCAGTTCAGCCAGGTGGTGTGTGAAGACGTTGAGCGGATCGAGCGGCTGGTGCACGAGATTCTGGACTACGCCCGTTATATGACGCCGAAGCTCACTCAGGAAAGCTTGAATGATGTGGTGTCTTCCTGCCTCTACTTTATCGAGGTGAAGGCAAGCAGCAAGGCCATCACGATTCAGAAAGAACTGGCGAGCGACCTGCCCTACGTGAAGCTGGACCGTCAGCAGATCAAGCAGGTGTTGCTGAACTTATTTATCAATGCGATGGAAGCCATCGGTGGTGACCAGGGCGGCCGCCTCTCCGTTCGCACCCGCAAACTTGTCAAGCCGGTGAATGAGCCGTGGGTTCAGATTGAAGTCGAAGATAGTGGGCCGGGAATCGACCCCCAGGATCTAGACCATATCTTCGATCCGTTCTATACCACCAAGCACGAAAGCGGAGAGCGTGAGGGGACCGGGCTCGGCTTGACCATTGCGCACCAGATCGTTCAGGAGCATGGGGGCTATGTGGAGGTAGCCAGTGAGGTGGGCCATGGTACGAGATTCATGGTCAATCTTCCCGTGAACCCACCTATCGCAGAGTGGCAGGCTGCGCAACCTGCCTTCGATGACGGCAGAAAGCTTGCCGGAGCCTTTCTTGCCCGGCCTCACCTCGGGTTGGATGAACAGTTCGGCAAGCCGCCTGCGCCCATCAAAGCGAGTACCTAACGCCGAAGAGTCGCTGGCGGTGGGGCTTTGCAATCCGACCGGATGGATCCATCACAAATGAGTTTGGAGGTCTGCCGCAGATCCTCAAAGACGAATAGGTCTATGTCCTGACCATTCGACTTATCCATTCGAGGATTCTATTTTCCGCCCAAAACCGATCCTCCTGAGGGCACCGTCTTTGAAAGAATCCACAGTGTCCTCCGTAGCGCAGCAGCATCAGTGTAATATTGGAATTGTGTCGGATCGCCGGGGTATCGAACATCGTAGCGGGAATGAAGGGGTCGTCTTGCGCCGTGATGATCAGTGTGGGGGCGGCGATCTGGTGGAGTACGTGATGGGCTCCTGCCCGGTCATAGTAGTCGGCGACATCGCGATAGCCTCCATCGCGAGCGGTGTAGGCTTCGTCAAACTGAGTGATCGTTTTCATTGAACCCAACGGCGACACATCCCATCTATCGGGAAAGAGCGCTGCCTTTCTTCGCAGTCTCGCCTTTAAACTCGACAGGAAGTGCCGGTGGTAGAGCCAATTCCTGGGTTGCTCGAGGGCTGCCACACATTGTGTGGGATCAATATTCGGACTAACGGCTACCACGCCTGCCAATGCCTGATTCGACCGGCCCATCTCTCCTGCTGCTTTCAAGACGAGATTCCCGCCCATTGAATATCCCACAAGCCATATCCGAGACAGATGATCGCGTTCCCGCAATTCCTGGATGATGGTTCGATAATCGTTACTGAGCCCGCTGTTGTACAGAGTCGGAGTCAGGTGGTCGGTGCCGCCGCAGGTACGTTGGTTCATACGGATGACGTTAAATCCAGCGCGGTAGGCTTTGGTCGTCATCCCGCGCATGTAGTGGGAATCTGCGGAGCCCTCAAGCCCGTGGAGCAGGACGAGGGTCGGGGAGCTCGTGGGGTGAGGCTGCCAGTGACAGAAGCCCTGCAGCTGGGTTCCCGGTTCAGTGGTGAATCGCCGTGTCACCTGAGGGAGAGGTGCTCCTATCGCCTCCCGAGGCCAGTAGCGAGGTACCAGGGTCATGAGATGCGGATTACGGAGCAGGAGTGCGGGAATGAATCCGTCCAGCGAAGTCATATTCGGCTCATCATAAACAAATGCCGCTCCCTGCGCACTGTTCATTTTCTGTCGGGCCGGGGCCTTCTCCCTTCAAAGGTTGCGGGTGAGGAACCGATAACAGAAGTTGGAAAGTTGGTTCTTTAAGGAGGCGGGTATGCTGACAGCAATCGGCGATGTGATGCGGCGAGTGTACGAACGAGGGTGGATTACGACGCGAGACGGTAACATCAGCATGCGGAAACGGGCGGGCAAGTATCTGTATATTACACCGTCCGGATGGCGCAAGACGATTGTCCACCCTGAACACATTGTGCGCTTGGAAGTTCTGACCGATCCAGTGACCGGCCAACTTGTTCCAAAGGTGCGTGACGGGCAACAGCCCTCCGGGGAGCTGTGGATGCACTGGAACCTTCAGCGGGACACGAAGAAGACGAGGACGGTCGTTCACGTCCATGCGACCCACATTGTGGCTGCGATCTATGCTGGAATCGATTTGCAGGCGATGAGTGCGGAGTTTCCCGAGATCTCACGTTATACCCGTGTCGGCCGCACGGTCCCTGCATTGCCGGCTCTGTCACGTGATCTTGCCGACGTGACGGCAGAGTGCTTGGGGCTGAAGAAGGATGGGACGCTGGAGTTTGACATTGTCGGACAGATGAATCACGGGGTGTGCGCTGTCGCGACGGACCCTTGGGCCGCCTATGAACACATCGAGCGACTCGACCATATCTGTGAGATCGTTTTGAAGAGTGGAGTTGCTTCGAAGCCTGTGGATAAACAGTCGTCTCGGTGAAGAGGTAAGAAGGACTTGGGAAAAAGGGAAGGGGACTGACGAACAAGACCGTCAGCCCCCTTCGTATAGTGGCTCCCCCAAGAAAATGAATCTGAGAACTGGATTTTAAAGATTAAGATGTGAAGAAGTTTGCCGTATTCGTATGACACCCCATTCCACTACCGACAACGAAACAAACGGTGAGCCTTCAAATTATTCCACATCCTTCTTGATTGCGCTTAATGCTTGTTGGAGGTCATGGATTAGCTTCTTTCGCTCACTAGGATCAGAAATTGAGACCGAAATTTTTGTGTCACCTATCTGTAGCTCTCGAAGAGTCTTTTTCAAAGACTCCTTATATTCTTTGACAACGAAGAGAACTGATGCCATGCCTGATATAAGGGCCGAAATTGCGCCTAAGGCTAAGAGAATTGTAGGATCCATAAGCTAATCCTCCTGGAAAGGAATACAGGCAATCCCCACTATTACAGAAAAGAAAAAAAAGAATAGTGAGTATTTAGCGATGATTTCTGTATTGAGGTGCTCTCCTGGTGGCGCGGAGGAAATGGAGGCAAAGTAAAGAGATGTAATGCACAACAAGATTGCGGCCGATCCGCCCACGATCAATTTCCACATTAGCTGCTTATTACCAGTCCCAATGAGATCCCCCACTACTGCTGCAGATAGGCTGGCAGCAATGAGGAGCAGTTCTCCTTTTCCCAGGAGCATTGCAATTGTCGGGGGACCTTTCCGTGTCACTTCATAAAGATAATTAAATACGAGAGGAAGTAGTGCGAGAATAACGCTGAAGATAATCCATTTAACGAGTCTAGTGCGGGTGTCCAATTTAGTACTCGTGTTCACTGTCACAAGCTTAGTGTGTGTGTCCACTTTGGTGCTTGTATCCATTTAGCCCTCCAAAATGAGTTGGACAGAATCTCGTAATTTCCTCCTTAACGGTTATCAATTGGGTAGCCTCTACATAGGCGACGAAATATAACAGTTTTATTTGCTTAAGAGAAGGCACTGTGACCTTCCCCCGATTTGATGGACACCAGGTTACGCGACTGCGGCCCTCGCTTCGTACTCGGCCGGGGAGTCATAGCCGAGGGTCGAGTGCCGACGCGTCCGATTGTAGAACACCTCGA
>CABVRO010000094.1 GCA_902500715.1 uncultured Nitrospira sp. | reverse complement strand
GCGTGACTCAGCCGCGTATCTCTGATCTGATGCGCGGCAAGATCAGCCTGTTTAGTCTCGATGCGCTGGTGAACATGGCGACGGCGGCCGGACTGCACATCGAAATGCGCGTGCGCAAAGCTGCTTGACGGGTGCGCTCATCGTTCTCGGTCCCTTCTCTCCCCTTCATGCTTCTACGCACTCGCCTACTGCCCCTTGAAACCGGCATCGGTGTTGGTGTGTGGTGCCGATGCGTCCTCGGCCCTGGCTTGTCCCCGCCGGGCTGCGTCGATCATGCCAGTCTGCGGTCATTGCTCCGCTGGACGCCTGTCGGTCCATCAGGTGGCCTCGTCCGCTCTGTCTCCGTTGTCGTCGCGGTGTGGCCTCCGCGCCCGGGTGAGAGGCCAACACACTTAGGTGGTGGTTTAGGGCCGACGTCTTGACCACCTTCAATGTGCGGGGACTCCAGATCGGACTCAGCGGCGATGCACTCCTCTTGCCCTGCAAGCGGTATACTTGAGACAGCAGGAGGACGCATGCCGGGACAGTCATGGACGGTGAGAAGCCTGCTGATGCTAAGTGTGCTGCTGTGTCCCAGCAGGGTAAGTGCTGGCGACCCAGAACACGTCTCGATTCAGATCTTGCTCTCGCCTCAAGCCACCTCCTATCAGCGGCATACCGTGACCGTGGAAGGTGTCATTCGTGATCTCCAAGTCCTTTCTCCCTCTGCTGCCAGGTATTGTCTTGCTATCCATGGAAGGGCCTCGTTTGTGGTGGAGGATGAGACAGGCAGCGTACCGGTTGACGTATTGGGAGCGTGCCATCCCAATGCAGATGACACCCTGCCGAAGGAGGGGGATCGTGTCCGCATCACAGGACTCGTGCACGTGCTGACGAGTGACGCGCCCCGTCAGGTGAGAATTCAGGCGGGGACGATTCAGATTGTGGAATCGACTCACGAGTGATGGGATAACCGGCGATGCGAGGTGAAACACCCGCTACGGCGTCATGTCCGAGAGGTCGAGCCGTTCACCGCGTCGCGCTTTCTGATGGGCCCACGGGGGCATAGGAGCCGACCTCTTCCAATTGTCCTATCGGCGTGTTCCGGTCTGTCGTCCAGGCATCGATGAGCGGCATGGTGAAAGACACCGTGTCGTCATCAATCTCTCTCGAACTGGGTGGTGGATTGCTGGGATCTGTCACTCCAGCGTGGCGGTGATCTTGTCGGCATGACGGGAGGTCTGCTCTCTTGATTGCGCCTGTACGTGCCAAGGCTTGGCGGTATACTTCCCTTGTATCAGACCTCGATGCCGTACCGCTTTATTGATCGCTTCTGGCTTCGTCCTGTTGCTTGACGTGCCGATCGTAGTGGCGACTGAATTGGTGCGCGAAGAACCAATTCCCATTCAAGCGATTCTCGCCAATCCTCAAGCTTTCACTATGCGGGCCGTGCGGCTTCAGGGAACGATCAAATCGTTACAAGTGATTCCGGACGGTGGAGGCTGTCAAATGCAAGGAGCCTATGATGCCTATGTGCTTCTCCTTGATGACCACACGGGGGAACTCCCAATCATTGACCGTGGGAAATGTCTCGGTCCTAGGATCAGGCAACAAGTGGTCAAACCTCTGATGACGGAATTTTCAGCAGGGGAACATGTCGAAGTCGTCATTGATGTGTCCGTCATCTATTCTCCCAACTTCGACTCCCGTACATTAGAAGGAGTACTCCGATCGGTGAAACGCATACCTTAAGTACGTGAAGGTGTACTAGGGACGACCCGTCGACTTTCTTACATCTTTGTCGCGCGTCTCTTTATGACGAATGAGTACTCGCGAAAAGACGCTCTGACGTTGGTAGATACTCCCTGCACGACGAAAGGCTGGCATCCTCATGTGAGCACAGTTCACGCGGACGGCCAATCCAGAGGTCGTTGCTGAGCAGTTTCAGCTGAACGAACTCCCGCTCTTCAAAGTCCGCTACAATATCGCCCCCTAACAATCCGTCGCGGCGATTCGGATCGCTCCTGGGTCTTCGGCCCGAACCTGCGTCATGCTCACGTTTGGGATTGATCCCCTCCTAGGCGAAAGATCCAAAGATTGGCGCGCAGTGTAGTAGGAGTCCATCTCAAAGCGAGCGTAGCCCCCGGTTTGAAATGCTCTCCAACGAAGGCACCTTCGAGCATTTTCCATTCCTCAGGATATATGGCATGATGCATGGCATGGATGTGAAAATTGATAAATCTGGGAGACTCATCATCCCGAAAGTTCTGCGGGACCGACTTGGGCTGAAACCCGGCATGGCACTTGAGGTCCAGGAACAGGCCGATGGAGTGTTGCTTCGGGTGCCTGCTCCACAGCCGACGATGGCGAAAATCGAGGGGCTCTGGATTCATCAAGGGACGGCTCAGGCGAACGCAGACTGGACGAGCGTGCTTGAAGAAGTCCGTGAGAGGTTTGCAGATCTGCCGCCCGATGAGCTCCAGGCGATGATTGATGAAGCTTGTGCGTCCGTCCGGGCCGAGCGCTTCCCGCCCGCCCCGATTTCATTCTGCCCCCCGGAGCCTCTCTGAAGGGAGAGGGATGACGATGGCCTACCGGTTGTTGAAACGCGAACAAGATCGGAGGTTGAAACTAGCCGTACTGGACGCCAATCGTGAAGAAGCGCAGGATGCGTCCTATCAGGTGGAGCTCGCCACCTGGGAGTGGACGCTCGCCGATGGGATGGAGCCCTCATAAGAGGCGTCCTATTGGGCACTGGGAAATCCGGCGGGTGGATCTGGAGGCCATCTGCGGCGCTGAGACACGGAAGACCTTGCCCTGCGGCTGGTGTGTGCGCTCCGTGACCCGGTGTTCCGTTCCCACACCTTACCCCGGTATTCCTGACTAGAGATGTATGAGGAAATCGGCTTGGCATCTGCCTCAGAGGCTTGTAGAATGAGCCTATGGCTGAAACCTCCTTACTCTCACGCATCACGGTTGATCCGACTGTGTGTCACGGCAAGCCCTGTATTCGTGGTTTGCGCTATCCAGTCGAGAGTATCCTCGAATATCTGGCGGGGGGCGATTCCATGGAACATGTGCTCTCTGAGTTTCCCGATCTTGAGCGGGACGATATCCTCGCCTGCCTTGAGTTTTCCCGTAAGATGTTGGCAGCGAAGAGTGTGCATCTGGCATTGACGTGAACGTTCTCGTCGATGCGCATCTCCCACGTCGGGTGTGTGCCATTCTTGCTCAGCACGGTCACCACGCTCTCCATACATGTGATCTTCCAACCGGGAATGCCACGAAAGATTCCATCATCAACGAGATATCGGTCAATGAGCAGCGTGTCGTCGTCTCCAAAGACTCGGACTTCTTCTATTCTCATGTCCTTCATGGACGTCCTTGGAAGCTGCTCCTGATCAGGACAGGAACACGTCGACTCACAACTGATGCGCCTTGCTGAAGCGGCATGTGTCGAACGATCAAGCGGGTGCTCCAGACCTGTACGCTCATTGAAATCGACCACTCCACGGTGACGCCAGTGATGTAGTGTCGGATCGATATTTCCTCTTGTACGGGTCTTCAGGCTCCTCATGCTGCGAGTGTGCACTCAAGGCTCCCACCGTGATCCCCGACACTCCTGGTTCACCAGAACCCCATTCATTTCAATCGTAGGAGGAACTCTTGGACGGATCACAATACATCGTTGAGCGCGCCGTCGGCGATGATGATTTTGCGCTTCTTGCGGAATGGAGCGACCTTGGGGTCGAAGTTGGCGAGAATATCCTGGCAGGTGAATTCCAGATACTTGTCGAGTGCCTCGCGTTCACGGCGAATGACCACATCGAGTTCCGCACGATCGGCGATGAGGGGACGGCAGTCGCGCATGAACTGTCGAAAGCGCACGGCTTGTAAGGCGGTCTTGTCGCTAAAGATGAACGTCATGTGCGGATCGTTGTGACGGCTCAGATCCTCCATGTAGACGGCTTTGCGGGCCTGACCGTCAAACTCGGTGCGGAGGGCCTCGAAGCGTTGTGACAGATAGTCCCAGAACCTCCGTTGCAATTCCTCAATCTGTGGCTCCTTCCCGTCCGCCTCGAGCCGCTGGCTGAAGATCGTCCCCTTGCCCTCGCGCTTGCCGTGATCCTTGGCTTTCACGTAGCGGTGCGGAATGAGTGCGGAAATCTTCTCCTGACCAGATTCGTCGAGGTGGCTGTATACATAGCCGGCCGCCATGCAGAGCGAGGCATAGTGAAAGGCACCATCGATGAAGAGGCGCGCCCAGGTATAGTAGAGCGCTCCACGGTAGGGTTTGACGACGTACTCCGGTGTCTGCTCCTTACGCGCCTGTTCTTGAAAACAGTGGTCGTCATAGTCGTACTCGTAGAGAGTGTCAAAATCGAGCAGGGTCTTGCCCTCGTCCAGAAATTCATTCAAAAAGAAAAAATCCTCGCCCACCCCAGCGGCGTGTAACCACACCCGGTTGAACGCCAGATGTTCTTCATCACCGAACCGATCGCTGATCTTCGTTAGGTCTTTCTCCGTGTGGGCGTGGATCCCAAACAGCGTCTTCACGACCTCCTGTCGGAGACGGAACGCGTCGTGTTCAGGCATGTTGACGCGATACCGTTCCTGCGCCTCGATGGGCCAGGTGAAGTACGCGGGGTTCACTCGCATGAACGCGCGGCGGAGGGCCGGGTTGAGCGCACCGAACCTCGTCGAAGACGGCTGCCTCTCGTGACTGGTTCTCGCGCGCTGGTCCTTCATACCATTCTTGTCACATCACACAGGTGCATCAGGGCGGCATCGATTCACTGTCCCAGCGTATACCATTCAGTTCTGGTTTGGCCAGTGCCTTCCGCGTCATCTCTGCGGTGCAATTGGCGGACGATTCGCGAGAGATCAATTGTCTAATCAAGGGGGCGAACCGCTTGGTAGAAATTCTGCGGTGAACGGAGACTAACTTTCATATCGCCTGATGGCAATCGTCAGCTCACGACGCGGAAGTCTGACAGTGGGATCTTGTTCGAGAACTCGCAACGCGACAGCTAAATCCCGACCGGGTTTCACTCCTTTCTGGTGAATCTGTTCTACGATCCAAAGGAGCCCGTGAACCTCGATTCCATGCGTTGCGGCCAATGTCCGGAGCTCTCCGTCACCTGTTACCAAAATGCAGCCGTCATGACTTTCTGCCAATGTAAACGCCAATCCATCGTGAACAGATAGCCCTGGTTTAGCTCGAATGACCTCCTGAGCCCGTAGAACGCCAGTGCCTGGGATATCGACTACTTGTAATCCTTCATCGAGTAATGCTTGTTTTTGCTCGACAGTAAATTTCAAGAGCTCATCTTCGAATAGCGTATTGGGAATCAAAATCTCGTACGGCAGGCTTAAAAAGGCCTCCAGAAGTAATGCTTTCCTGAGATCAATCAGGCAACTGCTGTCACTAACGATGATCCTCATCTACGCGCGGCCCCCTTAGACCCGCTTCAACCTCAGATACCGAGAGCCGCAGTAATTCAGTAGTCTTCGTCAGTGAAATAAGCCCCTCAGCTAACGCGCGATAGCATAGACGCTCAAAGCGTCGAGGACGTTCCCACGTGCCACGCTCAGCCTCAATTTCTAGCTCTTCAGGTTCCTGAGTCCGCCATCCTCGCGCGATCCCTTGAAACGCATAGGTCAGGATTGATTGAGTAATGATGTTGAGTTGGCGGAGTCGCATGAGTAGTGCTGCGCCACTTACCCGGTAGAGTCTCTTGAGACCAATAATTTCACGGTAGCCTAATGCATGGCGATGCTTTCCAACTTCCACAAGTAAATGCTCACGCGTCATCATGAATGCTCCGGCAAACACCGTTGCAGCTTTCTCTTCGTCCTCCGGTGAGAGGCTCTCAGAATCGATCAGCTGATGTGCCAGTTCATGCGCGAGCGTGAGACGTCTCCGTTCAAGCGGAAAGCGATCGTTCACCACAATCACGGGCACTTTCCAGTCGCGATCTGCTCTTCCCACCAGACAGGTGAATCCAGAGATGTTGTCAGACAGTGGGGCGACCAAGACCTTCAGGCCTTTCTCTTCCAGCAATTCCGTCATGTTGGGGATGGGATCCAGGCCAAGTTTCCAAGCCTCTCGGACATCTCGGGCAAGGCTTTCAGCCTCATCAATCTTGCGGAGCTTCCGTGGGCCTTTCAGAGGTTTCTGCCAAAGCGTACTATCAATATCAAGAATTGATTCGATCTGCAGATAGCGTTCGATCCATTCGAGCACCTCCGTCTCGACATGAGCTCGATCACGGGCAGTCGTACGTGCCTTCTTTCTAAATTCCACTCCCGTGAGCTGAATCCCTTGCGTATCAAGTAGATAGGCAAGGGATACCTTCAAGGCAGTGGCAAGGGCCATCAGTGCTCCAGAACTTGGTACATCCTCACCTCTTTCGTATTTCCCGATCGCCTGCGCGGTGACTCTGTCTTCTATGGCAGATGCCAGGTCCCGGAGGGAGAACCCGGCTTTATGCCTGGCCATTCTGATCCGGTCTCCGATCATACGTCACCTCCAACGGTTTACATTTGTACAATCATCATATGTATTGTAAACTCCATCCGTGAACAATGCAAGAGAACTCTCAGAGAGAGTTCCGAGGAACATCGCCAATACCACAAGCCTTCTGGCTGAAGTGGCACGGCAGCTCGGACAAACTGGTGCATACTTGGTCACCTGCATGGCGCCCGGTCTTCAACAAGGCGTCCCAACACTCTTGGTCCGGTCGATGTAACCATGTATGAGAGGAGAAACCAATGAACGAAGGTCATGGTCTGAAAGAACATTCACCATTATTGTGAATGGGCGAAAGAAAGAAGTAGCCACAAAGGAGTTATCGTACGCCGACATTATCAATTTGGCCTACGACAACAATCCGCCAACGGGGCCGAATATTGTTATCACTGTCACCTTTAAAAGAGGAGAGAACGACAAACAAGGGACGCTACTGCCGGGAGACTCAATCAAGATAAAGGATGGGATGATCTTTAATGTCACAGCAACTGATAAGTCGTAGCCCTGATCTCAAGAAACTGCAGGACGAGGGTTACGACGTTGAGATTCGGTCGGACTATCTCCTGATCAAGGACGTTCCATACGTCAACGCCAATAAGGAAGTTGTCCGCGGCATTCTCGTCTCAAACCTGACCTTGGCTGGAGACGTAACCGCCACGCCAGATACCCATGTTGTCATGTTTGCGGGAGCGTATCCATGCGATAAGGACGGAACTGAACTCGAAAAGATTCGACATGAGAGTCGTCAGCAGTTGGCCGAGAATCTCACAATCCAACATTCGTTTTCGAGTAAACCAGTAGGCGGCTACAAGGATTACTATGAGAAGATGACAACCTATGTCGCCATATTCCTCGGCCACGCGCAGGCTATCGAACCCAATGCCACGGCTCAAACCTTTCCGGTTATTACAGCACAGGAAGATGAGGCAGTTTTTCAGTACATTGACACGGCTTCGAGTAGGGCTGGCATTAACATGGCCAACAAGAAGCTCGCTTTAGCAAAGGTGGCCATTATTGGTCTTGGTGGTACAGGATCTTACGTCCTTGATCTGGTCGCAAAGACTCCGGTGACAGAAATACATCTATTTGACGGCGACGCACTCTTGTCACACAATGCCTTTAGATCTCCAGGTGCTGCATCAGTCGAAGCACTACAACCAAAACCAAAGAAGGTCGCCTACTCCAAAGATCTGTACTCCAAAATGCATCGGGGGATTGTCGATTACGGCTACTACATCGACACTTCGAATGCGGATGAACTGCAAGGAACGGACTTTGTGTTTGTTTGCATCGATGCCGGCGATGCAAAGAAGTGGATCGTCGAGAGCCTGGAAAAGTTTGGGGTACCGTTCATTGACGTGGGTATGGGTGTAGAACTCGTCGAAGACTCTTTACGAGGAATTCTGCGAGTGACCACCAGCACCACTGAGCGGCGCCAGTATTTTAGGCAAAGAGTCTCATTGGCGGATGCGGGCCATAATGCAGATTATCATCACAACATTCAGATCGCTGATCTCAATGCCCTGAACGCCGCTCTTGCTGTGATAAAATGGAAAAAATTATCTGGCTTTTATCTGGCTTTTATCTGGACTTCGAGAAGGAGCACAACAGCACCTACACCATAGATAGCAACATGCTCCTTAGCGAGGACCAATGATTAGACGAGAAGTACATCTTAAACACGAATTCGTTGAATGACCTTCCCCCGATTTCACAGACACCTGTATAAGGAGGAATAGGATGAAATCGGAGGACCGCATGACGACCAAGACCCGACGGCAATACACGGACGAATTTAAAGCCGAAGCAGTTCGGTTGGTCCGAGACTCAGCCCGACCGGTTGCGCAGGTCGCCAGAGATTTGGGCATTGCCGACCATTTGCTCTACCGCTGGCGGGCGGAGCAGCAACAGGCCGAACACCAGGGCCACACCCGGCAGTCGATGCGAGCGGAACAAGAGGAACTCGCCCGGTTGAGACGAGAGAATGCAACGTTGAAGCAGGAGCGGGATTTTTTAAAGCGTGCGGCGGCGTTCTTCGCGAAGGAGTCGCGATGAGATACCGCGTGATCCACGAACACGACCGTCGCTATCCGATCCGCTTCATGTGCCGTGCCCTCGCCGTCTCGGCCGCGGGCTATTATGCGTGGCGATCACGGCCTGAGAGTGCCCGGTCCATCCAGACGCGTATCCTGCGCTCAGCCATTCGGGTGATCCATCAGGAGTCGCGGGAAACGTACGGCAGTCCCCGGATCTGGGACGCCTTAGTCAAACAGGGGCACCACGTTGGCGAGCATCGCGTCGCTCGGCTCATGCGCCAAGATGGTATTCGGGCGAAGACCGTGACGAAGTGGCGGGCCACGACGTCCTCTTCGCACGGCTTGCCCGTGGCAGCCAACACGCTTGACCGCCAGTTCAGGGTATCACAGCCCAACCGAGTCTGGGCTGGCGATATCACCTACGTCTGGACTCGGGAGGGCTGGTTGTATCTGGCTGTACTACTGGATCTGTACTCGCGTGCCGTCATCGGTTGGGCGATGGGCCCACGCTTGACTAGAGCGTTAACCGAGCAGGCCCTTCGCATGGCGCTTACCACGCGGCAGCCCACAGCCGGACTCCTGCATCACTCCGATCGTGGGAGTCAGTATGCGGCAGGGTCCTACCAGCAGTTGCTCACCACGCATGGCGTCACGACCAGTATGAGCCGCAAAGGCAACTGTTGGGACAATGCCTGTGTGGAGAGCTTCTTCGGAACACTGAAGCGTGAGCTCGTGTACCAGCGGCAGTACGCGACGCGGAGCGAAGCCACACAGGACATCTTCGAGTATATCGAGGTGTTCTATAACCGGAACCGCCGTCACTCGAGGCTCGGCTACCAGTCGCCGGCGGAGTACGAAGCGCAGTGTGCAGTGGCGTAACCTGGTGTCCACAAAATTGGGGGAAGATCAGAATACATTCCTGACCATTTAACCGAAGGCACCATCTATCTTTCAATACCCTTTGCGACGGCGGCACACAAGTGCTGCTGCGGGTGCGGGAATATCGTTATCACCCCATTTTCTCCGACAGATTGGAAGCTCACCTTTGATGGAGAATCCATATCCCTCGATCCCTCAATCGGGAACTGGAGTTTTCCCTGTAAATCACATTACTGGATTCGCCGCAATAGGGTCAGATGGGCCCCACAGTGGTCCCCAAAACAGATTGAGGCTGGCAGGCTCCGGGACCGTTTGAGCAAAGAGAAATATTTTGGTGTGAACCGAGATCAGTCTGTGGATGCTGATCCAAACGCTGCTGCAGGACAAAGCGAGGAGTCCTCATCTGAGGACAGTGAGGGTCACTCCAAGAATTGGTGGGCATAACGGAGATTGCTCGGTATCTGCGTGTGAAGAACCGAGATGAGTTTGTCCGCGTGCTGCTCAGGGTCGTTGACCTCGTCCCGATCGTGACCACAGAACCACACTCACCTCTCTATGGTGTCCCAACCATTTCAGCGTCACGACTGGTTCTCATGGGTGCATCATACTTTTCGTAATTGCCTGTCAAGCACTATACTGTACCTACCGTGCAATTCTAACAGGGAACGACAGGGTTAGCCACGGCGATGTCGAAACCGTTCATGAGGCTCCGCAACGCGGCGCCTTCCTTATGCATGTACGGGAAGGTGGTCTGTGGCTACGATCTCGACGATGGGCATCTCTATGCTCTCGGGGTCGCTTGCCGAAAGGGGCGTTCTTGTCCGTAAGTGGCACCCACTCAACCCGTACGGACACCTAAGCACTCAGCACGGGAGGCTTGGGCGTGTCATGATGCTCGGTCGGCTCGCTGGATGGACGAGACACACGGAACTCAACGGGCCTGTCCGATGACGGGCGTTATTTCTTTCCGAGGATGGCGTCTTTCGCAGCCTTGACGACTCTGAATTTGACCACGCGTTTCGCAGGAATCTTTATTTCCTTGCCCGTTTGAGGATTGCGGCCCATGCGAGCTTTGCGGTTGGCGAGCTTCAGTTTGCCGAGACCGGGAAGGGTAAAGACGTTTTTTGCCTCGCGATAGGCCAAGGCGGCGAGCTCGTCGAGAAACTGCACCATCGCTTTTTTGGTGAGTCCAGATTTCTCAGCGAGATGCTCGGCGGTCTGTGACTTGGTGAGGGGTTTTCCCATTGAGTGCTCCTTTCCGCGTTCACGGTGAGCGATGGTTGTAGCGAGATGCGACAAGAGTGTCAAGACACGTGGCAAGCAGGGGTGGGAGCGGACACTCCTCTATAGGGTCGCGCCAGATCTGACGAGACCGCACGCCAGTTGCCGCACCGTCCACCTCTATCCTCATCCATGTGTACTCAACCGCCCCGCGCGGGGCACTCGGCGTCCTTTCCGCAGGTGTCAGCGGTCATGCAATACTCCCCAGCTGTGGTCATTGAATTCTCCCCACCCTCTGATGGACGGAGGGAGACGATGGAGCTTGACGGGACGAGGGAGACGACCATCATGCCACCCCAGGGCAATCACACGGGGGAGGTCTGCATGGTGGATCAGGAGCGATGGGCGGAGATTCGGCGGTTGCGACAGAGCGAGCAGGTCTCCATTTCAGAGATCGGGCGGCGGTTGGATCTGGATCGCAAGACCGTGCGGCGCAGTCTGCGGCAGACGACGTGGCATCCGTATCAGCGGACGGCCGTGACGGAGACCCTGCTGACGGCCCATGCCGACGTGGTGCGGGCCCGGGCGCCGCAGGTGCACTACTCGGCACGGATTCTGTATCAGGAACTACGGGCGAGTCGTGGATACACCGGCAGTTACGAGACGGTGAAGCGGTTCGTCGCGCCACTGCGCGCCGTCCAACTCCAAGCGGACCGGGCGCTCCTGCGGTTTGAAACCCCGCCGGGCCAGCAGAGTCAGATTGATTGGGGCCAAGCCACCGTGCCTTTCCGCGCCGGTCCGACGATCGTGCACGTCTTCGTGCTCACATTGGGCTTCAGTCGCCGCGGATTCTATTATGCGTGTGCCGATGAGCGGATGGCGCAGTTTCTGGAGGCGCACGAACGGGCCTTTGCCCATTTTGGCGGCCATACGCGCGAGCATTTGTATGATCGCCCGCGGACGGTGTGTTATGCGGACGAGACGGGACGACGGCTCTGGAATCCCACGTTCAAAGCCTTTGCCGACTATTGGGGCTTTGAGCCCCGCGTGTGTCGGCCGTATCGGGCACAGACCAAGGGCAAGGTCGAATCGGGGGTGAAGTATCTGAAGCGGAACTTTCTGCCGGGACGGAGGTTTGTCGATCTGGAGGACTTTCAGGCCCAACTCGATGAATGGACCGCGACGATTGCGGATCGGCGTGTGCATGGCACAACGCATGAGGAGCCGCTCACCCGATTTGCGCGAGAACGCGACGATCTGGTGCCGCTGGCGGGCCAGTCCAGCTTTCAGCAGGAGGCGCGGGTTTCGCGAATCGTCGCGGAGGACTACTTGGTGAGTCTGACGACGAACCGGTACTCTGTTCCCTATCGCTTCATCGGCCAGCGCGTCGAGGTGCAACGGCGGGGGGACACGGTCCACATCTTTCACCGGGACCACGAGATCGCGACGCACGCGGTGCTCCCCGGCCAGCACCAATTCCGGATCCTGCCCGAGCACGGCCCTGGGGCCATCGCCCGGACGACTCGCCAACGCCGCTCGACCGTCAGTGACGCGGGCTCCGTCACGCGGGCGCTGCCAGAGGTCGAAGTACGGGATCTGGCCTGCTATGAAGCATTGTGCGGCGCCGGGATAGCCCAGGAGGCGCCGCAATGATCCCCAACCAACTCGAACGCCTTCGCGACCACTTGACGCGGCTGCGGCTGCTGAAGAGCCGGGAACGCCTCGACGCCCTCTTGCAAGAGGCGGCGGCGAAGGAACTCTCGTATGCCGACTTCCTCGACCAGGTGCTGGGCGAAGAAGTCCTGTCCAAGGCGGAAAAGAATATCACCATGCGCACGAGTCTCGCCCGGTTTCCGTTTGTGAAGAGTTTGGAGGCCTTCGACTTCAGCTATCAACCCTCGCTGGATAAGAAGCAGATTCAACAGGTGGCCACGTGCCACTTCATCGAGCACGGCGAGAATGTCGTCATCTTGGGCCCGCCCGGGGTCGGCAAGAGCCACTTAGCCATTGGGATGGGACTCAAAGCGATTGCGCAGGGCTACCGGGTCTTGTTTACGACGGCGGCGGCTATGATCGCCATCCTCACCCGAGCGCTGACGGAGAATCGGCTGGAGGACAAGCTGAAACTCTACACCATCCCACGATTGTTGATCATTGATGAGATTGGGTATCTGCCGCTGGACCGGACCGGGGCCAATGTGTTTTTCCAGCTGATCTCACGCCGCTACGAGAAGGGACCGATGATTCTCACAAGTAATCAGAGCTTCGGCGCCTGGGGGGAGGTGTTTGGAGACCGGGTGCTGGCAACCGCGATTCTCGATCGCGTGCTGCACCATGCGATCACCATTAATATCCGGGGCCATTCCTATCGGCTGAAGGAGAAGCTCAAAGCGGGGCTCGTGCGACTGGAGGAAACGGCGGCGACAACCTAACCCGGGTGGGGAATTTTCGATGACCCGAACTGGGGAGATTTGGATGACCCTTGACACGCAGGCAGCACTCGAATTGCCTCCATTCAGTCTCGTAGCGATTGACGACTCACGAGCCTCATGTCCGACCCGAAGCTGATCCTTCGATCATTTGCCCTGGGACGAGCGGGTGTGGTGGCTTCGGCACGTCACGATGGGTCTCTTCGCCTCATTCTGTCCATCTCGCGTGCTGCATCTCTGAGACCGGCATGGGTCGTGACGTGTGGTGCCTGTGCGGGTGCGTCCTCAGCCCTGGCTTTCCCCCGGCGGGCTGCGTCGATCACGCCAGTCCGCCGTCATTCCTCCGCTGGGCGCCCTCCTGCCCGCCTGGGTGCGGCCGTCTCTCGTGCTCCTTTGTCGTGCCTGTGTGGCCTCCACCTACTTGTGAGAGGTCAGCATATCAACTCACACCAAAGGAGAGCAGCCCATGGCACTTCACGATCACCAACTCAAACCTCAGCCGGTCGAGAAATTCAAATGCAGCAGCATTACCGCGAGCATTTGGAAGAACGAGGGGGGGGAGTTGGTCAATCATAATTTACTAGAATCATTAACAATGAATAATGGTTAACTAATATTTACCCTTTTAAAGATATAGCTTGTATGGTAAGTTATAATTCACCATGGCTCACTTACTGTGGGGAAATATCTACTATAAGGATCACTTCGCCGGCACCCTGCGCCAGGAACCGGGGGACCGGACGTCCT
>CABVRO010000093.1 GCA_902500715.1 uncultured Nitrospira sp. | reverse complement strand
TTGAAAGAATCGTCTTGAACGTGGGTATGGGTGAGGCGATTCAGAACGTCAAGTTGCTTGAGAGTGCATCAAATGAATTGGGAATCATCACCGGTCAAAAGCCTGTCACCACAAGAGCAAAAAAGGCCATCGCTGGCTTTAAGTTAAGGCAGGGAATGCCCATCGGTGCGAAGGTCACGCTCAGAAGCCGACGCATGTGGGAGTTTCTGGATCGGTTAATTTCGCTCGCGCTTCCACGAATCCGTGACTTTCGTGGCATATCACCCAAGGCTTTTGATGGCCGCGGCAATTATACGCTCGGCTTAAAAGAGCAATTGATTTTTCCGGAGATTGAGTACGATAGTGTCGCCTCGATCCACGGTATGGATATCACCATTGTCACTACCGCGAGAACGAATGACGAGGGTAAGGCGCTGCTCAAGCACCTGGGTATGCCGTTTCGAGCCTAGTGCGCATGTAGTTCGCGAGGTGTGGCGTTAGGCAAGTACGAGTAAGGGGGAATCAGTGTCTAGATTAGCACTCAAGAATAAGGCCGTCGTAAAGTCAAAGTTTGCCTGTCGCGACTATCACCGATGCGGGCTCTGTGGGCGCGTCCGTGGGTTCTTGCGTCGTTTTCGAATGTGCCGTATTTGTTTTCGATTTCTCAGCCTGAAGGGCGAAATTCCCGGAGTGCGAAAGTCAAGCTGGTAGTCGGCCTGCTGGAAGCTTGCCGCTGCAAGCGTAGAAGAGGAATGCATGATTACTGATCCAATTGCTGATCTGTTAGTGAGATTAGGGAACGCTGCTCGTCGGCGTCAAGATGTGGTGAAGGTCCCAGTTTCCAAGGTAAAGCGGCAGATTCTGAACATCCTTGGCAAGGAGGGATTCATTCTTGGTTACGGCGAATTTCAAGAAGATGGTCATCCCTACTTCTCCGTCCAGCTTCGCTATGTTGAAGAGGCGCGACCGATGATCACGGGTATGCGTCGAGTCAGCAAGCCTGGGCGTCGCGTGTATGTCGGTCGGGATGACGTGCCTAAGGTAAGGAACGGGATTGGTGTGGCCGTCATCTCTACCTCGAAAGGTCTTATGACCGACAGTGATTCCAGACGGTCAGGATTAGGTGGTGAAGTTCTGTGTTCCGTCTGGTAAATGTGTCGGCTGAGACGCAGTAATAACGGGGGTCGCTGTAACCTAACGGGGTTCGTATGTCGCGGATAGGGCGGAAACCAATTTTAGTTCCAGCTGGTGTAGACATTAAGGTGGCCGGTCGTGTCGTTTCAGTTAAGGGCCCGATTGGGAAGCTTGACTGGAAATTGACCGACGGATTGAGCGTTGCTGTCAATGACGGGCAGTTAGTTGTCAACCGTTCCGGCGAGACGCGTCAAATACGCGCGATGCACGGGTTGGTGCGTGCTGAGCTCAGTAACATCATCCAGGGCGTCACAAAGGGTTATGAGAAGGCCCTTGAGATTACTGGTGTCGGGTACAAGGCACAGCTTCAGGGCCGGGAGATGAGTTTCAATGTAGGGTACATTAATCCCGTGGCATATACAGTTCCGGCGGGCATTGACGTCAAGGTCGACAAGCAGACCCTCATTTCCATTAAGGGTGTTGATAAGCGGCTAGTCGGTCAAGTCGCAGCGAATATTCGCTCAATTAAGCCACCTGATGTGTATAAGCAAAAAGGAATTCGATACGCCGGGGAAGTCTTGAGGAAGAAGGCGGGCAAGACCGGCAAATAGAGGCATCTGATGAATACTCAAGAAAAAAATAGAAAATTAGCACGCCGTAAACAACGTGTTCGGAAATCAGTCATCGGAACGAGTGAACGCCCGCGTTTGAATGTGTTTCGCAGTCGTGCCCACATTTACGCGCAAATTATCGATGACCTTCGCGGGCATACGGTTGCGGCGGCTTCTACGCTAGACGAATCATTACGAAAAACAGTGAAGTCGACTGGAAGTATCGAGGGCGCCAAAGCCGTTGGAAAGCTTATTGCCGAACGCGCAAAGGCTGCCAAGGTCTCCATGGTGGTTTTTGATCGCGGAGGCCGGCAGTATCATGGTCGCGTGAAGGCCTTGGCTGATGCGTCGCGCGAAGGCGGCCTGCAGTTTTAGGCAAGGAATCGTGCAGATTGCTCGTGACGAGCTAATTGAGACGACTTAAAGGAGAATGACGTTGTGCGAGTCAATCCCGAAGAATTGAGCCTCAAAGACAAAGTGGTATTTATCAATCGCGTCGCCAAAGTAGTTAAGGGCGGTAAGCGTTTTAATTTCTGCGCATTGGTTGTGGTGGGCGATGGGCAGGGGTATGTCGGTGTGGGGAAGGGCAAAGCGGCAGAGGTGCCCGTCGCAATTTCAAAGGCAGTTGAACAGGCGAAAAAACATCTGGTGCGCGTTCCGATCAAGGGGGGTACTATCCCGCACGAGGTGCACGGACTTTTTGGTGCAGAGCATGTGCTGCTGAAGCCGGCTGCGGATGGAACCGGAATCATCGCCGGTGGGGCCGTCCGCGCCGTGGTTGAGCTCGCGGGAGCGCATAACATCATTGCCAAAACATTGGGTCGCGGCAATCCATTCAATGCCGTCAGAGCGACTCTTCACGGACTTCAACAACTGTGTGATCCTCAAGAAATGATGAGGCTACGCCGCAGTGCTGGAAGCGAACCGCAGGTACATGTCTAATGGCTACTGAAAAGAAATCAAAACATGCTCAGGAGAGCCTTCGGATCACCCTGAAGCGGAGCCCCATCGGGACACCGCATAAGCATCGATTGGTGCTGAGGGGCTTAGGACTTCGAAAGCTCAATGCCACTGTCTTGCGTCCTGCCAGCAATCAGGTTAAAGGCATGATTGCCAAGGTGGGCTATTTACTGGAAGTGAGTTCCCAATGAAGTTGCACGATCTTGCTCCTTCTCGAGGAGCCAAACACAAGCGAAAGCGAATCGGGCGAGGTCCGGGATCCGGTCATGGTAAGACCGCGACTAAAGGACACAAGGGCCTCAAGGCTCGCTCTGGCGGAGGTAAGCGCCCTGGGTTTGAGGGTGGCCAGATGCCGTTGATTCGTCGGGTCCCGAAGTATGGCTTCACGAATCAATTTCGAACTGAATATACGATCATTAATTTGAAAAGTCTGGCTGATCTGGAGACGACAGAAGCCATTACGCCCCAACTCTTGATGAATGAAGGCCTTGTGCGACGAAAGGGAGAGCTGATTAAGATCCTTGCCCAGGGAGAGCTCACGAAGCCTCTAGTGGTTCAGGCTCATAAGTTCAGCAAGTCAGCAGAGGCAAAGATTCAGGCAGCCGGGGGGAGGGCCGAGGTCATTCCCTGTGTTTGAGCGTCTGCTGACTAGTTTCCAGAACATCTTCAAGATTCCTGAGCTTCGTACCCGCGTGTTGTTTACGCTGGGGATGCTTATCGTTTATCGAGTCGGCGCGCACATTCCCACTCCGGGCATCAATGGAGAGGCTCTCTCTGATTTCCTGCAGAAGCAGGGTGGTGCGCTCCTCGGCTTTCTGGATATTTTTTCCGGTGGCTCCCTCTCACGACTGACGATCTTTGCGCTGGGGATCATGCCCTATATCAGCGCATCGATTATTCTGCAGTTGTTGACGGTGGTTATCCCTCACCTCTCCAAATTAGCGAAAGAGGGTGAACGGGGCCGCAAGAAGATTATTCAATACACACGATTCGGTACGATCATCATCGCATTGATTCAGGGATTCGGTATCGCTGTCGGCCTTGAGCAAATGAACCAAGGTGCGTTCGTGCTCAGCCCTGGCTGGGGGTTCCGGTTCATGACCGTCATTACCCTCTGCGCCGGCACCGGTTTTCTGATGTGGCTGGGCGAGCAGATCACCGAGCGCGGAATCGGGAACGGCATTTCACTGATCATTTTTGCAGGAATTGTAGCAAGACTTCCCGCAGCGGTAGCCCAAACGTTCGACCTGTATAAGGTTGGCCAACTGAGCTTTCCGCTCTTGGTCGTCTTGACGCTCATCATGTTTGGGGTGGTTGCTGCCATCGTGTTCTTGGAGAGCGGGCGAAGAAAAGTGCCGGTTCAATACGCAAAAAGAGTCATTGGCCGACGGGTTTACGGTGGTCAAAGTACCCACATTCCACTCAAGATCAATACGGCGGGAGTCATTCCCCCAATTTTCGCCTCCTCGATCATTGCGTTTCCAGCAACGATCGCCGGTTTTTTTGAAACCCCGTGGATCAAAGCCATTGGATCTCAATTAGCGCCTGGTTCTCTTCTTTATACGTTGATGTATGTCGGCCTGATCGTCTTCTTCTGCTTCTTTTATACTGCGGTGGTGATGAACCCCGTTGATATGGCAGATAATTTAAAGAAATACGGTGGATTCGTTCCTGGCATCAGGCCGGGGCAGCGTACCTCCGACTATATTTATTCAGTTTTGACGAAAATTACTTTTGCCGGTGCGATTTATTTGGCTATCGTGTGCGTGATTCCTGAGTTTTTGATCTACAAGCTCAATATGCCCTTCTATTTCGGGGGAACATCTCTGTTGATCGTAATCGGCGTCGGTCTTGATACGGCCCAACAAATCGAGTCCCATCTGTTAAATCGCAATTATGATGGATTCCTTCAAAAGGGCAAACTTCGTGGACGAACGACCTGAGGCGATTTGATGCGACTTGTGTTTCTCGGCGCACCAGGTGTTGGAAAAGGGACTCAGGCTGACCGGGTAACTGCTCAGTTTGGTTGGCCCAAGATTTCTACCGGCGATCTTTTACGAGAAGCCGTGAGAAATCAGACAGCCTTAGGGATCGAGGCAAAAAGGAGTATGGATGCCGGGAAGCTTGTTCCTGACAATGTCGTTATCGGTATGGTTCGCGCCAAAGTCGCTGAGCCGATGTGTCAGAACGGTTTCATCTTAGACGGATTCCCGCGAACGGTTCCTCAGGCCGAAGAGTTGAGTAACATTCTGGCCGAGCGTGGTGTAAGCCTTGATCGGGTCGTTAATTTCCGGGTCTCTCGCGAGGATGTGATTAGACGCCTGAGCGGCCGCCGGAGTTGTCCCAAATGCCAGAGCGTGTTTCATGTGGATTTTGCCGCACCGAAAATTGAGGGGGAATGCGACCGCTGTGGCGCTGCGCTGGTTCAACGAAGCGATGATAAGCCGGAGACCATTGAAGCCCGTTTGCAAGTGTATGATGAGCAGACTGCGCCGTTGATTGCCTATTATGAAAAGAAGCAAGTCCTGAGTGATCTTGATGGGTCTGGCGATATGGATCACGTGTACGATAGGTTATCGAAGGTGCTCTCTGGGCTTGGCGCTAAATGATCGTGTTCAAGACGCCGGACGAAGTCTCGTTGATGGCGGAGGCTTCTCGTGTGGTGGCAGAAGTATTGGAGTTGTTGAAGGAGAAGGTGGCACCGGGCATTACAACCGATGATTTGGATCGCATGGCTGAAGAGGCGATTCGAGTTCGTGGCGCCATTCCCGCCTTCAAAGGATATCGGAACTACCCCAAGACGCTGTGTGCATCCGTCAACGAGCAGGTGGTTCACGGAATTCCATCGAAGCGTCGCCTCAAGGAAGGTGATATCATCGGCCTTGATCTGGGAGCGATTGTCTCGGGTTTCTATGGTGATTCTGCGGTGACAGTGCCGGTTGGCGCGACCAGCAGCGAGGCATTGCGGCTGATTCAAGTAACCGAAGAATCGATGTACCGAGGCATTGCAAAAGCTGTGGTCGGTAATCGGCTCTCCGATGTCTCTCACGCGGTGCAAACTCATGTTGAGCAGGCCGGCTTTGCCGTGGTGACTGAATTCGTCGGGCATGGTATAGGAAGGCAGCTTCATGAAGAGCCTCAGGTCCCGAATTATGGCCGGCCAGGGCAGGGGCCGCGCCTTCAGGTCGGGATGGTGTTGGCGATTGAACCTATGGTGAATATGGGCAGCAGTGCGATTCGTATTTTAGAAGATCGATGGACGGCTGTGACTGATGACGGGTGCTGGTCCGCTCACTTCGAGCACACGATTGCCATTCAACCGAATGGCCCTGCGCGAATTCTGTCACAGTTATCACATTAAGGCAGGGAGGCGTACCGATACGTGCCAAAAGAAGATGTCATAGAAGTGACCGGCACGGTGGCTGAAACACTCCCGAATGCGATGTTTCGAGTAGAACTGGAACATGGGCACAGAATTTTAGCCCACATCTCTGGAAAAATGCGGATGCACTTCATCCGTATTCTTCCTGGCGATAAGGTGACTGTGCAATTGTCGCCCTATGATCTCACAAGGGGCCGGATTACCTATCGCTTCAAGTAGTGGAGAAATGGAATTGCTATGAAGGTCAAGTCGTCAGTCAAGCCGATTTGTGCGAAATGTAAAGTGGTCCGCCGGCGTGGTGTCGTTCGGGTGTTATGCGCTAATCCGCGTCACAAGCAGCGACAGGGTTGACCGGAATGTGGGTTGCCTTGGCAGGGGTATGTCGAGCCTGCAAGAGGCTGGTCATGGCGACATCGGAACGGTGTTGCGAAGGTCCTTCAAGCCAGCTCACGGTGCAATCAAGGGAAGGAATTAGGGGGTAATTATGGCGCGTATTGCGGGCGTGGATTTGCCAAAAGACAAACGGATCGATATCGGTCTGACCTATGTGTACGGGATTGGCCGGGTTGCCGCTCGGGCGATTCTGAAGAAGGCCGGAGTCGACGGAGCCATTCGCGTAAAGGATGTCAGTGAAGACAAAATCGTCAAGATTCGAGAAGTCATCGAACGTGACTATCGCGTGGAAGGCGATTTGCGTAAAGAAGTGTCGATGAACATCAAGCGACTGGTGGATACCGGAACATTTCGTGGGCTCCGGCATCGCAAGGGGTTGCCTGTTCGTGGACAGCGGACCAAGACCAATGCGCGTACCCGCAAGGGGCGCCGCTCCGGTGTAGGAAGCAAACCGCAGAAGCCCGCTGGTTCAAGAGCATAAGAGATTAGACCGAGCAGGCGCCATGCGCTGAGGGAGATGCTATGAGTGTGAAGAAGGGCAAGAAGAAAGAACGGAAGATTGTTCAGAGCGGAGTCGCTCACGTTCAAGCGTCGTTTAATAACACAATTGTGACTATTACGGATATGAGCGGGAACACCGTGGTGTGGGCCAGCTCAGGGAATCAAGGGTTTAAAGGCTCCCGTAAGAGCACACCGTTTGCGGCGCAAAGAGCGGGAGAGGCGGCGGCGAGAAAGGCCATGGAGAACGGCATGCGGCAGGTTGATGTGTATGTCAACGGGCCTGGGGCGGGCCGCGAGTCTGCCATTCGCTCGTTGCAAAGCGCCGGGTTGCGCATCAATCTGATTCGAGACGTGACGCCAATCCCCCACAACGGATGCCGGCCTCCCAAGCGCCGACGTGTCTAGTTGTGGTCCCGACATCATCAGAACAAGGCAATCGCTGAATTAGTCGTACTTGAGTCGTTGAGGTAGAGGAGGGGTAGTAGCGTGGCAAAATATAGTGGACCTGTCTGCCGCTTGTGTCGGAGAGAGGGCGAGAAGCTCTTTTTAAAAGGGTCTCGTTGCATGACCGAGAAGTGCGCGATTGAGCGCCGGAGTTATCCCCCTGGGCAGCATGGTCAGGCTCGTCAGCGGACGTCGGATTATAGTCTGCAGTTGCGTGAAAAGCAGAAGCTCAAGAGGATTTACGGACTTCAAGAGTGCCAATTCCGTGGCATTTTTGAGCGGGCGGAACGGCAAGCCGGCGTCACGGGCGATACGTTGCTGCGCCTCCTGGAATGCCGCTTGGACAACGTAGTGTATCGGCTCGGCTTTGGAGCCTCTCGGAAAGAGGCCCGGCAGTTGGTTAATCATGGTCACATGATGATCAACGGTCGCAAAGTGAAGGCGCCCGGTGCCCTTGTCAAAGCAGGAGATTCCGTGGAAGTCCGGCAGAAGAGCCGTGAACTCCTCCCTATTCAAGGAGCACTGGCGGCCGTGGATGGCCGGGGTATTCCGGAGTGGCTTGAATTGGACCGAGCCGCCTGCAAGGGCACCATTCGTTCGTTGCCGACCAAGGAGCACATCGTGCTCCCGGTCAACGAACAGATGGTCGTGGAATTGTACTCGCGCTAAGAATACGTGGCTGGATGGCGGCTTGCTCATCCAGTCATGGCTGAACGATAGATGGGCACACACGAGTTAATGAAGGGGGAGTCATGATTAAAGCGATGAAAGACTTTCAGATCCCCATGCGGGTGGAAGTCGACAAGGACACTCTTTCCCCGACATTCGGCAGATTTACGACCGAGGCATTTGAGCGAGGATTTGGCACCACGGTGGGGAACTCCCTGCGTCGTGTGTTGCTGTCTTCTTTGACGGGGGCTGCGGTAACCACCGTCAAGATCGAAGGAGTGTTGCACGAATTCTCCACGATTCCTGGCGTGACAGAAGATGTCACATCCATTATTTTGAATGTGAAAAGCCTGCGGTTGGCGTTGCAGGGCGACAAGCCAAAGACCATCCGGCTCAAGAAAAAAGGGCCTGGGGAAGCGAAGGGCTCTGATATTACGCACGATGGGGATGTCACGATTCTCACTCCTGATCTGCATATTGCGACTCTGGACAAAGATGCCTCGCTAGATTTGGAAATGACGATCAAGCATGGCCGTGGATTTGTGCCGGCTGAACGAAATAAAGAAGAAGGATTGCCCATCGGGGTGATCGCCGTGGACTCGATTTTCTCCCCGATCAAGCGGGTGAATTTCCATGTCGAGAATGCGCGTGTGGGTCGTATGACCGACTATGACAAGCTGACGCTTGAAATTTGGACGGACGGCACGATTTCTCCGCGTGACGCGTTGTCCAACGCGGCAGGCATCCTCCGCGAACATTTGGATATCTTCATTAATCCTGAAGAGCGCTCTGATGCGAAACCGGCTGTGGGCAGTGAAGATTTGTCGGATGAAGTGAATAAGAATCTCTATCGCAGCGTGAATGAGTTGGAATTGTCCGTTCGGGCAGCCAATTGCCTGAAGAATGCCAACATCAAGACGATTGCCGACTTGGTGCAAAAAACAGAAGCAGAAATGTTGAAGACCAAGAATTTCGGGAAAAAATCCCTCAACGAAATCAAGGAAATCCTGACCGAAATGGGACTGAGCCTTGGAATGAAAGTCGACGCCTTGCCGTCAGGCGACGCGGGCGTACGTTCAGAGTAAGAAAGGAACAGGACTACCGTGCGCCACAAAAAGAAGGGTCGACAGCTCGGACGTCAAACTAAACACCGATGGGCTCTGTTCCGGAGTCTGGTGACTTCGTTACTCGAACATGAGCGAATCGAAACGACGGAAGCCAAGGCCAAGGAAGTTCGTGGCTTTACCGATCGCATGATTACTCTTGGGAAAGAGGGGGGGCTTCCTGCCCGTCGCCGCGCTCTGAGCTTCTTGCGAAGCAAGGCGGTGGTGGCGAAGCTGTTCAGCGATGTTGCATCGCGCTTTCGTGAGCGCCCCGGAGGCTACACGCGTATCATCCGTACCCGCCGGCGGATCGGTGATGCCGCGGAGATGGTGGCCATTGAATTGGTGACCAGGCCGGAGAAGCCAAAGGCCGTGCCATCGACGGACGTCGCGGTCGCGGAGAAGAAAGATACGACAGAAAAAACTTCTGCTCAGGCAGAAAGCTAAACATCGAGAGCCACGACGACCTCCGGGTCGTTGTGGCCTTGTTCTCTCCCCACCGTACTCTGCATCGTTATCTCCGATCATTTTCTCAGGCCATGCGCGGGCTGTAGGTTTACTTGGCCAGGGTGGAATGCTACTATCATGCCACCGACTGTGACCTGGGAAGCTCTTTAAATTAGGGGCTTTTTGCCATGTGGGAACGTTGGATTCGACGAGGCCTTCTAGCTCTGAGTGTGGTGCTTGCTGCATTCCTTGGGTATTTGCTCGTCACACGCTCCAATCCTGGATCTTCGTCGCGTTCGGTCGCGCCGGTTGACACCGAATCGGCCGACGCCAGAATTCAAGACTTTACCTTCACCCAGACAAAAGGCGATCTTGTTCAGTGGAAAGTTCAAGCCGAACAGGCGCGTCTGTTTGAAAAAGAGAGCCGGGCCATACTGAACAATGTCCAAATTACCATGTATGGGGCTCAGGGAAAGGAACTGACCTTGTCAGGTGATGAGGGCACGCTTGATACACAGACCAAGAACTTTCAACTTTCCAACAGGACCACGCCGATTGTGGTTGAAACTCAAAGTGGTTATACCATTGAGACAAATCATCTTGTGTGGACTGATGCGCGGCATGAAATTCAAACTCCAGATCATGTCACGATTAACGGGCATGGGTTGCAAGTCACCGGCAGGGGGTTGCTGGGGAAAATGGATACAGAAGAATTTCAGGTGTTGGACGACGTGCGCGTCGATGTGGTGCCTGCTTCTTAGCGGTGTCGCGCTGCAGCCCAGTCCCTGGGCGCACGGGGCAGAGCCAAGCGCTACGAAAGAGTCGACTCCCAATCCGGCACCCACGACGATTACGTCTCGCACCATGACGGTCAGTAATCAGGCAAATACCGCGATTTTTGACGGGGCGGTTGTCTTGACTCGTGGCCTGCTGGTGGTGCATTCGGATCATATGGTGGTCTCGTTTCATCCCAACCGCAATGGGGCCGACAGCAAGAATGCTAACGGTACAACCAAGCCGAAGAACAATTCGAGTGCGAACAAGCCGGAACCACAAGGGCAGGATGCGGCACCCGCGGTCTCGGAGCGCAGTATCCGGATGGTCGAAGCGACGGGCCGAGTGAGAATTGAGAAAGAAGATGGGCGCGCGACCTGCCAGAAGGCCGTGTACTACGAAGATGAAAAAAAAATCATTCTGACAGGTGATCCAGTGGCTTGGCAGAAAGGGACGCGCGTATCGGGCAAGCGGATTATTATGTTCCTGGATGAGGATCGCAGTGTGGTGGAGGGGGACTCTCAGGTGGTCATCGAGGGCGAAGGCGGTGTCAAGCGGTGATCCCGATGTTTTCCGACGTCCAGGCATCGGTCGCTCAGGGTACGACATCAACGGGCATACCGGATCGCTTGGCTGCCACCGGCCTGGTGAAGAGTTTTCGCGGGCGGAAGGTGGTAAAGGGTGTGTCGCTCGATGTGCAGGCCGGCGAAGTCGTCGGTCTTCTCGGGCCGAATGGAGCAGGGAAAACGACGATCTTCGATATGATGGTGGGACTCTGTCAGCCGGATGAAGGCACGATTGCCTTAGGCGGCCAAGAAATAACCGATTTGCCCATGTATAAGCGGGCCCGGAGGGGCATCGGGTATTTACCACAGGAGTCGTCGGTGTTTCGCCGGCTGTCAGTCGAACACAATATCCTTGCGATTCTGGAGATGCTGGGCTATTCGAGAAGTGAGCGCATGGAGCGGGTTGAGACATTGCTGAAAGAACTGGATCTGGTGCATATTCGCAAGAGTAAGGCGTATGCTTTGTCGGGCGGGGAGCGCCGGCGTTTGGAGATCACCCGCGCATTGGCGACTAGCCCCTCCTTTATGTTGCTGGATGAGCCGTTTGCTGGCATCGATCCCATTGCGGTGGCTGATATCCAGCAAATCATTATCCGGTTGAAGCAGCGGAATATCGGCGTGTTGATTACGGACCACAATGTCAGGGAAACGTTGTCGATTACCGATCGAGCGTACATCATCAATGAAGGCACGATCCTGGAAGCGGGCCCGCCTGGGGTGATCGAGAAAAGTGAAATGGCCAGGGCCGTGTATTTGGGCGAAGGATTCCGCCTGTAGCGGCAGGGAGTGAGTGTGCGATGAAGCTGCGACTGGATCTCAGGCTCAGTCAAAAACTGATTATGACGCCGCAATTGCAGCAGGCGATCAAATTGCTGCAACTGTCTCGTTTGGAGCTTCAGCAAAGTCTGCAGCAGCACCTCATGGAAAATCCGTTGTTGGATGAATTGGCGACGGAGACGGAAGAAAGTGAGGAGACGGCGACGGCGGAGCGAGAACAGCCCGATACGTCGACCACCGTATCCAGTGAAGTGCGAGGAGAGGGCGACGATAAGCCTGCCGAAAGCGGGGAAAACGCCGAGGAATTTTCGGCCTCCAGCTGGGAAGATTACTTCGATACGGACATGCGTCGCGGTGAAACCGAGTACAGCTCTTCTTCGAAGGAAGAGTTCCCCTCCTATGAACAAACCGTGGCGAAGTCGACGTCGTTGGAAGATCACCTTGTCTGGCAGTTGTCCTTATCGGGCCTTTCGGATCGAGAAAAAGGGATCGGACGCCTGATCATCGGAAATCTGGACGACGACGGGTATCTCCGGATCAGCTTGGATGAGCTGGTCGCCGGCACGAGCTATTCGGTGGCGGACGCTGAGTCGGTGTTGAAAGATGTTCAGGGATTCGATCCAAATGGTGTGGCGGCACGGGACTTATCCGAATGTCTGCTGCTTCAACTGAAGTTTTTGGGCCGGAGCCAAATTGGCTCCTTAGGGTCGCGCCCGGGAGTGCTGAAGGGGACGGTGTTGGAATCCATCGTGCTCCACCATCTGAAGGATCTGGAGAAGAAACAGTACAACCGCATCGCGAAGGCGCTGAATATTTCGATGGACGACGTTTTCGAAGCGACCCGGATTATCGAAGGGTTGGAACCGAAGCCTGGACGCCCCTTCTCCAATACACAGAATTACGCCATCGTCCCGGATGTCTTTGTCGTCAAGAACGAAGGGGTGTGGGAAGTATTACTCAATGACGACGGCTTGCCGCGCATGCGGATCAGCCCGTACTACAAGCAGTTGATGTCGTCAGGGCAATCGGGATCGGCGGAGACAAAGGCCTATCTGGACGACAAGTTGCGGGCGGCGCAGTGGGTGATTCGGAGCATCGAACAGCGCAACAAGACTATTGTGAAGGTCGTGTCGAGTATCGTGAAGTTTCAAGAAGGCTTTTTCGAGCGCGGGATCCAGCACTTGAAACCGTTGGTTCTCAAGCAAGTTGCCGAGGATATCGGGATGCACGAATCGACGATCAGCCGGGTGACGGCCAATAAATATATGTATTGTCCGCAGGGGATGTTGGAGTTGAAATTTTTCTTTAACGCCGGGCTCCAACGCGCCGATCAGCCGACGGACATGCTGTCGTCCCTCACAGTGCGCGAAATGATCCGGCAAATGGTTGCGGCGGAAGACGCGCGTAAGCCTCTCAAAGATGAGGAGATCGCCGCGAGGCTGCGGACGCAGCAAGTGCTGATCGCCCGTCGTACCGTTGCAAAGTACCGTGCGGAGGACAATATACCTTCCGCAACCCAACGCAGGAAGTTTTTCTAAGCTGGTCGGGTCCGGCACCAGGGAGGAGGTATCCCTGGAGGTGCAACAATCGTCGCAACGGGCTTGCACGTAAGGTGGTGCGGGCAGCCTGAGAAACGAGGACGGAATGCGATTGATGATCACGGGGCGGCATGTGGCAGTCACTCCTGCTCTACGGGAGTACATCGAAACACGCATGGAACGGCTGGACCGCTATGGACTGAAGCTCGGGACGTTGCAAATTCTGCTCAGCGTGGAAAAGTTTCATCATGTGGCCGAGGTGGTGGGTGTCGTGCAGAGCCGGCGGTTGCAAGCAAAGACCTCGACCGAGGAAATGTATGCCTCGATCGATGAAGTCGTCGATAAACTCGGTGCCCAGCTGCGGAAGTTGAAAGAGCGCAAGGTCAACCACAAATTCGGCGATCAACCGCGTGTGCGGGCCGTCGCGCGGAAGGCTCCTCGTGCTGCACGCAATGAAGTCGAAGTGGTTCGGCCGATTCTCGAGGTATTGACGGTGGAAGAGGCTATCGAGGCGCTCAATTCTGCGAAGCTCGCGGTGCTGGTCTTTGTGAATGCGCTGTC
>CABVRO010000092.1 GCA_902500715.1 uncultured Nitrospira sp. | reverse complement strand
AACTGACGAAGTACGCGCTTGCGCATGGGCTGACATCGGCCTAACCAGGACTATTCATGAATACCTGCTCCGTCGTCCGATCCTCTCGCCCGGCGGGGCTGCTCTCGTTCGGCCTCCTCGACGGACTGCACGTACGCCTGCGTCGGCCTTACGTGCGAGAAGCCCCGGCGGGCGTCGGTCTCAAACGCCTCGCGACGGCATTCATGAATAATCCGGGCTCGTCGCTCAACTAAGGTCAGCCTCGATTCCAGGCGGGTCGGATTCATCGCTGAAATCGGCCTCGGGACATTTCACCTCCGACCTAGGATATCGCCTAGTTGTCTCTCCTCTTCACGTTCGTTACCCTGCGTGCATATGTTTCGCCGTTCCCCATGCCTGTCCGTCATGCTGGCTCGGTACGGTCGAAGGAGGTCTGGACGATGGACTCCGCAGCCACACAATGCCAGGTTTGCTGGCGCGTGCGGGATAACAGGACCGAAGGAAGCTCCTGTGCGGTATGGTCAGACATGCAGACGTTCATGGACAACCACGATGTGACGTCCCATAGCCCTAGCTTTTCCGAAGGATATTGCCCCCAGTGCACCACCCTGTATCATCGACTCACGCAAGAACATCTCTACGACGCATAACAGGTCCATACCTGACACGACCAGGCGCTGAGCCAACGTGGGTGAGCCGTAGCCGCGTTGTCGTCCGGTCTTTACAAAGAATCCGACCATTGCATGCTCCAGGAGAGCGACAATGGATCGGTTACAGAGGAATGTTCGCAGCCGCATGCATCGGACCATACATTCGACCTGTTCGCCAGGCCGGCTCCATCGAACCGCACAGTGCTGGACTCGCTTCATCGCAAGTCAATGGGAGACCCCTCCTACACCACACAGTCTGTACTCTCGCTGGAACCACCGGCCTGGCATCTATCCCTACCCTCTTCGTACTGTAGCTCGCGACACAGGCTCTGGCGCGCTTGATCGACTTCACTCCGGGAAGGTGCTACGTTGTTTGAAGCAGGACAACAGGCATCGCGCAGTGGCGACGCACCGTTCAGTGGCGAGCACGGTTCTGCGGAGGGAGGAAGTGCGACGATGAACTACGCAGATCAACGCGGACCGATGCACGAGCCGCAGCAGCAATCAGAGGCCGAAGACGGCCGGGTGTGTGGACCACAGCTCGGCTCGGCCTCCGCTCCTCAACGATCCGCGCCATGGGGCGAACGGCTGGCGCCGGCTCTCAGGCTCGACGCAAGAATCACCACTTTCGCGCTCCTCGCGTGTCTATTCGTCGTGTTCTCGAGTCCGATCTCCAGCCTCGCCGGCGACCGGGCAACCGCGCCACCCCCGGGGCCGTCTGATCCGATCTATTCGCTGGAGGCGGTGCTGAATTTTGCTTTGACGCGCAATCCTACGGTCGCCAGCGCGGAAGGCACCATCGATCAGAATCGTGGACAACAGGTAGCCGCGTACACCTATCTCAACCCCTCGGTCAGCGCCAACAGCGGCGTCGGCAGGATGCGCGACCTGGGACTCTTCGATCCGGCGGTGCGCGAGCGGGTGACGGAATTCAATCTGAGCGTCGGGCAGCCGATCGAGTGGCCGTCAAAGCGCGCGGCCCGCCAGCGTGCCAGCGAAGCCGGCGTAGCCGCCGCCTCGGCCGGACTGGCTGAGACCCAGCTGAATTTAGTCGCCGACGTCAAGGTTGCCTTTTACGATCTTCTCCTGGCTCAGCGCGCGCTGATCCTCGCACAGCAGAATCTGGCCACCGTGGAGGATGTCGATAAGGCGGTACGGACCAGGGTACGCCTGGGGGAGAGTCCGCAGTTCGAAGCGATCCGCTCCGGAGTGGAAGTGTTGAAAGCCAATCAGTCGCTGACCAGAGCGGCCAATCGAGTGCGGGTCAATCGAGTGATGCTCGACACCCTGACGGCCGGTTCACTCGGCCCCACGTATGCCATCGATGGACAACTCCACCGTGTGGGCCCGGGATTCGGCATCGACATTCTGACCGAACGCGCACTCACCCAACATCCGACGATCGTGCGCCTGCGCAAGTCGGTCGAACAGGCCGACCATAGCCTGGAATTCGAACGTCAAGCCCGCGTGCCCAATATCACGATCGGAGGCAGCTACTGGCGGGAAATCGGTCGGGAAGCCTTCACCGGTGGCCTCACATTCCCCACCCCCGTGTGGGATCGGCGGCAGGGTGAAATCATCTCGGCCTTCGGGAGTAAACGGAAAGGCGAAGCTGAATTTCTTCGTGCGCGAAATGAACTCATCCGGAACGTCAGCCAGCATTTCCAGGATGCGAAAACGACTGCGGATATGATCGAGGTCTATGAAAAGGGTCTGTTGAAACAGGCCGATGAGGCGCTTCGAATCGCGAAGTTCAGCTTCCAGCAGGGGGCCTCCAGCCTCATCGAAGTACTCGACGCCCAACGGGTGCAGCGTCAGATTTTGTTAGACTATGCCCAGGCCCAGTTCGATCTCTCCATGTCACTCGCGCTCCTGGAACGCGCCGTGGGAGGCGCCCTGTAATGAAACCAGTCCATCCATACTTCAGCGCAGCCCGGTTCCACGCCGGCTCCTATTCTCTACGATTGGCCGTGACGATGCTGCTCAGCGCATTGTCCCTGCAGCTCCTCTCCGGATGCGAAGGCCCGCCCCCCAACGCCACGGGGGCCAATCCGCCCGCCGCTGCGACCGAGAGCGGCCTGGTCCGGCTGACAGCCGACAAAATCAAATCGGCCGGCATCGAAGTGCAGCCGCTGACGCGCGGAGAGTTTCGCACCTTTCGCGATTTTCCCGGCACCATCGAGCCCAATGAACATGCCTTGGCTGAAATCACCACCCTGGTCCGCGGGCGGGTCATCGACGTCTATGCCGACCTGGGCCGCGAGGTCAAAGGGGGCACCCTGCTGGCCCTGCTCTATAGCAGCGAACTGGGGATGGCGCAGTCGGCCTACCTCAAAGCCACAGCCAAACTGAACGTCGCCGATCGAGCCTTCCGGCGGGCAGAGTTGCTCCTGAAAGAAAAGGTCATCGGTGTGGCTGAATTGCAGCGGCGCGAGGGGGAAATGATCAGTCTTCGCGCCGAGCAACGAGAAACACGAGACCGCCTCCTGATTCTGGGACTGACCGACGAGGATTTGCGCAATCTGGATCGCAATCACACCATCCGGTCGCACGTCCCGGTGGTCGCTCCCTTCGACGGCCGGATCATTGCCCGGAATCTGACCAAGGGCGAGGTGGTGGAAACCACGGAAAAACTGTTCGTCGTCGCCGACCTCTCGGAGGTCTGGGTGACCGCCAAAATTCCCGAAAAAGATATTCCGTACATCCAGGCCGACCTGGAGGGAGATGGACAGGCCGTGGAAGTGCACGTGACCGCGTATCCGGGACAGATCTTTCAGGGGCGGATCACCTATGTGGGAGACGTACTCGATCCGGCTACCCGCACCATGCGGCTGCGGCTCGAACTGTCCAACCCCGAACGTAAGCTGAAACCCTCGATGTATGCCACGGTCCGCGTGTATTCAGAACCGCAACCGGAGACACTCCTGATTCCCGAAACGGCCGTGCAGCGCGACCGTGACCGCCAATTCGTCTTCGTCCAACGTGAACCGGGGATCTTCGAAGTCCGCGACGTCCAATTGGGGGAATCCAACGGCAAGCAGGTCAAGGTGTTCGGTGGCGTCCAGGAACAGGAGGCCGTCGTCGTGAAGGGCTCCTACGTCCTCAAATCCGAGTTGTTCGGCTCCCAGATCTGATTGCATGTTATCGTCGCTGCTGCAGATGTCCCTCCGCCAACGTGTCCTGGTGGTCGTCTTGGCCCTGGCCCTGGCCATCGGAGGGATCTACTCGTTCCAAACCATTCCCATCGACGCCTTTCCCGATGTCACGACGGTCCTGGTCCAGGTCGTCACGAAAACGCCCGGGCTCTCTCCCGAAGAAATCGAACGGTTCGTGACGTTTCCGCTCGAACTCCAATTGACCGGCTCACCCGGCCTGGTCGAGGTGCGTTCTCTCTCGAAGGTCGGCCTCTCCATGATCGACGTGATCTTCGAAGATACGGTCGATATTTACCTGGCGCGCCAGGTGGTGCTGGAACGGATTCTCGAAGTGCAGGATCAGCTGCCGCCCGGCTCGCTGTCCCAGTTGGTCCCCAATACCACCGGACTGGGTGAAGTCTTTCAATATTTCTTGAAAGGCCCGCAGGACGACACGGCGGGCACTCAGCTCTCCGAGTCCGAGCTGATGAACCGACGCACCCTCCAGGACTGGCTGATCCGCCCGTTGCTCAAGGGACTTCCGGATGTCGTGGACGTGAACTCCCTGGGAGGATTTGTCAAAGAATTCCAGGTCATGGTCGAGCCGGGACTGCTGCGAAAATACAACCTCGCGCTCCACGATGTCTTCCGGGCGGTCGAACAGAACAATGCCAACGCCGGCGGCAACATTCTGGAAAAGAACGCCGAGCGATTCATCGTCCGGGGGGTCGGTCTCATCAAGACCCTCGCGGACATCGAACAAATCGTCGTGAAAGAAGAGGGCGGCACCCCGGTCTATGTGCGGGACGTGGCCGAAGTTCGCGTGGGGCACGCCATCCGCCACGGCGCGGCCGTCATCAACGGCAAACATGAAGCGGTCACCGGAATCGTGCTCATGCTCCGCGGCGGCAACGCCCGTGAAGTCGTCCAGGCGGTCAAAACCAAAATCGATGACATTCACCAGCACAAGCTGCTCCCCGGCGGACTCCGCATCGTCCCATTTTACGATCGCATCGAACTGATTACCTCCGCCTTGAACACCGTCTATAAGGCCCTGTTCGAAGGCGTGGTGCTGGTAGTCGTGGTCTTATTTCTCTTCCTCGGCAATGTCCGTAGCGCCCTCATCGTCACCGCCACCCTGATCCTCACCCCGCTGGCCACCTTCATCGTCATGGATCGGGTCGGGTTGACCGCCAATTTGATGTCACTGGGCGGCTTGGTCATCGCGATCGGCATGATGGTGGACGGCTCCGTGGTGGTGGTGGAAAACGTCTATCGCCATCTCTCCGAACACCGCGGCTCCTCGACCAGCAAGACCTCCTTGATTCTACAGGCGGCAATGGAAGTGGGACAGCCGGTCGTCTTCGGCATCCTGATCATCATCATCGTCTTTTTTCCGATCCTGTCCCTGCAAGGCATGGAAGGGAAAATGTTTCAGCCGTTGGCCTATACCATCATCATTGCCCTGCTGATCTCATTGTTGCTGTCGCTGACCCTGTCGCCCGTGCTCTGCTCCCTGGTCCTCAAGGATGCCAAGGAGGAAGACACCTTTCTCCTGCGGTGGGTCAAGCGTGGCTACCTGCCGACGCTCGGATGGGCGCTCGGCCATCGTACCGCCGTGCTTGCACTCGCGCTCGGCCTGCTGGCCGGCAGCCTGTCGCTGTTTCCATTTCTGGGGGGCGAGTTCATTCCCATCTTGAACGAAGGGTCGGTCACGCCTCAAACGATCCGGCTTCCCGGCATCTCGTTGGATAAATCCATTGAGATCGAGAAGGAAATGCAGCGGGCGGTGCTGGAGTTTCCGGAAGCCCGCATGGTGGTCTCGAAAATCGGCCGAACTGAATTGGGCAACGATCCTCAGGAGCCGAATGCGAGCGATCCCGTGGTGTCGCTCGCCCCGATGGATCAATGGACAACCGCCTCGACCAAATCGCAACTCGATGACGCGATCCGCCGCCGCCTGCAACAGATTCCGGGCGCCAACTTCCTGATCAGTCAGCCGATTCAACAGCGGGTCGATGAGCTGGTCTCGGGGGTCCGTTCGGAAGCCACCGTCAAGGTCATCGGCGAAGACCTGGACATTCTGCGCAGCACGGCGGAAAAAATTCAGGGCATTATGAACGGCATTCAAGGGGTCAAGGACGTGCGTGTAGAGCAACTCTTCGGACAGTCTTACCTGACCATCGATATCGATCGCGGCAAGATCGCCCGCCACGGCATCAATGTCGCCCACATCCGCGAAATCATTACGACCGCCATCGGCGCCGACGCCGCCACACGCGTCTACGAGGGTCAGCGCCGCTTCGACTTAATCCTGCGTTATCCGGAGCAATATCGCGACAGCGTCGACACCATCAGCAATATCCTCCTGACCACCGCGGCCGGCGCGTTGATCCCGCTGGGAGACATCGCCAAGGTGGAACTGCGCGAAGGCCCCGCACTGATCAGCCGTGAAGGCCTGCAGCGTCGGATCTATGTGGGCTTCAATACGTTCGGCCGCGACATTGAAAGCATCGTGCATGAGGCCCAGACGAAAATCGACCGGCAGGTACAGTTGCCGACCGGGTACCGGCTGCTCTGGGGCGGTTCGTTCGAAAACATGCAGCGGGCGATGGCTCGTCTGAAAATCATTGTCCCGATCACCATCGGCGTCATTTTTCTCATTCTCTTTTCGTCGTTCAACTCGTTGCGTCACGCCGCGTTGATTATTTTGAACCTGCCCTTTGCCCTGATCGGCGGTATCGCCGCCCTGTGGCTGACGGGCGAGTATCTCAGCGTGCCGGCCTCCGTCGGCTTCATCAATCTCTTCGGGGTCGCCGTACTCAACGGCATCGTCCTAGTCTCCTACATCAACAAACTTCGCGACGAGGGCATGAATCAGGAGGAGGCGGTCGTCACCGGTTGCACCCTCCGGTTGCGCCCCGTGCTGATGACGGCGGTCGTCGCGCTGCTCGGTCTGCTTCCGCTGGCGCTGTCCCACGGCATCGGATCGGAGGTGCAGCGGCCGCTGGCCATCGTGGTGATCGGAGGGCTCCTCAGCTCCACCCTCCTGACCTTAATCGTGCTGCCGGTGCTATATCAATGGTTCGACCGGCCGGATAAACCGGCAGCGCTCGAAGAAGAACCCGCCCGCTAACAACGTTCTCCTCGGATGGGGATGCGCACTCCGCATTCCATTCTCTCGCCCCCGCTTCATGTCCCTAGTGATATGCCGAGGTTACTCGGAAGAGATGATCGTGTACCATCTCTAGCCTGGGAGTGTTTCCATGTTGACGTTGATGCTCCCTCTCTAAGTCATACGTCACGAAGGTCGATGTAACCGAAACTATGGCGTGGACTTTACTGTGTGTCGCCGGACTCTTTGAAATCTGTTGGGCCATCGGGTTGAAGTACACCGAAGGATTTACCCGGCCGTGGCCCACAGTCGGAACATTGGTCGCCATGGCAGCGAGCTTCGGCTGCCTGGCTCAAGCCTTGAAAACAATCCCCGTGGGAACCGGGTATGCGGTATGGACCGGTATCGGCGCGGCAGGCACCGCTGTCCTCGGCATGGTCCTCTTTGCAGAAACTGCCTCGGCCATCAAAGTGCTCTCGTTGCTCTGCATCGTACTCGGCATCATCGGACTCAGAAGCACTTCCTGAGCCAGGCGGCAGCGATGTTCATTGGCGGATTCACGTAAACCATGTTGCCACTCACTACACCCACTCAGCACGAATCTCCGATCCACCACTTCCCGAATCGCAACACTCCGAAGCCGACCGGCTGGACGCTTGGAGAGTGGCTCCTGCTCCTGCCGGTCGGAACTGCCGCCCTGTTCTTTCACTATGGCCATGAGTGGCTGAGCGACCTCTCTAGTCCCGTTCGATTGAGCGCCATCCTCGGCTGGCTCCTGCTCGTGATTATTCTCTCCGCCTTTGCCGTCCTTCGTCATGCGGAGCACCTTGCAGAGCGGCTCGGCGAACCGATGGGAACCGTGATTCTGACCTTGTCGGTCACCGGGATCGAAGTGATGATGATCGCCGCCTTTATGTATACGGGCAACGGGAATGCGTCGCTGGCGCGTGACGCCATGTTTGCGGTGGTCATGATCGTACTGAACGGCATGGTCGGCCTCTCGCTCCTGCTCGGCGGCCTGCGGTATCACGAACAGACCTACAACCTACAAGGGGCGAACGCGTTCCTCGCGGTCATTGTCCCGCTGGCGGTGTTGGGGCTCGTGCTGCCGAGTTATACGATTTCCTCACCCGGTCCGACATTTTCCCCCCATCAATCCACCTTTCTCATCGTGATGTCCTTGGGGTTGTATGGTGTGTTTCTCGCGATTCAGAATCTGCGCCACCGCGACTACTTCGTGGCACCCCGGAGCCAGAGCAAGCGAAAAATGGCCTTGCTCCATCAGACTGAACAGGCCCCGAAGACACCTGTCTGGCGCCATACACTCCTCCTGGTGGCCTACCTACTTCCGCTCGTCATTCTCTCGGAACATGTGGCGACACCGATCGATTACACACTTCGCCTGTGGAAGGCCCCCCATGCGTTAGGCGGTGTGCTGGTCGCCGGGCTGGTGCTGGCCCCCGAATCTCTTGGCGCGGTCCGGGCCGCTCTGGCCAATCAATTGCAGCGCTCCGTCAATATTCTCCTTGGATCGGTGCTCGCGAGTATCAGCCTCACCATTCCAGCCGTCCTCGCTATCGGCTTCTTTACTGAATCCACCATCATTCTCGGGATCGACACAGTCGATACCATCCTCCTGGTCCTGACCTTCGTGGTCAGCATGCTGACCTTTGCCGTCAGACGCACCAATGTCCTGCTCGGAGCCGTCCACTTGCTCCTGTTCCTGGCCTACCTCATGCTGATTTTTGAGAAATAGCCGTCGGGATACGGCCCTGCTTGGAGTGGGCCACGGAGTTGATTTGCCTCGCCTTCGCCTCCTAAGATACGGGCCAGAGGACAGCAATTCACGCAACGCACTCATGGCCGACCCCGGGCCAGTCTGAACCGCACCAGATCAAAAAACCATTGCTGTGAGCGGACTGTAGGAGTTTCCGAGAAAGACACGCATGTCAGGCACCAAGCACAAAGTCTTCACGATCCTGCTGGTCGAGGACGACGCGGGAGACGTGGACATGTTCTTGCGCACGGTCGAGCATGAACTGCCCCGCCATGAGGATGAGCAGGTCACGCTGGTCATCAACGCCACGGCCGAGGGCGCGCTGGAGCGGCTGCAACAGCAACCGATCGATCTGATCATTGCCGACGTGCGGCTGCCGGGCATGAGCGGAATCGAACTCCTGCGGCGGGTACAGGACCTGAACCGGCGTATCCCCGTCATCATCGTCAGCTGGGTCCATGCGATCGAGACGGTCATTGACGCGATGCGCCATGGAGCATTCGACTACATCGTGAAGCCCTACGACACGATGGATCTGTCGGCGCGCATTCATCGGGCCATGCGCATGTCGGAAATCCTCCTGCAGGCCTCACCGGACGAGCCTGCCGCGCCACGCATTCCCTTCAAGAACCTGGTGGGTGTGAGCTCCCCGATCAGAAACGTGATGGCCATGATCGAAGCCATCGCCCGGGTCCCCTCCACCACACTGATCATCGGGGAAACCGGCACGGGTAAGGAATTGATCGCCAAGGCGATTCACGAGCGTAGTCTCGATAGCGATGGCCCGTTTCAGGTCGTCGACTGCACCACTTTTTCGGAAGGCACCGTCGAGAGTGAGTTGTTCGGCCATGTTCGCGGCGCATTCACCGGCGCGGTGGCCGACCGAACGGGCTTAATTGAGTCAGGCAGCCACGGCACCGTCTTTCTCGATGAAATCGGCGACCTGCCCGCCAATCTGCAGGCAAAACTCCTGCGTGTGCTGGAAGCCGGGGAAGTGCGGGCGGTCGGCAGCACCCAGCAGCGGAAGGTCAACGTGCGCTTTATCGCCGCGACCAATCAGGACCTGGCCGAGAAGGTGAAGCGGAACGAATTCCGGAAAGACCTGTTCTTTCGCCTGAATGTCATGGTGATCCGCGTCCCACCTCTACGCGAACGAACGGAAGATATCCCCGTTCTCGCGCGACACTTCATTGCGCGCTATGCCAAGGAGTTTACGAAACGCGTTGAGGATCTCCATCCCTCCGCCGTCACAGAGCTTGTCGCCTACCCATGGCCGGGTAATGTCCGGGAGTTACGGAACGTGATGGAGCGGGCGGTGATGCTCGCTAAGGGTGATCGCATCGGTATCGCAGATGTGGCCGGCATGCTCGCCGTGCCCGACGAACGACAACGGGAAGCTCCCGATGAGGACTATCTTCACCTGCCGTATGCGAAGGCTAAGGAGCAGGTCCTGGAGGCCTTCAACCGTCGATACATCTCAACCAAACTGACGATCCATCAGGGGAACGTTACCCATGCCGCCCAGGACGCCGGACTGCCACGTTCGTACTTCCATGAGATCATGCGCCGCTACACAAAAGATGAAAAATAGCGGTGTCAGCAAATCATGACACCCGCCCACACGAAAGAAGTCTAAATAATTGGTTTTGTTGAATAAAACAACAATGATACTGCCCGTCCGCGTTTACAGACACAAATAAGTATTTATATTTCAATATCTTAGCCAGAGCATCCCCCTTCGTAGTCAGCAGTTACTGACCCTGGAGTTTTCGTCAGTCATCGCCGCCTTCTCTCGCACCTCACAACGAATCACAAAATATTGATTTAATTACGTTTAAATCTATATTTCCAAAACGAACCGGAGCCACATTATCTGGCCGCAACGGCACGTGAATTGTAATACTCTTACACCGCGAGCGAATGTCCGCTCGACAATTTCGAATTGCGAGTATCGAATGTTACCAATTCGACACAAGGAAAGGAGGTACTCCAGACAAGATTGCATCCACGTGAGTGTAGTGAGGTTGTACGAACAGGTGCATGAGGGACTCATGTGCCTCACAAGGAGGTAGCTATTATGCAGGTTTCCGTTTCACGGAGACAGTTTCTCAAAATCTCGGCGGGCACCGTCGCGGCCGTGGCCGTGGCGGACAAAGTCCTCGCGTTGACCGCGCTGCAGCCGGTCATCGAGGTTGGGAACCCGCTGGGTGAGTACCCGGATCGGTCCTGGGAGCGTGTGTATCACGACCAGTACCGGTACGACTCATCCTTTACCTGGTGCTGCTCACCGAACGACACCCACGGCTGTCGCGTCCGGGCCTTCGTCCGGAACGGCGTCGTCATGCGCGTTGAGCAGAACTATGACCACCAAACCTATGAAGACCTCTACGGCAACCGCGGAACGTTCGCGCACAACCCGCGCATGTGCTTGAAAGGCTTCACCTTCCACCGTCGCGTGTACGGCCCCTATCGCTTGAAGGGTCCGTTGATGCGGAAGGGCTGGAAGCAGTGGATGGACGACGGCTCCCCCGAGCTGACGCCCGATGTGAAGCGCAAGTACAAGTTTGACAGCCGCTTCCTGGACGACCTCAACCGGGTCTCCTGGGATACGGCCTTCACCTATGTCGCCAAAGCCGCCGTGCTCATCGCGACGCGCTACAGCGGTGAAGCCGGTGCCCGTCGTCTCCGCGAGCAGGGCTATGCTCCGGAAATGATCGAAATGATGAAGGGTGCGGGCGTGCGGACGTTCAAGCATCGCGCCGGTATGCCGGTGCTCGGCATCGTCGGTAAGATGATGAACACCCGCTTCAACGGCGGATGTCTGCCGTTGCTGGACTCCTGGATCCGCAAAGTCGATGCCGAAAAGGCGCAGGGCGGAAAGTACTATTCCAACTACACCTGGCACGGCGACCAAGATCCTTCCCATCCGTTCTGGAACGGGACCCAGAACTGCGACGTCGACCTCTCCGACATGCGCTTCTCCAAGCTGAACACCAGCTGGGGTAAGAACTTCGTCGAGAACAAGATGCCGGAAGCGCACTGGAAGCTCGAGTCCATCGAGCGCGGCGCGCGCATCGTCGTCATTACGCCGGAATACAACCCAACGGCCTACCGCGCAGACTACTGGATTCCTCTGCGGCCGGAGACCGACGGCGCGAACTTCCTCGGCGCTGCAAAGATCATCTTCGATGAGAATTTGCAGGATATCGATTACATCAAGGAATTTACCGACCTGCCGTTACTCATTCGAACGGATACCCTCCAGTATCTCGATCCGCGCGATGTGATTGCGGACTACAAGTTCCCGGATTTCTCCAAGAGCTATTCGGGACGCATCCAGTCCTTGAAGCCCGAGCAGGTCGAACGGCTCGGCGGCATGATGGTCTGGGACCAGGCGAAGAACCAGGCAGTTCCTCTGCACCGGGAACAGGTCGGCTTCCACTTCAAGGCGAGCGGCATCGATGCAGCATTGACCGGTACTCACCGAGTGAAGCTGCTCAGCGGTCGTGAAATCGACGTGATGCCGCTTTATCAGATGTACCAGGTGCACCTCCAGGACTACGACCTGGATACAGTTCACCAGATCACCCGCGCACCGAAAGACCTCATCGTCCGATGGGCGCGCGATTCGGGCACGATCAAGCCGGCCGCGATGCATAACGGCGAAGGCGTCTGTCACTATTTCCACATGACGGAAATGGGTCGGGCGGCAGCGTTCATTATGACCATCACCGGCAACATCGGAAAGTTCGGTACGGGCTGCCATACCTGGTCTGGAAACTACAAGGCCGGTATCTGGAACGCCGTGCCATGGTCCGGCGCGGGCCTCGCGGTGCATACCGGTGAGGATCCGTTCAACCTGACCTTGGATCCGAACGCCCACGGCAAAGAGATCAAGACCCGTTCCTATTACTATGGTGAAGAAGTCGGATACTGGAACCATGGTGATACGGCCTTGATCGTCAACACGCCGAAGTATGGACGCAAGGTGTTCACCGGCAAGACCCACATGCCGAGCCCCAGCAAAGTCCGCTGGGTGACCAACGTGAACATTCTCAACAACGCCAAGCACCACTATGACATGGTGAAAAACGTCGATCCGAACATCGAGATGATCGTCACGCAAGACATCGAGATGACCTCGGACGTCAACCATGCCGACGTGGCGTTTGCTTGTAACTCCTGGATGGAGTTCACCTATCCGGAAATGACCGGCACGGTCTCCAATCCGTGGATTCAGATCTGGAAGGGTGGTATCCGTCCGCTGTACGATACCCGCAACGATGCGGACACCTTCGCCGGCGTCGCAGCCAAGTTGGCTGAAATGACCGGAGATGCGCGGTTCCGCGGCGTATTCCACTTCGTGTACATGAACCGCGTCGATGTCTATCCGCAGCGGATGCTGGATGCCAGCGCCACCTGCTACGGATACAGCGCTGACGTCATGTTGAAGTCGGAAAAGGGCTGGATGGTCATGGGTCGTACCTATCCGCGGCATCCGCTCTGGGAAGAGACCAACGAGTCCAAGCCCCAGTGGACGCGGTCGGGTCGCATCGAGACCTACCGGATTGAGCCGGAAGCCATCGAATACGGGGAAAACTTCATTTCACACCGGGAAGGCCCGGAGTGTACCCCGTATCTGCCGAATGCGATTTTCTCGAACAATCCGTTCATTCGGCCGGATGACTACGGTATTCCGATCACCGCGCAGCACCATGATGACAAGCACGTGCGAAACATCAAGCTGCCGTGGGCGGAAATCAAGCGGCATCCGAACCCGTTGTGGGAAAAGGGCTACCAGTTCTACTGCGTCACGCCCAAGACCCGGCACCGGGTGCATAGCCAATGGTCGGTGAACGACTGGGTGCAGATTTATGAGTCGAACTTCGGCGATCCGTACCGCATGGACAAACGGACACCGGGTGTCGGCGAACACCAGTTGCACATCAACCCGCAAGCGGCGAAAGACCGCGGCATCAACGACGGCGACTACGTCTTTGTCGACGGTAACCCGGTGGACCGGCCCTATCGTGGCTGGAAGCCGTCGGATCCGTTCTACAAGGTGTCCCGTTTGATGATTCGTGCCAAGTACAACCCGGCGTATCCGTACCACGTCACGATGGCAAAACATGCCCCGTATGTGGCGACGGCGAAGTCGGTGAAAGGTCACGAGACGCGGCCAGACGGACGCGCCATCGCGGTGGACACCGGCTATCAGTCCAACTTCCGGTACGGCGCACAGCAGTCGTTTACCAGAAGCTGGTTGATGCCGATGCACCAAACCGACTCACTCCCCGGCAAACACACGATTGCCTGGAAGTTCAAGTGGGGCTATG